>NZ_JBEXYP010000003.1:0-451829 GCF_040630995.1 Micromonospora sp. NPDC005710 | reverse complement strand
TGAGACGCCAGCGACCCACACTCATCGCCGTGTCCACCCTCATCGCCGTCACCCTCACCACCGCCGCCCCCCCCCCCCCCCCCCCCCCCCCCCCCCCCCCCGCCCCCCCCCCCCCCCCCCCCCCCCTTCCCCATCCCCACCCACCCCGCCCCCATCCCCACCCACCCCGTCCCCACCCCGCCCACCCCCCCACCCCGGTTGATCAAGGGGTTTGCGTCAGGATTCGCGGTTGTGGTGACGCAAACCCCTTGATCAACCCAGGTGGGGCGGGGGTTGGAGCGGGGGCAGGCGGGGAGCCGCGGGGTGGGGTGGGGTGGATCTTGGGCGCCCCTACGCCGGTGATCTAGCGGGACGGGTGCGGGGTGAAGGGGGTGCCCAGGTGGGGGGTGGCGAGGACGGTGGGGGAGTGGTCTCGCAGGGCGGTCAGCCGGGTGCGGGCGAGGTCCGGGTCCTCCTCGTGGGCGTACGCCAGGTCGGGGTCGACGAGCTGCACCACGTGCACCAGCAGGTCGCCGGTGAGCAGCATCCGTTCGTCGGCCGAGGTCAGGAGCACCGACTGGTGACCGGGGGTGTGGCCGGAAGTGGGCAGCAGACGTACCGCCGGGGTGAGGGTGGTGTCGCCGTCGACCACCCGGAGCTGGCCGGCGGCGCGCAAGGGTGCGACGAGGCCGGCCGGTAGCCCGGGGTTGAGCGTCTCCGCGGCGTCGATTTCGGCGCGCTGCACCAGGTAGCTCGCGTTCGGGAAGTGCGGCCGGCCGGGCGTGCCGGTGACCGCCCAGCCGATGTGGTCGCTGTGCAGGTGGGTGAGCACCACCGTGTGGACGTCGGCCGGGTCGATGCCCGCGGCGGCCAGCTCGGCGGGCATCCGGCCGGGCACGGGTGCCCAGCTCGCGGCGGGTGCGTCGGCCGGGCCGATTCCGGTGTCGACGAGCGTGACCGGCCCGTCGCCGTCGCGGATCGCGAAGCTGCGGAACGGCAGCCACCACTGCCCGTCGGCGGTCACCGAGCCAGGGTCGCGCCGGTCGGCCTCCGCCCAGTGCGACGCTGTGGCCTGCGGAAACGCCTCCGCGCGAGGCTGGAAGAAGGCACCCTCACCGTCGGTCAGTGCGGTGACCGTGATAGACCCGAGGGTGCGGTTCAGTGGCATCGGACGATGATTCCAGGGCATTCCTGTTCCGCGCAGCCCGGTTCCGCCGGCCGGTCGAGGCCGGCTGGGGGCTGCCGGCCCAATTGCAGTACGCTCGTACTGCTTGAGCACGTGTCCCCCGAGAGGAGCGCCGGCCGATGGCGAAGATCAAGGTAAACAACCCGGTCGTAGAACTCGACGGCGACGAGATGACCCGGATCATCTGGAAGCAGATCCGGGAGCAGCTGATCCTGCCCTACCTCGACGTCGACCTGCACTACTACGACCTGTCGATCCAGCACCGCGACGAGACCGACGACCAGGTCACCATCGACGCCGCAAACGCCATCAAGGAGCACGGCGTCGGCGTCAAGTGCGCGACCATCACCCCGGACGAGGCCCGGGTCGAGGAGTTCGGCCTGAAGAAGATGTGGCGGTCGCCCAACGGCACCATCCGCAACATCCTCGGCGGCGTCGTCTTCCGTGAGCCGATCATCATGTCCAACGTGCCGCGGCTGGTCCCCGGCTGGACCAAGCCGATCATCATCGGCCGGCACGCCCACGGTGACCAGTACAAGGCCACCGACTTCGTCGTTCCCGGCCCGGGCACGGTGACCATCACCTACACCCCCGCCGACGGCGGCGCGCCGATGGAGATGGAGGTCGCCAACTTCCCCGGCGGCGGCATCGCCATGGGCATGTACAACTACGACGAGTCGATCCGGGACTTCGCCCGAGCGTCGTTCCGGTACGGGCTGGACCGCAACTACCCGGTCTACCTGTCCACCAAGAACACCATCCTCAAGGCGTACGACGGCCGGTTCAAGGACATCTTCGCCGAGGTGTTCGAGACCGAGTTCAAGTCCGAGTTCGCCGCCGCCGGCATCACCTACGAGCACCGGCTCATCGACGACATGGTCGCCGCCGCGCTCAAGTGGGAGGGCGGCTACGTCTGGGCCTGCAAGAACTACGACGGTGACGTGCAGTCCGACACCGTCGCGCAGGGCTTCGGCTCGCTGGGTCTGATGACCTCCGTCCTGCTCTCCCCGGACGGCCGGACCGTCGAGGCCGAGGCCGCGCACGGCACTGTCACCCGGCACTACCGGCAGTACCAGAAGGGCGAGAAGACCTCGACCAACCCGATCGCGTCGATCTACGCGTGGACCCGGGGCCTGGCCCACCGGGGCAAGCTGGACGGCACCCCGGCGGTCACCGAGTTCGCCAACACCCTGGAGCAGGTCATCGTCGACACCGTCGAGGGTGGCCAGATGACCAAGGACCTCTCGCTGCTCATCTCGCGCGACGCCCCGTGGCTGACCACCGACGAGTTCATGAACGCGCTCGACGAGAACCTGGCCCGCAAGATCGCTGCCTGATCCAGGCGTACCGCGTCATCGGAGCCCGCCGGCACCCCTGCCGGCGGGCTTCGGCGTGTCCGGCGTCGCCGTGCCGGTCGTCGTCACTGCGGCCGGCGCGCCTCGTTGACCAGGATGGACGAGATGCCAGTCGAGTCCAGGAAGGTTGACCACTGTCGACCCGCGGCACCCGTGCGCCGATCAGCCAGCCTTCCCGGCTGTGCCGTGCACAGCCAGCCGTCCCTTCCCTGCGGGGGGCCCTGTCCCGGGCCCCCCGCGCCCTGTTTCCCGCCGGGCTCAAGCGCCGCCAGGGACACCGGACGCCCGCGATGCTCCGACGCCGCGCCGCCCGCACCGCTCCGGCGTCACGCGCGCCCCGCAACGCTCCCGCGCCGCCCGCGCCGCGCCGGTGCTGGTCAGGCTGCGCGCAGCAGGTCGGCCGCGCGTTCCGGGGCGATGTCGTTGATGAAGACGCCCATCCCGGACTCGGAGCCGGCCAGGTACTTCAGCTTGTCCTGCGCCCGCCGGATGCTGAACAGCTGCAGGTGCAGGTGGCCAAGCTCGCGGTCGATCCGCACGGGCGCCTGGTGCCAGGCCGAGATGTACGGCATCGGCATGTCGAACAGGCCGTCGAAGCGGCGCAGCAGATCCAGGTAGAGCGGCCCGAAGGCGTCCCGCTCACTGTCGCTGAGCGCGGGGATGTCCGGCACCACGCGATGGGGCGCGACGTGTACCTCGAACGGCCAGCGCGCGGCCGCCGGCACGAACGCCGTCCAGTGTTCGTTCTCGACGACCACCCGGTCGCCGGTGGCGCGCTCGGCGGCCAGTACGTCCGCGTACAGATTGCCGCCGCCGGTCCGTTCGGCGTGCCTGCGTGCCGCGGCCAGCAGCGCGCGGGTGCGCGGCGTCACGAAGGGGTACGCGTAGATCTGGCCGTGCGGGTGGTGCAGGGTGACGCCGATCTCGACGCCCCGGTTCTCGAAGCAGAAGATCTGCTCGACGCCGGGCAGCGCGCCGAGCACCTCGGTGCGGTCGGCTAGCGCGTCCAGCACGGTGCGGACCCGGCGCGGCGGCAGGCTGGCGAAGGAGGCGTTGTGGTCGGAGGTGAAGCAGACGACCTCACACCGGCCGACGCCCGGCCGGACCGGTGTGAACGGGGTGATCTCGCCGGGCTCCTCGGCCACCCGACCGCTGAGTGACGGGAACCGGTTCTCGAAGACCACCACGTCGTAGTCGGGCGCGGGGATCTCGGTCAGCCGGTCGCCCACCGACGGGTCGAGGGGGCACTCGTTCGCCGGCGGGAGGAAGGTGCGGGTCTGCCGGTGCACGGCGACCGCCACCCACTCGTCGGTGAGCGGGTCGTACCGCAGTTGTGAGGCGGGCGGAGGCGGCGGCAGGTCCCGGCGGTCCGGCTGGTCGCGGACCGCGTCGTCGCGCTCGTCGAAGTAGATCAGTTCCCGGCCGTCGGCCAAGTCGATCGCGGTGCGCTTCACGGCGCCGTCCCCTCAGTTGTCGGCGTGCGCGTCACGCGGCCCGCCCCTCGCCTGCACAGTGATCAGTTCGCCCACCTGTTCGCCGAGTACCCGTCGTGCGGGTGGGGGCAACCGGTCGTCGCTGACCAGTACGTGGGCCGCCGCCAGTGCGACGATCGAGGAGATGCCCACAGTGCCCCACTTGGTGTGGTCGGCGAGCACCACCAGGTGGTCTGCCGCGGCCACGAGCGCCCGATCGGTCTCCGCCTCCATGAGGTTCGGGGTGGTGAAGCCGGCCCGCTCGGTGATGCCGTGGACGCCCAGGAAGAGCAGGTCGAGGTGCAGTGACCGGACGGCCCCGACCGCGAGCGGGCCGACAAGCGCGTCCGACGGTGTGCGTACGCCGCCGGTCAGCACCACCGTCTGGTCCGGGCGGCCGCCCGCGTGCAGGATCTCGGCCACCGGCAGCGAGTTGGTGACGACGGTCAGGTCGGGCACGTCCACCAGCCGGCGGGCCAGTTCGGCGGTGGTGGTGCCCGCGGAGAGCGCGATGGCCGCTCCCGGCCGGACCAGTTGGGCCGCCCGGTCGGCGATCGCCGCCTTCTCCGGCAGTTGGCGGACCGACTTGGCGCGGAAGCCCGGCTCGTCGGTCGAGCTGGGCCCGGTGGTGGTGGCGCCGCCGTGCACCTTGGCCAGCAGGCCGCGTTCGTGCAGCGCGTCCAGGTCACGCCGGATGGTCATGTCGGACACGCCGAACTCGCCGGCCAACTCGCTGACCCGGACCCCGCCGGTCGAGCGGACCCGCTCGAGGATGGCCGCCTGCCGCTGTTGAGCGAGCATCAGCCGTGCCTCCCCGGACGTCCACGTACCTCACGCGGTCAAACGTGTTCCAACAAAGATGAACACTAGCGCGTGCGGCTCAGCGGTGAAAGGAAAGGGTGGGGCGACGCCTCAGGCGGTGGCGATCTTCAGCTCCACCCAGCCGGTATCGGTCAGGTGGTGCAGCACTGCCTGCACGGCGTCCGCCACGCTCATTTCCGTGGTGTCGAGCACCAGATCGGCGTCGGTCGGCTCCTCGTACGGGTCGTCGATGCCGGTCATCCCGGTGAGCAGGCCGGCGCGCGCCCGCGCGTACAGGCCCTTGCGGTCCCGCCGCTCGCACACCTCCAACGGAGTGGCGACGTGCACCAGCACGAAATCCGCCCCGGCGGCGAGGGCCATCTCCCGGGCGGCGGCCCGGGCTGCCGCGTACGGAGCGATGGGGCAGCAGATGCCCACCCCACGGTGCCGGGCGATCTCGGCGGCCACCCAGCCGATCCGGCGTACGTTGAGATCCCGGTCGGACTTGCTGAAGCTCAGCCCGGCGGAGAGTTCCCGGCGCACCACGTCCCCGTCGAGCAGGGTCACCGTGCGGTCGCCGCTCTCCCGCAGCGCGTCCGCCAGCCCACGGGCGATGGTCGACTTGCCGGAGCCGGAGAGGCCGGTCAGGAAGACCACCAGCCCACGCTGCCGACGCGGCGGCCGGGCCCGGGCCAACTCCCGCGCCACAGCGGGCGGAGTGTGCCACTCCGGCAGCGGGAAGCCCCGGTCGAGCAGGTCGTCGATCTCCGCCTGGGTCAGCGCGAGCCGGCGGTTGCGCGGTGGGATGTCCTCCCGCCAGCGCCACTGCCCGTCCCGGTTGTCGTACGCGAGTTCGCGTGGCACCAGCACCCGCAACCCGGCGCCGGAGAGCATCTCCCCGGTGGAGAGCAGGTGGGTGACCCCGTACGCGGCGGAAACCCGGGCGCGCAGCAGCGCGTCACTGATCTCTTCGCGTCGGTGTGACAGCGGCACCGCGACCAGGGTGGCGGGTGGCATGCGGTCCCGTGCGGCGAAGATCGCACGGACCAGCGCCTCCGGTGGAAGCCCGTCGGCGCCACCCTCACCGATCGGGATCAGGACGAGCAGATGAGCGGCCAGGGTGCGGGCGGCATGCGCGATCTGGGCGAGCTGCGGACGATGCAGCGGCCGATCGGCGATCACCCCGAGCACCCGGCCCGGGGGCAGCAGTGCGCGGACCTCCTCCGGGTTGCGGCGCAGCCGTTGGAACGGACCGTGCCCACCGTCGCCCAGTCGCCGGACCTGCCCGCCGACCCCCGCCACACCCTCGCGTACCGGCCAGACGTCGGCGACGTCCAGCGCGGCCGCCGGGGCGCCCTCCCCGTCGGTCAGGACGAGTGCCCGGCGGGCCGGGTCGCGCGGGTCGAAGCTCTGCGCCAGTGCGGCCGGCACCTGGAGGACGACAGCGACCTGCCACGGTATGCCGTCGGCCAGCCGGCCGCGCCGGCTGACCGAGACCAGGTCCGCGCGGGTCATGAAGCCAGTCAGAGGGGCGTACGCGCCGGTCAGTAGCAGCTCCAGATCCGCAAGCTCACCGGGACGTGGCGTGTACGCCGGTGCGTCCCGAAGCACCTCGTCGGGCAGCACCCAGCCGTTGCTCATCCACACCCCCCACTCGCTGACCGCACACAGTTTCGCAGCCGACCGCCCATCGGTCGAGGGCGCCACTCCACGACCCGGGCGGGCGGATCAGCGCTTGATCCGCCGGCCTACCGCCGACCGCACCCGGTTCCACACCTTCCGCTCGTCGCGGATCCGGGGTCGCGAGCCGTCGGCCCGGCAGATGAACACCAGCGGCAGGCGCGCGTCCTCGGTCCAGCCCACATTGGAGATCCGGGCCTTGAGCATCCAACTGCCCCTGGTCCGGCCACCGTTGAGGGCGGCGAAGTCGATCGTCGCGGTGGCCCGGTGCACCAGGTGCACGATGTCCGCTCCGGTCGCGCCGGTGACCCGCTCGGTCCGGAAGGTCATCGGAAGGAAGATCTCGCCGCCGGTCTCCCGGTGGCGGGCCACCAGGTCGAGGCGCGCCTTCCGCACCTGCGCGGTGGCGTCCAGCACCTCGGGGGCGATCTCCTCCATCGGGAGCATCAGCACGTCGCGGCCGTCGTCGGCGCGGAAGCCGACCGGCTCGTTCGCGGAGCGCAGCTCGGCGGCCACGGTCACCGTGACGGCGTGGTCGGCGTGCTGGAGTTCGTCGATCCTGCCGTGTGCGGCGATGCCCGCCTCCCAGGAGGCGAGCCGGCGCAGGTCCGCGACGCGGCCCCGCTCGGCCAGGTACGCCACGGCGCGGAGCAGGGGCGGCAGCCCGGCGGCGACGCCTGGGGCGAAGCGGTCCTGGATGACCTTCTGGGTCTCCAGTGCGACCTGCTCCAGCCATGCCTCGGGGGCGTCCAGCAGCCGCTTGCCGCGCAGTCGGCTGAGCATCTCGTTGCGCAGCCAGCGCCGGTGCAGCCGGTCCCGCAGCGCGCCCGGCTCGGTGTGGGCGTCCACCACGTCCAGCGCCTCCCGCACGCTGGCGAAGTAGCTCGCCGGGTCCATCTCGCCGGCGGTGACGTTCCTACCGTCGCCCCGGTGGACGTGGTGGTAGCACAGGTAGTCGGACAAGACCGATGTGCGCCGGGACAGGAAGTAGGCCCGGACGACGAGCGAGTGGTCCTCCAGCCGACGCTTGCCGCCCTCCGGGAACCGCAGACCGTGCTCGATGAGGAAGGAGCGCCGGAACAGCTTGTGGCAGGTCAGGCTGTCGATCAGGGGGGAGTTGGCCAGGGTGGCGTCGAAGCGGTTCTTCCGGAACAGTTCCCGCGGCACAGGTCGCCCGTAGCCGGCCATCTTCCCGATCACGATGTCCGCGTCGTTCGCCGACGCGCAGGCGTGGAGCCGCTCCAACGCCTCGTCGGCGAACCAGTCGTCGTCGTCGGCGAAGAAGACGTACTCGCCGCGGGCGTGCTCGATCCCGAGGTTGCGCGGACGCGACGGCCAGCCGGAGTTCTCGATGTGCAGCACCCGGATGTGTGGGTGCTCGGCGGCCAGCCGGTCGAGTCGCGTGGCCGTGTCGTCGGTCGAGCCGTCGTCGACGAAGACGACCTCGAACTCGTCAGCGGGCAGCGACTGTCGCAGCAGCGAGGCGACGAGCTTCTCGATGTGCGGGCCGCAGTTGTACGCCGGCACCACGACGCTCACCTTGGGGACGCCCACCTTGGCTTTCAGGATCCCTCCCACGTCGTCAGTCGATCACCAGCCCGATCGATATCTGGTGAACGGGAGGTGAATGGTGTCACCCCGGATTCGTCTTTCCCGAGGCGGGGTCGGGCCGAACGCAGGACCGGCGGAAACGTCGCCGGGCACCGGGCGGGACCTTAGGGGTCCGGCCGGAAAAGGATCAGGGGAGCGCCGGGGGCGTGCCGGTGTCCATGCTGGGCATCGACTCCCTACGCTGGGCTCGTGACACTGATCGCGACCCAGTCGCTCACCAAGACGTACGGAGGTCGGGTCACCGCGCTGGCCGACCTCACCGTCGCCGTCGAGCCCGGGATCATCGGCCTGGTGGGCGCGAACGGCGCCGGAAAATCCACGTTGATCAAGATTCTGCTCGGCCTGATCGCACCGACGAGTGGTCAGGTCTCGGTGCTCGGCATCGACCCGACCGCGGACCCGGCAGCCGTCCGCAACCGGGTCGGCTACATGCCGGAGCACGACTGCCTTCCCCCGGACCTGTCCGCCGCCGAGCTGGTCACCCACCTCGGCCGGATGAGTGGCCTGCCCCGCACCGCGGCTCGCGAGCGGGCCTCGGAGGCGCTGCGGCACGTGGGGCTCTACGAGGAGCGCTACCGGCCGGTCGGCGGCTACTCGACCGGCATGAAGCAGCGCGTCAAGCTGGCCCAGGCGCTGGTGCACGACCCCGACCTGCTGCTGCTGGACGAGCCGACGAACGGCCTGGACCCGGCCGGCCGCGACGCCATGCTGGCCCTGGTGCACCGGATCGGCACCGAGTTCGGCATCTCGGTGCTTGTCTGTTCGCATCTGCTCGGCGAGGTCGAGCGGATCTGCGACACGCTCATCGCCATCGACGGTGGCCGGTTGTTGCGCGCCGACAACATCTCCGCGATGACCTCGGCCACCGACGTGCTCGCCGTCGAGGTCAGCGAAGGCGTCGAGGAACTCGCCGCCCGGCTCGCCGAGCTGAAACTGCCTGTCGCCCGGGACGGGCGACTGCTCCTCGTGCCGCTCGCCGACGACGGCACCTACGACCTGATCCTCGGTGCGGTCGCCGAACTGGACCTGCCCCTGCATCGACTGGACCAGCGCCGGCACCGGGTGGCCGAACTCTTCGCCACGAGGGAGCTGACTCATGCCTGAGCCGTCCACCGCCGCCGTGCGTTCCACGCCGAGCGGCGTCATCCACGACATCGGCTACCAGCGCTACCAGGGTCCGCGGTTGGGCCGCCGACAGGTCTTCGGCGCGCTCTACCTGCACGGTCTGCGCACCGCGTTCGGCTTCGGGCGCAGCGCCAAGGCCAAGATCTTCCCGTGGCTCGTGGTCGGCATCGTCGCCCTGGTCGCGGTGGCCCTGGCCGCGGTACGCAGCCAGATCGGCGAGCCGGTCGCCACGTACGCCCAGTTCGCCGACGCGATGAGCTGGCTGGTCATCTTCTTCGTCGCTGTCGTCGCACCGGAGTTGGTCTCCCGGGACCTGCGCAGCGGCGTGCTGCCGCTGTACTTCTCCCGGCCGCTGCCGCGCGCCGACTACGCGACGGCCAAGCTGTTGGCGCTCGTCACCGCGCTCTGGCTGCTGCTCGGTGGGCCGCAGCTGTTGATGTTCCTGGGTGCCGCGTTCACCACCAAGCAGGGCATGCGCGGGGTGTGGAACGAGCTGCTCGACCTGCTGCCCGGGCTGCTCTACGCCGGGCTGTGGGCGGTGGTCTTCGCCTCGGTCGGCCTGCTCGTCGCGTCGCTGACCGGCAAGCGCGCCTTCGCCGCCGGCGGTGTGGTCGCGGTGTTCCTGATGACCACCCCGATCGTCGGGGTGCTGAGCATCCTGCCGTCGCGTGCCGCCAACGAGCTGGCCGGGCTCGCCTCGCCCTCCACGCTCGTGCAGGGGGTGGGCATCTGGTCCCTGGGTGACCTGCTCGTCGAGGGCGATCCCGGCGAGATGACGATCGGCGGGTTCGGCCCGGTCTACGCCCTGGCCGCGGTGCTGCTGGTCGCCGGTGCGACAGCCCTCCTGTTGGCCCGCTACCGGAAGGTCGCCTCCTGATGAGCACGCTGAGCCTGACCGGGGTGTCCCGGTGGTACGGCAACGTGGTGGCGGTGAACGACATCAGCATGGCCCTGGGGCCGGGCGTGACCGGGCTCCTCGGCCCGAACGGCGCCGGCAAGACCACGCTGCTGCACATGATGGCCGGGTTCCTCTCCCCGTCGCGCGGCACTGTCACCCTCGACGACGAGCCGACCTGGCGTAACCCGGACGTCTACCGGCGGCTGGGGCTGGTCAGCGAACGGGAGGCGGTGCAGGGTTTCCTCACCGCGTACGAGTTCGTGCTGGCCAGCGCGAAGCTGCACCGGCTGCCCGATCCGGCGGCCGCCGCCCGACGGGCGATCGACCTGGTGGAGCTGGAGTCGGCGCAGGACCGCCGGATCGGCACGTACTCCAAGGGCATGCGTCAGCGCGCCCGGGTGGCCGCCGCGTTGGTGCACGACCCGCAGGTGCTGCTGCTCGACGAGCCGTTCAACGGTATGGACCCCCGCCAGCGGCTGCACATGATGCAGCTGCTGCACACCCTTGGTGACGCCGGCCGGACGATCCTGTTCAGCTCGCACATCCTGGAGGAGGTCGAGCAGGTCTCCGGCACGGTGCAGGTGATGGTTGCCGGCCGGTTGGCAGCCTCCGGTGACTTCCGGACCATCCGCCGGTTGATGACCAACCGCCCGCACGTCTTCGCGGTGCGTTCCACCGACGACCGGGCGTTGGCCGTCGCGCTGATCGCCGAGGCGTCGGTGAGTGGGGTCGAGTTGGACCCGACCGGCCTGACCGTGCGGGCCGGTGACTACGGCGCGTTCACGCGGGCGCTGCCCCGGATCGCGCTGAGCAAAGGCATCCGGGTGCGCCAGTTGGTGCCGTCCGACGAGTCCCTGGAGAGCGTCTTCTCCTATCTGGTGGAGGCCTGACATGTCGACGATTACCTGGATCACGGCGCGCGGGTTGTTCGGCCGACGTCGGTTCCTGCTGCTGCTGCCGCTGCCGTTGGTGCTGCTCGGGCTGGCCGTGCTCTGCCGGTCGCTGGGGGTGGACCCGCGCCAGTGGGGGCCGTCGGTGCTTGTCGGCCTCGGGCTCGCCGTGGTGCTGCCGGTGGTCGCGCTGATCATCGGCACGGGGGTGCTGGGCGCCGAGATTGACGACGGCACCGTGGTGCACATCCTGACCAAGCCGCTGCCGCGCTGGCAGATCGTGCTGCCGAAGCTCGCTGTCGCCGCCGGGGTCACCGCGGTCACCGTCGCGGTGCCGCTCTACGTCGCGGGCGTGCTCGCCGATTCGGTACGCCTCGGTCTGGGGCTGGCGGTCGCGGCGGCGCTCGGGGCGCTGGCGTACTCGGCGCTGTTCCTCGCGCTCAGCCTGGTCACCAGGCGGCCGGTGCTCCTCGGCCTGGTCTACGTGCTGATCTGGGAAGGGCTGCTGGGCAACTTCGTCAGCGGCACCAAGGTGCTCTCCATCCAGCAGTACGTGATCGCCCTCGCCGACAAGCTCGCCCCCACCGGGCTGTTGGAGACCAGCGTGTCGGTGCCGGTGGCGTCGGTGATGACCGCGCTGGTGAGCGTCGGCTTCACGGTGCTCGCCATCGACCGCCTCCGGTCGTTCAGCGTGGCCGGCGAGACCAGCTGACAGCGGTGCGGGTCGCTGTTCCGGCCAGCCCCCGCGCGGCGGTAGGGCTGGCCGGATGGACCGGTCGGGTCACCTCGGGCCAGGCTGAAGGGCGTGAGCGTCGAAGCGGAGCGGACGTCGTTGGCTGAGCCATACTCCCGGAGCAGCCGGCCGTGGCTGACCAGCCTGGCCATCGCGGGGCTGGCCTGCGCCACTGTCGCCACGGCGGCGCAGGGCAGCGGCCAGTTCCACTGGTGGGCCGTGTTCATCCTGATCCCGGCCGCGTTGATCGCGGCCAGCGGCGGGCCGTTGCTGGCCCGCGGCGGTGGCCGGGCCTTCGCCGGGTACGTGCTCGCCTGCGTCGGCACGATCGTCTTCGCGGTGGGCGCGCTGCTGATGTTCGGCGTGATGGGGCGGGGTTGGCCGCTGCTCGTGGTGCTGCCCTGCCTGGCGGTCGCCGGCACCTACGGGTGGCGGGCGGCCCACCCGCTGGCCCGTGGCCTGCACCGGGCGGTGGCCCTGCTCGCGCTGACCGGGGCGCTGCTCGGCCTGACCCTGCAACTGATCCGGGTGGAGCTGATCCACCTGGAGACCGGTTGGTGGGGAGCGTTCCTGATGCTGGCCGGGGCCATCGTGCTGGGCAACGCGGGAGAGCTGACCCGGCACCGGATGCCGTACCGCCTCCAGGCGATCACCCTGCTGGTGGGGCCCTCCGTGATCGCGTTCCTGCTCGGGCTGCGCTTCCTGCGCGGCTGGTGACCGGGCGGCCCGCCGCCGCCCGCGCGGACGGCGGCGGACCCGGTCAGAAGGCGCAGGCGATGACAAGCTCCGGGGTGCGGTCCGGGAGCAGGTCGAGTTTGCCGATCCGGCCCGCCGCCCGTAGGTCGTCGGCCACGAGCGTGAGCTGCTCCAGCAGCGCCGCCGGGCCGAGCGCCTCCGCCAACGGCACCTCCGCCTTCATCGACAGCTTCCGCTCCGACTTGGCCCGGCGCACCTGGCTCAACGCCTCACCGGCGAGCCGCAGCAGCGCCGGCTCACCCGACCCCTCGATCGTCCGGGCCACCTCGTACGTGGTGGGCCACGGCGCCTGGTGCACCGAGCCGTACCGCCACCAGGACCAGACCTCCTCGGTCACGTAGGGCAGCACCGGGGCGAACAACCGCAGCTGCACCGAGAGCGCCGCCGCCAACGCCGCCCGGGCGGAGTCGGCGCCCGCCCCGGTGCCGTAGGCGCGCTCCTTGACCAGCTCGATGTAGTCGTCGCAGAACCGCCAGAAGAACGCCTCGGTCACCTGCAACGCCGCAGTGTGGTCGTACGAGTCGAGGGCGGTGCTCGCGGCGGTGACCACGGTGGCCAGCTCGGCGAGCATGGCCCGGTCCAGTGGTGTTGTTGCCGACAGCTCCAGGTCGCGGCGCGGAGTCAGACGCGCCGAGCTGGAGTTGTCGTACGGGGAGCGCAGGGCGTCCGCCGCGCCCAGCCCGAGCGCGAACTTGGACGCGTTGAGCAGCTTGGTGGCCAGTCGTCGGCCGACCTTGATCTGCGCCGGGTCGAAGGCCAGGTCCATGCCGGGCTTGCCGCTGGCCGCCCAGTAGCGCACCGCGTCCGAGCCGTGCTGCTCCAACAGGGCCAGCGGGGTGACCACGTTTCCCTTGGACTTGGCCATCTTCTTGTGGTCGGGGTCGAGGATCCAGCCCGAGAGCACCGTGTCCCGCCAGGGCAACACGCCATGCTCGAAGTGCGAACGGACCACGCTGTCGAAGAGCCAGGTCCGGATGATCTCCTGCCCCTGCGGGCGGAGGTCCATCGGGAAGACCCGGGCGAACAGGTCCGGGTCGGTCTCCCAACCGCCGACGATCTGCGGGGTCAGCGACGAGGTGGCCCAGGTGTCCAGCACGTCCGGGTCGCCGATGAAACCGCCCGGTCGGCCGCGCTGCGACTCGTCGTAGCCGGGTGCCGGGTCGCTTGATGGATCGACTGGCAGCGCCGACTCGTCCGTCGTGAGAGGGTGGGACCAGTCCGGCTCGCCAGTGTCGTCGAGCCGGTACCACAGCGGCACGGGCACCCCGAAGAAGCGTTGGCGGCTGACCAGCCAGTCCCCGTTCAGGCCGCCCACCCAGTTGTCGTAGCGGTGTTTCATGTGCCCCGGCACCCAGTGCAACTGTTCGCCCCGGGCCAGCAGCGTGGCGCGCAGCGCCTCGTCCCGGCCGCCGTTGCGCAGATACCACTGTCGAGTCGACACGATCTCCAGTGGCCGGTCACCGCGTTCGTAGAACTTGACCGGGTGGGTGATCGGGCGCGGCTCGCCGATCAGGTCACCGGCGTCGGCCAGCAGCCCGACGATCTCCCGCCGGGCACCGTTGACCGTCTGCCCGGCCAGTGCCGCGTACGGCTGCGCCGGCACCCCGTGCGGCGGCTCGGGGAGCAGCCGACCGTCCCGGCCGATCACCACCCGGGTGTCCAGCCCCAGCTCACGCCACCAGGTCACGTCGGTCAGGTCACCGAACGTGCAGACCATCGCGACGCCGGTGCCCTTGCCGGGCTCGGCGAGGGGATGGGCGTACACCGGCACCTCGACGTCGAACAGCGGGCTGCGCACGGTGCCGCCCACCAGGTCGGCGTACCGCTCGTCGTCGGGGTGACAGACCAGCGCGACACAGGCCGGCAGCAGTTCGGGTCGGGTGGTGTCGATCAGCACCTCCCGCCCGTCGGCAGCGGCGAACCGCAACCGGTGGTACGCGCCGGGGCGTTCCCGGTCCTCCAACTCCGCCTGGGCGACAGCTGTGGCGAAGCCGACGTCCCAGAGGGTCGGCGCCTCCGACTGGTACGCCTCGCCGCGGCGCAGGTTGCGGACGAACGCCCGTTGGCTCGTGGTCCGCGCCATCCGGCCGATCGTCGTGTACGTCAGCGACCAGTCCACCGAGAGCCCCAGCCGCCGCCACAGAGCCTCGAAGGCCTGCTCGTCGGTGACCGTCAGCCGTTCGCACAGCTCGATGAAGTTCCGCCGGGAGATCGGGGTGGGGTCACGGCGGGCCGCGTCGTCGACCGGGGCCGCCGGTGGCCGCCACACCGGGTCGTACGGCAGCGACGGGTCGCAGCGCACCCCGTACACGTTCTGTGCCCGACGTTCGGTGGGCAGCCCGTTGTCGTCCCAGCCCATCGGGTAGAAGACGGTCCTGCCGCGCATCCGCTGGTACCTGGCGGTGGTGTCGGTGTGCGTGTACGAGAAGACGTGCCCCATGTGCAACTCGCCCGATACGGTCGGCGGCGGGGTGTCGATCGCGTAGACGTCCTTCCGCTCCTTCGAGCGGTCGAACGCGTACGTGCCGTCCTCCTGCCAGCGGCGTGCCCAGCTCTCCTCGAGCCCGTCCAGGGTGGGACGCTCGGGAACGCCGGCGCGGGCCGTCCTCGCCGTATCGGTCATTCTGCGATCGTAGGCACCTGCCGGGTGCGGGGCGACGTAGTTGCGGCCGAACACACCGGCAGCGAGGGCTTCGACGCCAGCCCTAGATCAACGAGTCGCGCCACTGGCGGTGTAGGGCGGCGTACCGACCGTCGGCCTCGGCCAGCACGGCGGGTGGGCCGTCCTCGACAACCTTTCCGCGGTCGATGACGAGCACCCGGTCGGCGGTCTCCACAGTGGAGAGCCGGTGCGCGATGACCAGTGCGGTGCGGTCCCGCAGGATGGTACCGAGTGCCCGCTGCACGAGACGTTCGGTCGGCACGTCGAGCGACGACGTCGCCTCGTCCAGGATGAGCACTGTCGGGTCGGCCAGGAACGCGCGGGCGAACGCGACAAGTTGGCGTTGCCCGGCGGAGAGTCGGCCGCCGCGTCGGTGCACCTGGGTGGCGTACCCCTCGGGTAGTGCGGCGATGAAGTCGTGCGCGCCTATCGCCTGCGCGGCGGCCTGGACGGCGGCGTCGTCGGCCGCCGGGCAACCGAACCTGATGTTGTCCGCGACGGTCCCGCTGAACAGGTGGTTCTCCTGCGTCACGAGGACCACCGAGCGGCGCAGGTCGGCGTCGCGGACGTCGCGCAGGTCGACCCCGTCCAACTGGACGGTGCCGGTGTCGGGGTCGTGGAAGCGGGCGACAAGCTTGGCGATGGTCGACTTGCCGGCCCCGGTCGGCCCGATCAGCGCCACGGTCTGCCCGGCCGGCACCGTCAACTCCAGCCCGCAGAGGATCGGGGTGTCGGCCCGGTAGCCGAAGCTGACCGCCCGGAAGACCACCTCACCCTGGCCGGGCCCGGTCGGCAGGGGCGTGGGCCGCGCCGGTTCGGCGACGGAGGGTCGTTCGTCGAGCACCCCGGCCAGCTTCTCCAACGCGGCGGTGGCCGACTGCAACGAGTTGTAGAACTGGCTCAGCTCCTGCATCGGCTCGAAGAAGCGGCGCAGGTAGAGCAGGAACGCGGCGAGCACGCCCACCTCGGTCCGCCCGCCGAGCACCCGCCAACCGCCGTAGCAGAGCACCACCGCCACTGTGACGTTGCCGATCAGTTTGATCGCGGGCGAGTACGTGGCGATCAGCCGGAACGCGTGCAGGCTGGTCCGTCGGTAGTCGTCGCCGAGCGCCACGAAGATCCGTTGGTTGCGGGGTTCCCGGCGGAACGCCTGCACGGCCCGGATGCCCCGCATCGACTCGACGAAGTGCACGATGACGAGCGCGATAGCGTCCCGGGTCCGTCGGTACGCGCTCGCCGACGACCGGGCGAACCAGCGGGAGAGCCAGAACAGGAACGGAAAGGCGAGCAGGGTCACCGCAGCCAGCGGCAGGTCCAGCCAGAGCAGGATGGCGGCCACCGACAGGATCGAGAGCCCGGCCAGCACCAGGCTGTCGATCCCACCGTCGACCAGTTCGGCTATCGAGTCCAGGTCGCTGGTGAGCCGGGAGACCATCCGGCCGGACGTGAACCGCTCGTGGAAACCCACCGACAGTCGTAGGAAGTGCCCGAACACCCGCTGCCGCAGGTCGAGGAGTACGGCCTGGCCGATCCGGGCGGAGACGGTGAGGAAGCCGCGGCGGGCCGCGTACTCCGTCACCGAGGCCACCGCGAACGCGCTGGCGACGGTGATCAGCGGGCCGGAGTCGCCGGCACGCAACGGGGGAATGGCCCGGTCGATTCCGATCATCACCAGGTACGGGCCGGCCATCGCGGAACCGTTCTGGACCAGCAGCAGGCCGACAGCCGCGGCGAGCCGCCTCCGGTGCGGGCGGACCAGGTCGCCCAGCAGGGTGCGGCTGAGCCGGCGTAGCCGGGCCACCGCCTCGGGGCTGGTGTCCTCGGCTCGACTGCGGTCGGCCTCCGGGTCGGTGGCGGTGCCGCGCCAGCGGACGAGTTCGGGTTCATCCTCCTCGGGCGGCGGGTCGGCCTGCTTCGGGGTGGTCACGAGCGCACCAACCCCCACCCGTCCGAAGGGGACGAACTCGGCCCGCTGGTCCCGGCCGGCGGTGGCTGGCCGGCGGGCGGCTCGGCGGCGAGCAGCGCCCGGTACGCCGGAACGGTGGCCAGCAGGTCGGAGTGCCGACCGGTCGCGGTGATCCGTCCGTCCTCCAGCAGGGCGACCCGGTCGGCCAGGGCGATCGTCGACGGCCGGTGCACCACGAGCAGCGCCGTGGTGTCGCGCAGGACCCGCCGCAGTGCCGCCTCGACCAGGGCCTCGGTGTGCACGTCCAGAGCGGAGAGGGGGTCGTCCAGCACCAGCACCGCCGGTCGGCCGAGCACGGCCCGCGCCAACGCCAGCCGTTGCCGTTGCCCGCCGGAGAGGGACAACCCCTGCTCGCCCACCCGGGTGGCCAACCCCCACGGCAGGTCGTACGCGAAGTCGGCCTGGGCCAACGCGAGGGCGGCGCGGACCTCGTCGTCACCGGCGTCCGGGCGACCCAGGGTGAGGTTCTCCCGCACCGACATGGAGAAGAGCGTGGGCTCCTCGAACGCGACCCCGACCAGCCGGCGCAGCGAGGCCAACCGCAGGTCGCGCAGGTCGTGCCCGTCGACTGTGATCCGGCCGGCGGTCACCTCGTGCAGTCGGGGCACCAGGGACAGCAGTGTGCTCTTGCCGCACCCGGTGGCACCGACCAGGGCCAGCGTCTCGCCCGGCTCGACGCTCAGGTCGATCTCGTGCAGCACCGCTTCGCCGGCCCCCGGGTACCTGAACGCGACCTGCTCGAAGCGCAGCCGACCCCGTACCGCGCCGGGCGGCAGCGTCACCGCGCCGGGAGAGTCCACGATCTGGGGTGGCGTGTCCAGCACCTCCTGGATCCGGTCGGCGGCGGTGGCCGCCTCCTGACCGTTGGCGATGATCCAACCCAGTGACTGCACCGGCCAGATGAGCATCAGTTGAAGGCTGACGAACGCCACCAACTCGCCGATGGTGAGCGCCCCGTGCGCGGCGGCGGCCGCCCCGGCCGCCAGCACCACACCCAGTGTCACGTTGGGCACCAGGTCGAGAAGCGCGGCGGTGTTCGCCAGCAACCGCCCCTTGCCGACGCCGGTGTCGTGCAACCGCCGGGCGGCACCGGCGAAGCTGGCGGTCAGCTCGGGCCCCCGCCCGTACGCCTTCATGGTGCGCAGACCCTGCGCGGTCTCCTCGACAAGCGTCGCCACGTCGCCCTGCTGGTCCTGCATCCGGCGGGACGCGGCGTGGTAGTGCCGGCCGAACCGACGACTGATCAGCAACAGCGGCACCGCGCTGGCCGCGACGAGCACCCCGAGGGCCGGGTGCAGGTTGATCAGCAGCGCCACCACCACCACGTACGTGGTCAGGTTGAGCACCAGGAAGAACACGCCGAACGAGAGGAACCGGCGGATCACCGACAGGTCGCTGGTGATCCGGGAGAGCAACTGGCCGGACTGCCAATGGTCGTGGAAGCTGGTCGCCAGCCGTTGCAGGTGGGCGTAGACGTCGGCGCGCAGCGCCGCCTCCATGCCCACCGCCGAGGACGACTGCACCCACCGGCGGATGAAGATGAGCACCGCCTCGACGACACCGAGCAGCAACGCCAGGACACCGAGTTGGACCAGCCCGGCCGGTTCGTGTCGGGCCACCGGGCCGTCCACGACCCGCTGCACGACAAGCGGGACGGCGATCCCGGCCGCGGTGCCGGCGAGCCCCGCGACGAGCAGCCAGACGAACTCGGCGGCGTACGGGCGCAGGTAGCGGCGCAGCCGCCAGAGGTTGTGCACGGAACGGGTGCCCGCGGCGGCCCGGGCGGCCGGGTCGCCGTCGCTCTCCACAGGCACTACCAGACGGTAGCGTCAATGCGTGTCGGTGCCCCTGTCAGCTTGTTGTCAAGCGTCGCTCATGACCGAGAAGCCACTTCTTCACCTCCAGGCCCCAGCGGTAGCCGCCGAGCGTGCCGTCGGTACGGAGCACCCGGTGGCAGGGCACGAAGAGGGCTGCCGCGTTTCGGGCGCAGGCGGCCGCGGCGGCCCGCACCGCAGGCGGCCGGCCGGCCAGCGCCGCGTACCCGGTGTAGGTGACGGGCGTGCCCGGTGGCACCTCGCGCAGCACCTGCCAGGCGTGCGCCATGAACTCACCGCCGGTGCGTTGACGCACCGGCACCGTGTCGATGGCGGTGAGGTCACCATCCAGGTAGGAGCGGACCGCGGTGCTGACCGGGCCGAGGTCGGCCCGCTCCCGTAGCGGTGCCCGCAGGGAGGGGTGGACCAGGGGCAGCAGCGCCGCCGGGTCCGCTGTGAAGCCGGCCGCCCGGACGTCACCGTCGGGGCCGGCGAGGATGCTCAGTGGGCCGGCCGGTGTCCGCAGTACGGTGCTGTCGATGTTCATGCCGCTCTCCAGAGTCTGATGGTGGCGTAGGACCGCCAGGGACGCCAACGCTCCGCGTACCTGTCGAGGGTCTTTTGGGTGTCGGGGAGGCCGAGCGCGGCGGCGCCGCGCCGGACCGCGAGGTCGGAGCTGAGCAGGATGTCCGGGTCGCCGAAGGCGCGCAGGGCCAGGTAGTCGGCCGTCCACGGGCCGATGCCGGGTAGCGCGAGCAGCCGCTGGACGGCGTCCTCCCGATCCACCCCGGCGGCAAGGTCGACAGAACCGTCCACCACGGCCCGAGCCAATCCCCGCAGCGCCTCCCGCCGCCCCACCGGCATCCCGAACCCCGAGTCCGGCACCCCCAGCAGTGCCTCCGGGCTCAAGAACCCCCGCAGCCCACCCACACCCCGTTGATCATGAGGTTGACCTGGAGTTCGATCTCCACCGGCCTCGTCAACCTCATGATCAACCCGGCTGGCGAGGAGGCGGGTCAGGGTTGTTCTCGCGGAGGTTATCGAGACCTGTTGGCCGATGATGGCGCGGACGGCCAGCTCGAACGCGTCGACCGACCGGGGCACGCGGATGCCAGGTTCGGCGGCGACCGCCGGGGCGAGCGCCGGGTCGGCGGCCAGCGTGGCGTCGATCGCCGCCGGGTCCGCGTCCAGGTCGAGCAACCGGCGGCAGCGGGCCACCGCCGGCGCCAGGTCCCGCAGGTCGGCGAGGCGCAACGTCGCCGCGACGTGCCCGTCCGCCGGGGTCAGCGCCACCTGGGCGGTGCCGTGCGGCAACCGCAGACCACGGTGGTACGTCCCGTCGCGGACCTCCTCCACGCCAGGCAACGCCCGCACCGCGAGGAAGTGCAGCAGCGCCCTGGCGTGCAACGGCGGGCGGTACGCCAGCCGGAGCGCGATGGTTCCCGCCCCGGCCGGCACCTGCTGGCGGCCGCGGGCCGTGCGCAGGTCCGACGGTGCGCTCGCGTACACCTCGCGAAGCGTGTCGTTGAACTGCCGCACGCTGCCGAAGCCGGCGGCGAACGCGATCTCGGCCATCGCCAGGTCGGTCGTCTCGATCAGGATCCGGGCGGTCTGGGCGCGTTGGGCCCGGGCCAGCGCGAGCGGCCCGGCGCCCATCTCGGCGTTCAGCATCCGGTGCAGGTGCCGTTCCGTGTAGCCCAGTCGGGAAGCCAGCCCCGGCACGCCGTCCCGGTCGACGACCCCGTCGGCGATCAGCCGCATCGCCCGGCCGACCACGTCCGCCCGGACGTCCCACAGCGGGGAGCCGGGCGCGGCGTCCGGCCGGCAGCGGCGGCAGGCGCGCAGCCCGGCACCCTGCGCGGCGGCGGCCGATGGGAAGAACCGGACGTTCTGCCGCTTCGGCGTGATCGCCGGGCAGGACGGCCGGCAGTAAATGCCGGTGGACGTCACACCGGTGTAGAACCAGCCGTCGAACCGCTGGTCACGGCTGTCCACGGCCCGGTAACACCGCTCGAAGTCCAACTCCATGTCACCGATGATGCCCCGCTCGACGGGTGATCGGCTGGCGGGAATCGGACCTGGGTGTTCCGGCGCGGAAGGACCGGTTCACCGGGGGCGTCGACGGCGCCGGTGCGGCTGACCAGACCCGGTGGGTAGGCCGGCGCGGTCCGGCTGCGCGGCGCGGTCCGGCTGCGCGGCGCGCGCCGGCTGGGCGGTGCGCGCCGGCTCAATGGCGCGGTTCGGCTGGCCGGTCAGCAGGGGCGAGCGGAACACGCCGTCCGGGTCGTACCGCTTCCACAGCCGACGGACCCGGGCCCCGGTCTCACCCGGGTAGATCCGCGCGAACGCCGCCGGGTCCGGTCGGCTCTCGAAGTTGACGTACGCGCCGTCGGCGCGTGCCCCGGCGGCCCGCCACGCGACGTTCAACGCGGTGTCGGCCTGCGGCGGGAACACCGAGGCGACGATCAGCGTGTCCTGGTGACGATGCGGGTACGCGGTCGCGTCGGCGGCGACGTCGTTGACCGCCCCACCCAACGAGCGGAGTTGGATCACGGCCCGCCCCGGCCCGGTCACCGCCCGCGTCACGGCCCGGGCCCCGGCGTCGTCAAGCGCCGTGAACAGACCGTTCGTGGTCGTGCCACGCTGCTGCCCGACGTTGGGGTTGAGGTGCGCGGTCGGCACCAGCGTCGGGTAGGGCAGCAGGTCGGTCCGGTGTTCGAGCACCTTGCCGATGGCGAGCAGCGGCTCCACCGCAGGCCGGGCCCGGCGCAGGCTCTCGGCGGCGACCACGGCGGTGATGGACATGAGGACCGATCGGCCCTCGACGAACACCACTGCGGCGGCGGACAACTCCCGTGGCGCCTGCGCGAGGTAGCTCGTCCACTCCCGGACGGTGCGGCCGTCCGGATGCGCCTCGACGACAAGCTGCGCGACACCGACGTTGCGCTGCTCGACCGCTTCGATCTCGAAGGCCACCACGATGCCCGCGCCGGCCCCGGCACCACGGACCAGCCAGAACAGCTCCGGCTCGTGGTCGGCGTCCGCGCGTACCAGCGTCCCGTCCGCCAGCACCACCTCGACGGCGCGGACCCGGTCGATGGTGAGGCCGTGGGCGCGGACCAGCCAGCCGACGCCGCCGCCGGTGGTCAGGCCGCCGACGCCGACGCCGCCGTAGTCACCCGAGCTGACCACCAGGCCGTACGGGGCCAGCGCCGTCGCGACGTTCGCCCAGCGGGCACCGGCCTCGACCCGGACCAGCCGGGCCCGCTCGTCGATCACCTGAACCCGGTTGAGCATGGAGAGGTCGACGACCACCCCACCGTTGTTCGACGAGACTCCGGAAAGGCCGTGCCCGCCGCTGCGGACCGCGATGGGCAGCCGCTGCTCCCGCGCGTAGCGGAGCGCGTCGACCACCTGCGCGGTGGTCTTCGGCAACAGGACGGCGGCGGGAGACGCCGACCTGGTGTACGTCGAGCGCAGCTGCGCGTACCGGCGGTCGCCGGGGGTGACGATCTGCCCCCGGAGGGAGTCGGGCACCCGGGCCAGGGCGGTGCTCATCGGTGCCCCGGCGGCTGAGGCCTCGGGTGTCCGGGATCGGTCATGGGCCAAGGATGAGCGGACGCGCCGGCCTCGACAAGTTCGGTGACCGGAGTCTCCCGGGTGTCACAGCTACCGGAGTCCCAGGTCATCGTGGCTGTCCTCGATCGGTGGGGTTTTCGGCCCGAAAGTGTCGGTCGTCCCGGGTAGCGTCCGGCCACCAATTGAAGAAGGGGTGCGGCGAATGACGAGCGTGGCGGGTTGGGCGGCGGCGTCGACACCGGGTGCGTTCCCGCCGCTGCCCCGCGCGGTGGCGCAGTCCTTCTACCGCCGGATGCGCGCCGTCGCGCCGGCCGCCGTGGGCGCCATCGAACGGGACCGGGCGGGCGACCCCGAGCACAGCTTCGCCGACACCGCGTGCGGCCGGTTGGCCGGCTCCCTGGACGACGCGGGCCTGCGGGCGCTCGGGATGTGGACGCATCACCGGTGCATGCGTTTCTACGACGACGACACGCGGGTCGGCCGGCGGTTGATCCGCGAGATCGCCGGCCGGCCGGGGCTGGGTTGGACTGTCGACGAGGTGCGGTGGATGCTGCGCGAGTCGGTCTCGGCCGGGCCGGCCGCCGCCGACCGGTTCACCCTGCCCCGAGCCGCCGCCGCGCAACTGCCCCCGGCCGACCGCCCGGCCCTCGGCCAGTGGCCCGACGCCGAGGTGCCCCGGCAACGGCGTCCGGGCCAGTCGCACTGATCGTGGGGTCGGCCCCGCACCGGGCGGGTCGGAGGTCGGCTGCGGCAGGATGGACGACGCACCGCCCCGACGGAAGGACGCTCCGACATGCCCGCCAGTGACCCGACGATCATCGCCACCAGCATGGGCTTCTTCCGGGGCGACCGCGGGCCCTACGACCTGCGACCCAGCCCGGTCTTCGAGCTGGCGGCCGAGCTGGCCGAGGCCGGTCCGCAGGCACGGGTCTGCTACCTCGGGCAGGCCGTCGGCGACCAGCCCACCTCGCTGACCGCCATCTACTCCGCGTTCGCCGACACCCGGTTCCGGCTGTCCCACCTCGCGCTGTTCCCGATGCCCAACGTCGAGGACGTCCGCGCCCACCTGCTCGCCCAGGACGTGATCTGGGTCGGCGGCGGCAGCGTGGCCAACCTGGTGGCGGTGTGGCGGGTGCACGGGCTCGACGAGATCCTGCACGAGTGCTGGCAGGCGGGCGTGGTGCTGGCCGGCGTGTCCGCCGGCTCGATCTGCTGGCATGTCGGCGGTGCCACCGACAGCTTCGGCCCCCGGCTGCGCGGCTTCACCGACGGTCTGGGTTGGCTGCCGTACGGCAACGGGGTGCACTACGACAGCGAGGGTCAGCGCCGCCCGCTCATGCACGAGCTGGTCGGCGACGGCACGCTCCCCACCAGCCACTGCACCGACGACGGCGTCGGCCTGGTCTACCAGGGCACCCAACTGGCCGAGGCGATCGCGGACCGCGAGGGCGTCTCGGCGTACGAGGTCAGCCGCGGCACCGATGGCAGCGTCCGGGAGGCGGTCATCGTCCCCCGCCTGCTCGTCTGAGGGTCACGCCTCGTCGACCGGCCGCCCACGTCGGAGCACGGCGTCGAAGACGTGGGCCAGCTCGGCGGCGTCCTCCCCGGCGTGGTGCGTGTGGGGCATGTCGTGCAGGCCCAGCTCGTGCTTGATCGTGCCCTGGCGGCTCCGGGCCCACTCGGTGCCGGTCAAGCCCATCCAGTAGCTGCGGAGATCCACACCAGAGCCGGTCGCGCCGAACGGGCTGTGACCGACGAAGCGGACGAAGTACCAGTGCACGAACATGCCGTCCCAGACGGCCGGGGCGGCGAGGAACACCGGACGACCGATTCGGCGCAGCCCGTCCACCCAGGCCGCCGCCGCGGACATCGCTTCCTGCGCGGTGGGCGCCTCCCGCAGCAGACGGTCCCGGTCCAGGCCGGAGACGGCAAGCGCCGCCGGCAGGTACTCGTCGGAGATGGGACGCAGCTCGCTGTAGAAGGTCAGGTCCGGCCGGCCGGCCACGGCCATACCCAGCGAGATCATGCTGTACGGCCCGGGGATCGGCCCGTCCGCCTCCACGTCGACGGCGATGTACAGCTCAGGCAACGTCGAGGTCATCCCACCTCCAGCAACGGACCGTCGAACCGCGAGATTAGCAACGTCGCCGAGGCCCGGCGGGGAGCGACGATCGGCCACCTGCGAGGGGCCGAATCGGAGCCGCCTGGACCGGCCCGGCCGGGACCGGCGTAAGCTGGCCCGTCGTGAGTCTCACCATCGGCATCGTCGGCCTGCCCAACGTCGGCAAGAGCACGCTTTTCAACGCGTTGACCAAGAACGACGTGCTGGCGGCGAACTACCCGTTCGCCACCATCGAGCCCAACGTCGGCGTGGTCGGGCTGCCCGACGAGCGGCTGGGCAAGCTGGCCGAGATCTTCTCCTCGCAGAAGGTGCTGCCGGCGCCGGTGTCGTTCGTCGACATCGCCGGCCTCGTCCGTGGCGCGTCGAAGGGGCAGGGCCGGGGCAACGCCTTCCTGGCCAACATCCGGGACGCCTCGGCGATCTGCCAGGTCGTCAGGGCCTTCTCCGACCCGAACGTGGTGCACGTCGACGGCAAGGTCTCCCCGGCCGACGACATCGAGACGATCAACACCGAGCTGATCCTCGCGGACCTGCAGACCCTGGACAAGGCGCTGCCCCGGTTGGAGAAGGAAGCCAAGCTCCGCAAGGACCGGGCCGCCGCTGTCGCCGCCGCGAAGGCCGCGATCGAGGTGCTCGACGGTGGCACCACCCTCTACTCAGGGGCCGCCGCCGCCAAGATCGAGTTGGAGCACCTGCGCGAGCTGCACCTGCTCACCACCAAGCCCTTCCTGTACGTCTTCAACGTCGACGAGGCCGAGCTGGCCAACGAGACGTTCCTCGACGAGCTGCGCGCCCTGGTCGCCCCCGCCGAGGCGATCTTCATGGACGCCAAGATCGAATCTGAGCTGGTGGACCTGCCCGAGGACGAGGCCCGCGAACTGCTCGAGTCGATCGGGCAGAACGAGCCCGGCCTCAACCAGCTCGTCCGGGTCGGCTTCCGCACCCTCGGCCTCCAGACGTACCTCACTGCCGGCCCCAAGGAAGCACGCGCCTGGACGGTCTCGGTCGGCGCCACCGCGCCGGAGGCCGCGGGTGTCATCCACAGCGACTTCCAGCGCGGCTTCATCAAGGCCGAGGTGGTCTCGTACCACGACCTGGTCGAGCACGGCTCCATGTCTTCGGCCAAGGCGGCGGGCAAGGTCCGCATCGAGGGCAAGGAGTACGTCATGCAGGACGGCGACGTCGTGGAGTTCCGCTTCAACGTCTGACGCAGGTCCGACGTCTGCTGCCCGGGCACATGGCGCAGGCATGGGAAGCCCGGTGGACGCCTCAGCCGACGAGGACCGGGGTTTCGGCGGTCAGCGGGGCCCCTCGACGAGAAGATCGACTCGGCTTCATTGAAGTCGTGGTGTCCCGACGGCTTCGACTACCCGGTATTCAGGAAGGCGAGTGGATCTAGGTCGATTGCGCCTCCCGGACCGATCTGCATGGTGGCCATGATCGCGGTCGATGTCGACAAGCGGCGGTAGGTTGACCGCATGACGGATCAGCTGCTCCGATCGTCGTTTGGTGCGGCAGCTACGGCGTACGCCGAGCACCGCCCGGACTACGCGCAGGCCGCGGTGCGGTGGGCGCTGGAGCCCGCGCCCGGTCTCCGCGTGCTCGACCTGGGCGCCGGCACCGGCAAGCTGTCCGCGACGCTGGGCGCTGTGGGCGCTGACGTCGTGGCGGTCGAACCCGATCCGGCGATGCTCGCCGAGCTACGCCGTGCGGTCCCGGCCGTCCGTGCCCTGTCGGGCAGCGCAGAGGCCATTCCGCTGCCGGACGGGTCTGTCGACGCCGTGGTGGCCGGCAACGCCCTGCACTGGTTCGACATGGCCGTGGCCGGGGCGGAGATCGCCCGGGTCCTCGCACCCGGCGGTGTCCTGGCCGGTCTCTGGAACATCATGGACGACCGGATCGACTGGGTTGCCGAGCTCGAACGGGTCAGCGGGAGTGCGGCCATCGGCCCGCGTGACACGTTGAGCAGTTGGCGCACGGCGACGGCGGACATGCTCGTTCCGAGCACCGGGCTCGACGCGCGGTTCGGGTCGGCGGAGCAGGTCGAGTTCCCCCACGGGCAGCGCCGTACCGCCGACTCGCTCGTCGCAACGCTCGCGACGCGGGCCGGGATGCTTGTCATGGCGGAAGAGGAGCGAGCGACCGCGCTCAGCCGGATCAGCGCCTTCCTCGGGAGCCGACCCGAAACGGCGCACGGTGAGTTCACTCTGCCCATGCTGACCGGCGTGCTGCGCGCCCGGCGGCGATAACCGATCAGCGACCGGTGGACCACAAAAGGTTCTAACGCCTCGCGGCGTCAGGGGCGGGCCGCCTTCATGCCTTGGACGACTGCGCATTCTGTGGCGAGCCACGGTCCAAGGTCGTCGATGAGGTCGCGGAGCACACCCGGATCTGGCGAGGGGGCGCGGCCGGGCCGACAGCGCCGCGACTACCGAGCAGGTGCGGCGTGAGGCGGCTCTCGTGCGTGGCTTGTACGGGCGGTGACTATGCAGGTGCCCTGCACCGACTGGTCGATCTGGTGCCGGCGATGCACGGTCTCACGGATCGGCGTGCAGCGCTCACCGAGATGGTGCCGGTGTATGGCGTGGCGTTGGGTTCGCTCCTGCCTGACCTGCTGTCCTGACGTTGCACGACGACGTCCATCGCGCGGTGGGCACGCCGTTGGGGATGGCTACCCGGCCGGGGTGTTGTACCGGTCGAGCGTCGCTTTGGAGGTCGAGGCGTCTTGGAAGATCAGCTCCCAGGGGCCAGTGTTGACGTCCATGTCTTTGCCGAAACCGACCCACTTCCCGGCGATCCGCCGGCCGGTGGGCTCCGCTAGCAACTGGATAGCGCCGTGATAGCGGGCGCCCCGGTAGTAGCCACCCGGGTCAGTCTGCTCCACCCACGTGCCGGTGATGACGCTGCCGTCCACGGTGAGGTCGAGCGACAGCGACGACGCGGCCGAACTCGGGAGGCTGCGGGCGGTCAGCCGATCGCCGTGCTGGATCACAACGACGAAGTGTTGCCCGGCGAACGACTCTTCCCGTCCACTGGAATGGTATTGGTACCGGCTGAGCCACACACCCTCGTATGACCCGTGGGCTGCAGCCGGCCGGTGTACGGGAGTCGGCGTGGCCAGGTTCGATATCGGCGACGCAAGGTCGTTTCTGCCGTGCTGGTCCTCGGCAGCGTGGCCACCTGGCATCTGCGCAAATCCGAGTAGCGAGATGGGCAAGCCTGTGACGACCTCCAGGGCGCGGGCGTAGACGGGACGCGGGGCGGCGATCGCCCCGGACTCCCACCGCTGAACGAGGCGCTTGTTGGCATCGTTCGGTTCGCCTGTGCGGTGGCCTGCGGCTTGAAGCGCGCGGGCGAAATCATCCTGACTCATCCTCATGCCGGCGCGGACCGCCCGGAGAGCAGCGTTGGGGCTCGTCATGCGGCTCACATTAGTTGACTGTCGTCTAAATGTCGCCCCCGGTGTGCCCGCTATGTCGCGCGCTAAGCCGTCGTGTCCAGCGACAGAAGGGCGGCATTCTGTGATGCATGCGTTCCTTGGCGAGAGGGCACAGGTGAGCGGTAGGCAGCGTGAGACAGGGTCCGGCCGGGGCGAGCAGGCACAGGCGGCCGAGCGGGAGGCGGCCAAACAGCGGCTTCTCGCGCAGGCGGAGGCGAATCGAATACCTGCCGAGGAGACGACTCGCGCGGTGCCCGATCGGCGGTGGCGTGATGAACGGTGATTCCCTGCCGATCGGGCGTCGGGTTGCCTACCTGCGGGCCCGGCGGAAGCTGTCGCAGCAGTCCTTCGCTGATCGTCTCGGGAAGTCGAAAAGTTGGGTGGACAAGGTCGAGCGCGGCGTCCGGTCCCTGGAGCGAGTGTCGACCATCAGGGACATTGCTGCTGTCCTGCGGGTCGACACCGCAGCTCTGCTCGGGCGTGATGCCCAATCCGTCGGAGCGGGCGAGCGAATCGAGGGCATCGCGCAGGTTCGGGCGGCGCTGTCGACGTACGAGATGGCGCTTGGCCCTTCGGCGGCGCGCCACGATGTCATGTCGTCTGATCGTCGCGCCCGGCAGGTCGAGCACGCCTGGACCACCTTTCAGCACGCGCGCTATCCGCAGGTGGTTGAGCTGTTGCCTTGGTTGTTGATCGATGTCCAGCGTGCGCATGCTCGGGACTCGGAGACTGACCGGATGGCGTTGGTGGAGGCGTACCGGTTGACGGCGTCGGTGCTGGTGAAGCTGGACGAGGCGAGCCTTGCCTGGTTGGCAGCCGACCGGGCCATGTCCGCCGCGATCGGAGATCGATTGCTGGTGGCTGCCGCGGCGGTGCAGCTTGGTCAGGTGCTGCGGGCGTCGTCGCGGGCGCGGTCGGTGATGCTGGCCGCCGCGTACCGGATTGCCCACGATGATGGCGATCAGGCCACGCCGCAGGAGTTGTCGTTGTGTGGGGCGCTGTTGATCCAGGCCGCGCTGGCGCCAGGGAGGCCCGGCGACGACCGCGCCGCTGTCGAGTTGCTGGACGAAGCTGCCGAGATGGCTGCTCGGGTCGGCGATGGACACGACCATCACCGGACCGCCTTCGGACCGACGGCGGTCGAGTTGGCGCGCGTTACCGCTGCCGTCGAGTTGGGCAACGGGCACGACGCGGTTGCCCTGCACGAGACGGCGACCATTCGAGAAGGGTGGCGGTGGCTGCCCGTCGAACACCGAGCCGCGCATCTGCTCGACGCGGCCCGTGCCTACCTACAGACCGACGACCCCGCCAACGCGGCCCGGGTTCTGGTGTGGGCCGACAGGATCGCGCCCGCCGAGGTGCGGTACCGGCCAGCGGCTCGGGACGTGGTCGCGCAGGCAGCCCGCGCGCCGGACGCGCCGACGACGATCACTGAACTCGCCGGCACGCTCGGCGTGGTGTGAGCATGACCGCTCGATGCATTGAATCCCGGAGATAATCCCTGGTAGCCGGTGCCGCCGCATCGGTGCTGATCGGTCTCGTGGTCGCGCTCGTCATCTGACCGTTTGAACTCGTGCGCTACTGCTCGGCCCAGGCGCCCAACTCGTTGCCGCTGGGGTCCGTGAAGTGGAACCGCCGGCCACCGGGGAACTCGTACGGCCCGTTCACCACCTGGCCTCCGGCGTCCTGCACGGCCTGCACTGACCGATCCAGGTCGTCGGAGTAGAGCAGCACGAGCGGGCCGCCCGCCCGCACGTCGCTGTCCAGGCGGAGGCCGCCCACCTCGGGCGCGGGGTCGCCGTGCGGGCTGCGGATGCCGGCGTACTCCGGCCCGTAGTCGGTGAACTGCCACCCGAACGCGTCGGAGTAGAAGCGCTTGGCGACGGCGAGGTCGGTGACAGTGAGCTCGATGTAGTCGATGGCGTGGTGTCGGTGCGGCGACGGTTCAGACATGGGCCGATCGTGCACCTCGGGTACGACGGAACCCCCGACACGCAACGAAAGGTTGCGCAATGGGCGCCGACTGTCGTAGGTTTGATGCAACCAAAGGTTGCGAAAGGTTGTGCACATGGAACAGGGAACGATCGAACGCGACATCCACGTCGACGCGTCCCCCGAGGTCGTCTTCGAGGTGGTCAGCCAACCCGAGCACATGCGGGAGTGGTGGCCCGACGACGCGAGGTTCGAGTCGGTCGCCGGCGCGCCCGGCGAGCTGGTGTGGCGCGACGCCGACACCGGTGAGACGAAGACAGTGGCGCTCGCCGTCGTCGACGTCGACCCGCCAAAGCGGTTCTCCTTCCGGTGGTGCTTCACCGAGCCGGACCGGGGCGGGCAGGCTCTGCTCGTCACCTTCGACCTGGTGCCCAGCGGCACGGGGACGCTGATCCGGATGACCGAGACCGGGTTCCGGGAGCTGGGTTGGGAGGTCGCCGTCCTGGAGGAGCAGTACCGCGACCACGAGAACGGTTGGAACCACTACATGCCCCGGCTGGGCGAGTACGTCACGCGGCTGGTCGCGACCCCGTGAGCCTCGTGGTCGACGACGAGTTGTGGTCGGCGATCGGCGACCCGATCCGACGTACGATGATCGATCTTCTTCTCTCCGACGGGCCGGGCACTGCCACCTCGTTGAGCAGGCAGCTACCCGTCACCCGGCAGGCCGTCTCGAAGCACCTGGCGGTCCTGGACCGGGTCGGGCTGATCCACGCCGAGCCGGCCGGTCGCGAGCGTCACTTCCAGGTGGACGAGGCGCAGCTCGCCCGCGCGGTCGCCCAGTTGTCGGCGGTCGGCTCCACCTGGGACGCCCGACTCCGCCGGATCAAGCGCATCGCCGAGACGATCGAACGTCACCGCACCAGCAACGGAGGAGACTGAAGACGGTCGACATCCTGGACCGGGTCGGCGTCCTCGCTCTGCGGGCCGACGTCTGGCGGGCACTGACAAACTCCCGATGGCGTCGCCCGACGACGTCCGGATCAGCGACGGGCAGTGACGTCGGTTCCGGTTGAACTGCTGGGGGATCGCGCGTTTCGCCGCAACATCGCGATCCCCCCGGCGGCCAGGCCGAGAGCCACGATCGTCACCGCGCAGAGCAGCAGCGTCGGACGCGCGCCGAAGGCGCTCACCAACGGCCCGCCCAGAATGGTGCCCAGGGGCACCGCCAGCACGAGGATGGCGCCGTTCGTGGCGAGCACCGCCGGGAGCTGAGCGGTCGACGTGCTGCGCTGGAACAGCGCCATCGAGGTGGACCGGTACGGCGCCCAGATCACCCCCGCGAGCGCGAAGGCCGGCAGCGACAGGCCGACCGGTGCGCCCAGGCCGAGGGGCAGCATGGCCACCCCGAACCCGATGACGATGCCGATGGTGGTGACCCGCATCGGCCAGTCGCGAAGGTGACCGGCGATCACACCCCCGACGAGGCCGCCGAGACCGAACGCCGTGTAGTAGACGCCGAACAGCGTCGCGGAACCGTGCAGGTCGTCGGTGACGTGGATGGGCATCGCCACGTAGACCGGTCCGAAGAGGAAGAAGAACCCGAGGCTCAACACCAGCAGGCCCAGCAGGCTGGGGTTCTGGCGGATCACCGCGAAACCGGCCGTCCGCGAGATGGTGCGCTCGGCCCGGCGGGCACCGCCGCTGACGGGAAGGGCGAAGCGGTACGTGAGGGCCAGCACCGCGAAGGTGGCGGCGTCGACTGCGATGACCCACACCGGGCTCACCCAGCCGATCAGGATGCCCGCCAGCGGTGGGCCGACGATGGTGGCGAATGCGGCGATGGTGGTGAGCAGGGCGTTCGCCGGCAGGTGATGCTGTGGTGGCAGCAGCTCGGCGATCAGGGTGAAGCGTCCGGCGGCACCCCACGAGTGCAGTAGCGCCGAGGTGGCGAGCAGGACGACGTACAGCCAGACGGTGAGCACACCGGTCAGGTGCGCGAGGGGGATCGCGGCGAGCGCACCGGCCCGCAGGATGGCGTCCCATCCGGCGAGTTGGGCACCGCTACGCCCACGCAGCAACCGGCCGAAGATGACGGTCCCGGCCGCGCTGGGCAGCGTGTACGCCGCCATGGCCAGCGCGATCCAGGTGCCACGCTGGCCGTGCGGGGCGAGTTGGTCGGCGAGCCAGCTCACCGTGACGACCCCCAGACCGTCCCCCAACGCCGAGACCGCGAGCCCGGGTAGGACGCGTCGGAGCCGAGGGTGACTGACCACCGGCCAGTACGGAGAGGAGCGCGGGAATCGGGCGGCGTCCGTCATGGAGTCAGCTCACCCGGCGCGGGACCTGCGGATCAACAACCTACTGCTGGCAGCAGATTCAGCCGAGGGCGAAGGGCTCGAATCACCGGCCTCGTCCACCACGAGAGGACGGCCCGCGCGCCGGTCCGCTCCCGCCGACGGAAGTCGACTCCGGTTCCGTGGAGGCGGGGGTCAAGGCTGCCTCGACACCCCAGGCTCCCGGAACCGGAGTCGACCGACCGCCGCTACTCCGCCCGGTAGACGGAGATGTGCGACGGGCTGTCGGCCTGGAACGGTCGTCGGTGCCAGTCGGCGTACCGCTCGGTGAGCCGGAGCCCTGCCTGCCGTGCCATCTCGTCGATCTGGTGCGGCCAGGCGTACCGCATGGCGAACGGCTTCAGGTGCACACCGTCCGCGTCGAACGTGATGGTCTGCCGGATGAACCGCTGCGCCGGCCGGTCGTACCGGTGCAGTCGGATCGTCGCGGAGTCCTCGGTGACCTCCCGTACCTGCACCTGCTCGTCCGCGTCGAAGTCCCGCGGGTCGGGCACGAACGTCTCGACGACGAACGCCCCGCCGGGCGACAGCACCCGGGCGACGTTGCGGAAGCAGTCCGCCTGCCGCTCGGCGTCCACCAGGTTGAACAGGGTGTTGAAGACCAGGTACGCGAGTCGGAACTCGCCGGCCACCGGTACGTCCGCCATGTCGGCGACGACCACCGGGATCTGGTCGCCTCCGGGTTTCGCCCGCAGGTGCGCGAGCATCTCCTCGGACGCCTCGACGCCGTGCACGGCGAGGCCGCGTTCGGCCAGCGGCAGCGCGACCCGGCCGGTGCCGATCGCCAGTTCGAGAACCGGGCCGCCGTTGGCCAGTTCGGCCAGGAAGTCCACTGCTGGGGCGGGGTCGGGGTTGCCGGGGCCGTCGTAGTCGGCGGCCCAGAGGCGGCCGAACAGGCCGGGATCGTCGAAGACCGACATCAGCGGCCTCCGGGGTGGGGGTCAGTGGCGCCCAACAGCGCCAGGGGAACGGGAATGCTCACGAAGTCTCGATTCCTCGGGTCGGATGACTGCGGGTTCGGGGGACCTCGTCGTGTTGGGCATGGTGGCTGCTCCCTTCGCGCGGCTGTCGACTCAGGACATCAGAGACGCCGTGGGCCCGGCAAGGCGATTACGCCAGCCGGGCCCACGACGGGACGTGCGGTCAGGAGATGTGGTGCAGGATCACGTTGTGGACGTGGTGGCTCTTCTGCGCGCCACGGAACTCCACCTCGTAGGTGTGCGTACCGACGTGGATGGCGATGGCGCCGGTGGAGAAGAACGACCCACCCCACGACTTGTTGCTGACCACACTCACGCTGGTGATCTTCGAGTACGGGATGCTGGTGATCGCGAACCGCTTCCCGACGAACGAGCGGTCCTGGATGATCACGCGGCGGTCGGTCAGCCCGATGAACCCGGTGCCGGTGCCGACGGCGTCGTAGACGGCGATGATCTGCTCGCCTTCGAGGAGGCCACTTTCGATCTGCTGGACCTGCTCTTTGCGGTCGTACGCGATGTTCGCCATGCGATCCAGGCTAGAAAGCCAGTGCCACCGTGCCGTCGTCCGGCCGTGTCCTACACCTGGAACAGTCGATGGCGCGCGTCATCGGGGGTTGGCGTCGGTCGCGGCAGCGACGAACTCGCGTACCCGGGTGGTGGTGTTGCTGGGCAGCCAGACCGGCCCGCGTTCGATCGGTGGCGCGTCGTGGATGGGCACGTACGCCACGTCGGGGCGCGGGTAGTAGCGCCGCGTGTGCTCGCCCACCGGCAGGACACCTCGGCCCAGCGCGACCAGGGACAGCATCTCGGAGAAGGTGTTCCCGGCAGGTCCCTTCGGCACCGGCCGGCCGGACGGGGTGCGCTCCGGGGTGCGGTCCCGCTTGAACTCCACCGAGGTCACGGTCGGGTACTGCACCACCGGGTGGTCGGCGAGCACCTCCACCGACACCGACCGCTCCCGGCTGAGCGGGTGACCCGCCGCCACCGCCAGCACCCGCCCCTCGGAGAGCAGCGCCGGGCCGGTGGCCATGCCGTCGAACGGGTACGAGGCGATCAACACGTCAGTAGAGCCGTCGAGCAGCCCCGAGCGGGTGGTGGACAACTGTGCCTCGTGCACCTCCACCCGGCAGTCGGGGTGCCGTTCACCGAACAGGGCTACCGCCCGGAGCAGCACCGGCGCGGTCCACTCGCCGAGGAACGCCACCCGCAGTGTCCCGGTCACGCCCCGAGCGGAGTCGGTCGCGCGGCGCACGGCGTCGTCCATCGCGGCGACCAGCGGAGCCAGTTCGTCGGCGAGCTGCCGGCCGATCGCAGTGAGCCGGACGACCCGACTGGTACGCGCGAACAGCGGTGCGCCGATCCGGCGTTCCAGCTTCTTCACGATGTGGCTGACCCGGCCGGTGCTGACTGTCAACCGCTCGGCGGTCCGGCCGAAGTGCAGTTCCTCCGCGAGCGTCAGGAACGTCTCGACCTCGTACCGCTCCAGCACACCGTTCCCATCGTTGACCTGTGGGCAACGATCGTAGCGGGATCAGGTCTTGGTCGGCGTCCCTCGTCCGGGGATCGTGAACGGCAGTGCACACCTGACGAAAGGCTGCGACATGAGCATCGACAACGACCAGGCAGACCTGAGCGCGGTACGGGTGACCGGCTTCGACCACCTGGTGCTGACCGTCGCCGACGTGGAGCGCTCCCTGGCCTTCTACTGCGGCCAGCTCGGGCTGCCGCCGGTCCGGGTCGAGCAGTGGCGGGCCGGAGAGGTGCCGTTCCCGTCGGTGCGGGTGAGCGCCGGGTGCATCATCGACCTCGTCCGGGGCGACCGGCAGGGCACGAACGTCGACCACTTCTGCCTCGTGGTGGCACCACTGGACTGGGAGCGGGTGGTCGAGTCGGGGGTCTTCACGGTGCTGACCGGGCCGGTGGACAGGTTCGGTGCCCGCGGCTCGGCGACCTCGATCTATGTCAGCGACCCGGACGGCAATGTGGTGGAGTTGCGCTGGTACCCGCAGGACGTCGAGGACGACGCCTGAGCCACGGACGCGCGGGAGCGTCAGGACTCGGTGACCGCCCGGTACGCGTCCTCGATGCGGGCGGCCAGCAGGACCTCGCCCTCGGTCAGGGGCTCGCCGCTGCCGTGCCCCACCCGGATCTGGGTGCTGTCGGCCCGGCGGCTGATCTCGGGTCGCAGGTGCAGCGCATCCGCGACGACCTTGACCCGTTCAGTTAGTGCGGCGTGTTGGGTATCGTCGATCACGAGCGTCCGTCGGATCTGCTCGCCGTCGCGTGTCCAACCAGATAGCAAGGTCAACGCGTCGGAAAGGTAGTCGTGCTTGGCCCTGCTGTTGAACAGCACGCGCATCACCGCACCCCCCAAGCGCCGTTGCCGGCTTGTGGCCAAATCGTCGCCATCCCGTGTCTTGTCGGTGTCCCCTAGTCTCCCGCTGCTCGGAGGGGGTGTCCACGCCCACACTTCCGTGTCTTGTTGGCCTAGCGGACGGCTTCGGTACCCAAACCGCCGATTGATCTGGCACCCTGGACGCCCGTGCGGACCGAACGGGCGAATGATGGCGGGCAGGCCGAACGACGGGACCTGAAGGTGATCGTCGGCGCGGCGATCATCCGGAACGGGCGAGTGCTTGCCTGTGCGCGTTCCGCCCCGCCCGAGGTGGCGGGCATGTGGGAGTTTCCGGGCGGAAAGGTCGAGCCGGGGGAGACCGAGACCGATGCGCTGATCCGGGAGTGCGCCGAGGAGTTGGCCGTACGCGTCGAGATCGGCGACCGGGTCGGCCGCAACGTACGGATGGCGCACGGACGCTCGGTGCTCAAGGTGTACGCGGCCCGCCTGCTCGGTGACGACCAGCCCCAGGCACTGGAGCACGAGGCGCTCCGCTGGCTCACCGCCGACGAACTGGACTCGGTCACCTGGCTCCCCGCCGACGCCCCCATCGTCGTCGCCCTCCGCCCCCTCCTGACCCCAACCCCCGGGCCACCCCCCGTTGATCATGGGCTTGACGGGTCGTTCGAGGCTTGACGGTCTCGTCAACCTCATGATCAACCCCCCAAAGTGGGACGGGGGCCGTGGCAACAGCCGCGGCCCCCGTCTTGTTCGGGTGTATTTAGTGCTTGTCCTGGTCGGGGTGGGCGAAGTTGAGGTGCTCCGGAGGCAGCGGGAAGGTCACGTCGTCGCCGAACGGCGACGGCGCGGCGGCCCGGTCGAAGGTCAACTCGGTCAGCGGCAGCTTGCCCCGGTCGTCGACCGCCGGAGCGGTCGGGTGGGGCACCTCCCGGTCCCAGTTGACGCCGCGCTGCGCCTGCGCCTCGGCCCCCGTGTCGTGCGAGCCGCCCGCGTGCGAGTGGACCCCGCCCCGGGTCGAGCCCGACGTCGTCGAGCCCTGACGGGCGGTGGTCACGCTGGTCTGGGGCGTCTCGCCCCGACGGAAGATCTTGCTACCAAGCCACACAAGGGGATCGTACCTGCGGTCGACGACCCGTTCCTTCATGGGGATGATCCCGTTGTCGGTGATCTTGATGTGCTCGGGGCAGACCTCGGTGCAGCACTTGGTGATGTTGCAGAAGCCGAGGCCCTGTTCGGCCTGCGCGTACTCCTTGCGGTCGGTCCGGGCGTCCAGCGGGTGCATGTCCAGCTCGGCCGCCCGGATGAAGTACCGCGGGCCGGAGAACGCCTGCTTGTTCTCCTCGTGGTCGCGGATCACGTGGCAGACGGTCTGGCACAGGAAGCACTCGATGCACTTGCGGAACTCCTGCGAGCGCTCGACGTCGACCTGCTGCATCCGGTAGTCACCCGGGGCGACGTCCGCCGGAGGGGCGAACGCCGGGGTCTCCCGTGCCTTCTCGTAGTTGAACGAGACGTCGGTGACCAGGTCCCGGATGATCGGGAAGGTTCGCAGCGGGGTGACCGTGACGGTCTCGTCGTCGCCGAAGGTCGACATCCGGGTCATGCAGCCCAGCCGCGGCTTGCCGTTGATCTCCATGGAGCAGGAGCCGCACTTGCCGGCCTTGCAGTTCCACCGGCACGCCAGGTCGGGCGCGTCGGTGGCCTGCAGGCGGTGGATGACGTCGAGGACGACCTCGCCCTCGTTGACCTCCACCATGTAGTCCTGGAGGTCACCGCCGCTCTCGTCGCCCCGCCAGATCCGGAACTGACGCTTCGCGCTCATCGGTTGTCCGCCTCTCCAGCGTCGGCAACGAGGGCGTCGAAGTCGGCGATCTCCTCGTCGGTGAGGTACTTGGCCAGCTCGGCCCGGTCGAAGAGGCCGATCAACTCCGGCCGCATCTTCGGCAGCGGCTTGCGGGTGAGCTGCACGGCTTCACCGTCCAGCGCGCAGACCAGGTTCACCTGCCGCCACTTCGGCTCCATCGCCGGGTAGTCCTCCCGGGTGTGCCCGCCGCGCGACTCCTGCCGCTCCAGCGCCGCCTTCGCGGTGCACTCCGAGACCACGAGCATGTTGCGCAGGTCCAGGGCCAGGTGCCAGCCCGGGTTGTAGCGTCGGCCGCCGGCCGCGCTCACCTTCGCCACCCGCTCCCGCAGCTCGGCGAGCCGAACCAGGGCGTCGGCCAGCTCACCCTCCCTGCGGATGATCCCCACCAGGTCACCCATGACCACCTGGAGGTCCTGCTGAAGGGTGTACGGGTTCTCGCCGGTGTCGCGTTGCAGCGGAGCGAGGGCGGTCTCCACAGCGGCCTCGACCTCGCTCACCGCCACCTTCGGCCGGGCGGTCAGCCCGTCGGCGTAGCTGGCGGCGTGCCCGCCCGCCCGCTTGCCGAAGACCAGCAGGTCGGACAGGGAGTTGCCACCGAGTCGGTTGGAGCCGTGCATGCCACCGGAGACCTCACCGGCGGCGAACAGACCGCGTACGTGGCCGAAGGCGGCACCCGAATCCGGGTCCACCTCGACGCCGCCCATCACGTAGTGACAGGTCGGCCCGACCTCCATCGGCTCGGCCGTGATGTCGACGTCGGCCAGCTCCTTGAACTGGTGGTACATCGACGGCAGGCGGCGGCGGATCTCGTCGGCCGAGCGTCGGCTCGCGATGTCCAGGAAGACACCGCCGGCGGGGGAGCCCCGGCCGGCCTTCACCTCGCTGTTGATGGCGCGGGCCACCTCGTCGCGGGGCAGCAGCTCCGGTGGGCGCCGGTTGTTGTCCGGGTCGGTGTACCAGCGGTCCGCCTCCTCCTCGGTCTCCGCGTACTGCTTGCGGAAGACGTCGGGGACGTAGTCGAACATGAACCGCTTGCCGTCGGAGTTCTTCAGGACACCGCCGTCACCGCGCACCGACTCGGTGACCAGGATGCCCTTCACCGAGGGCGGCCAGACCATGCCGGTGGGGTGGAACTGGAGGAACTCCATGTTGATCAGGGTCGCCCCGGCGCGCAGCGCCAGCGCGTGCCCGTCCCCGGTGTACTCCCACGAGTTCGAGGTGACCTTGTAGGAGCGGCCGACGCCACCGGTGGCCAGCACGACCGCCGGCGCCTCGAAGAGGATGAACTCGCCCGACTCGCGGTAGTAGCCGAACGCGCCAGCCACCCGGTCGCCGTCGAGCAGCAGCTCGGTGATCGTCGTCTCGGAGAAAACCCTGATCCGGGCGTCGTACGAGCCGAACTCCCGCTGGTCCTCCTGCTGAAGCGAGACGATCTTCTGCTGGAGGGTGCGGATCAGTTCCAGGCCGGTCCGGTCGCCGACGTGCGCCAGGCGCGGGTACTCGTGACCACCGAAGTTGCGCTGCGAGATCTTGCCGTCCTTGGTGCGGTCGAAGAGCGCACCGTACGTCTCCAGCTCCCAGATCCGCTGCGGCGACTCCTTCGCGTGCAGCTCGGCCATCCGGAAGTTGTTGAGGAACTTGCCGCCGCGCATGGTGTCGCGGAAGTGCACCTGCCAGTTGTCCCGGCTGTTCACATTGCCCATCGCGGCGGCCGCGCCGCCCTCGGCCATCACCGTGTGCGCCTTGCCGAACAGCGACTTGGAGATGATCGCGGTCTTCTTGCCGGCCAGCCGGGCCTCGATCGCCGCGCGCAGACCGGCGCCGCCGGCCCCGATGACGACGACGTCGTAGTGGTGTCGCTCGATGCGAGTGGTTGTGGTCATGTCAGGGGCCCTTTAGTTGATGAACCGCAGGTCGGAGAACCAGCCGGCAGCGAGCGCCATGATGTAGAAGTCGGCGAGCGCCAGGGTGCCGAGGGTGATCCAGGCGAGCTGCATGTGCCGGACGTTCAACGCCGAGACGAACGTCCAGGCCTTGTACCGCACCGGGTGCTTGGAGAAGTGCTTGAGCCGGCCACCGATGATGTGCCGGCAGGAGTGGCAGGAGATCGTGTACGCCCACAGCATCACCACGTTGAGCAGCAGGATGATGTTGCCCAGCCCGAAGCCGAAGCCCTTCGGCGAGTGGAAGGCGAGGATCGCGTCCCAGGTGTTGATCAGCGAGATGATCGCGGCGGCGTAGAAGAAGTAGCGGTGCAGGTTCTGCCCGAGCAGCGGGAAACGGGTCTCACCGCCGTACTCCTTGTGACCGTCCGGGACGGCGCAGGCCGGCGGCGACAGCCAGAACGACCGGTAGTACGCCTTGCGGTAGTAGTAGCAGGTGAGCCGGAACAGCAGCAGGAACGGCAGGGTCAGCGCGGCGTCCGGGATGACCCACCAGCCGGGCAGGAAACGGCCGAAGTGCGAGGCTTCCTCGACGCACCTGTCGGTCACGCAGGGGGAGTAGAACGGGGTCAGGTAGTGGAACTGGTCCACCCAGTACCACTTGTGCATGAAGACCCGGACCGTCGCGTACGCGACCCAGGCGCTGAGCCCGATCACGGTGATCAGCGGGGCGAACCACCATCGGTCGGTACGCAACGTCTTCGCCGCGATGGCGGCGCGCGCCCGCGCCCCCCTCGGCCTCGTTGCCGTTGAAGTCATTCGAGTCGTCTCCTCGACGGGCCCGTACGGGCGGGCTGGTCTCTCTCCGGTCGGCACGCGGACCGGCGAACCCGCACCCGCTGCCACGTCATGCGCACACCAACGACCACGCCGGATCGACCGACGCAGCTAAGTGACACACGTTACGCCGATCTCCCCGAGCCGTCCGCGCAAGGGAGTGTCCCGTGTGTCTGGCCTGCGGAAAAGCCCTCGGGCACGCCGGTTTGCCGCGCCTCGTCGCCACCGTCAGCCGGAGGCACCTCCGGTGAAGTGCCAGGACGCCAACCGCAGCGAGGGCGCCGCCCACCAGGCACCGTCCACCCGCTCCGGTTGGCGTACCGCCCGCGCCCCCAGCCCGAGCACCGCCCCCGGCCCGAGCGCCCGCGGGTACGACTCGGTGAACCGCAGGTCACGGACCGCCCGCGCTACTGTGCCGTCCTCGATCAGCCAGACGCCGTTACGGGTCAACCCGGTGACCACGAGGCTCTTCGGGTCGAGCACCCTCGTGTACCAGAGGTCGGTGACCAACAACCCTCGGCGTACGCCGGCCACCAACGCGGCGGTGTCCGCATCGACGACAGCCCCGGCCGCCCCGCCGGTGGTGCTCCGTCCCACCGCACTGGCCGGGCCCGCCACCGCGCCGGTCAGCCGCAGATTGCGCGGCATCGGACCCCAGGTGGCACCCCCCGCCACCGCGTGCCCGGTGGACTGCGCCCCCGCCTCGGCACCGGACCGGCGATCGTGCGCCACCGCCCGGGTGACGCCCGCCTCCACAAGCGTCAGCGCCCGCCGGCCGGTGCCCTCCGCGTCGAACGGCAACCCGGAGCCGCCCAGCGGGTCGTCCACCACTGTCACCGCCCTGTCGAACTGGGCCGCGCCCGGCTCGGCGAACGACTGCCGCTCGGCGTACCGCTTGCCGTTGAAGCCGTAGAACGACAGGTTCTGCAGGAGGTCCGCCACCGCCGCCGGCTCGAACACCACCTCGTAGTGCCCCGGCGGCAACTCGACCGGGTCGGCCGCCGCCTGCGCCTTCGCCGCCGCCTGCGCGCCCAACTCGGCGCCGTCGAGGTCGGCCAACCGGTCGGCGCTGCGCCGGGCCACCCCGTCCGCGCCGTTACGGCGGGCGATGCCGTCCATCGCCGCCTCCACCGAGCGCCCGTACGCCGAGTGCCCGGCCGAGTTCGCGAACGCCGACGAACGGTGCGCGGTACGGCAGTATCCGGCGGTGCTCAGCCCTCCGGCGGCGGCCACGAACGCCTTCACCCGATCGGCCCGCTGATCCGGCTCGGCGTGCGCCGTGGCCTCGTCGACGGGCGGCGCGTCCGGCATGGGCATCGGAGGGGCCAGCCCCGGCCAACCCGAATCGGGCGGGCACAGCCGCGCCGCGGTAAGGGTGCGCTCCACCAGGGCGGTCAACCCGTCGGCGGTGACCACACTGCCGCCGCCGGCAGCCGTTCGACCGTCGACGTGCACCCGCAACCGGACCCCTACCGTCGACTCGGAGACGTTCTGATGGATGCCCGAGTTGGCGAACCGGGTCAACGCCAGGTCCGCCCGCGTCACCACCGCCTCGGCCTGCGCGGCCGGCCCGCCGAGACGCCGAACCAGCTCCACCACCTGCCCCGCCAGCTCCGGCTCACTCCTCGCGCTCACGCTGACACCCCGACTCGGACGTTGCGGAACCGGGCCGGCGCGGCCGGGTGGCCGGTGTGCCCGACCTGGCCGGGCTGGCCCTTACCGCAGTTGGGCGTCCCCCAGGAGACCGTCTCGCCGGAGAGCATGTCCATCGAGCGCCAGAACAGTGGGCCGATCCCGGTGTACGTGGGGTTGCGCAGCATCCGCCCCCGCCGCCCCTTCTTGATCTCCCAGCCGACCTCGCAGCCGAACTGGAAGTTGAGCCGCTTGTCGTCGATCGACCAGGACCGGTTGAGGTCCATCAGCACACCGTCGTCGGTCGCCGCGATGATCTCCTCCAGCGTGTGCGGGCCGGGTTCCAGACCGACGTTCGTCATCCGCACCATCGGCAGCCGGGCCCACCCGTCGGCCCGTACGCTGCCGCCGTAGTCGAGGCTGGCCACCGCTGCGGAGTCCCGGCCGGCCAGCACCCCCACCCACCGGCCGTCCCGGACCGCGTCCCGCTTGACCGCCGGGGAGCCCTCGTCGTCGAAACCGAAGCTGCCCAGCGCACCAGGGATGGTCGGGTCGATGGTGATGTTCATCAGCTCGGACCCGTAGCGCAGTGAGCCGAGCTGGGCCAGGTCCAGCCAGGACGTGCCGGCGAACGCGGCCTCCCAGCCGAGGATCCGGTCCAGTTCGATGGCGTGCCCGACCGACTCGTGGATCTGAAGGGCCAACTGTTCGCCGCCGAGGATCAGATCCGTCTCACCGGCCGGGCACTGCGGAGCGGTGAGCAGCGCCCGGGACTCCTCGGCGATCTGCGCGGCGTGCGCGGCCAGGTCCAGCGACTCGACAAGCTCCCACCCGGTCGTGCCGTACTGGCCGCGGTAGCTCGGCCAGGACCGGCGCTGCGTCTCGCCGTCACCGATCGACGTGGCCGAGATGCCGCCGCCGCACTCGCGGATGCGCTGGTCGATCCGGTGGCCCTCGCTGGAGACGAACCACTTCGCGGTGTCCCAGATCTGGTACAGGCCCTCGGCCAGGTCCGCGCCGTGCTCGGCCATCGTGCGGGTCGCGTCGACAAGCAGGTCGCCCTTGGTCGACAGGGGCACCCCGAGTGGGTCGATCTCACAGGCGGAAGCCCAGGTCGCGGTGACGGCCTCGACCGGCACCAGGTCGACCGCAGGGCCCGGCACCCGGGCGCTCGCCATGGCGGTCCGCGTCGCGCGCCGGCCGGCGTCGCGGGCGGCGGCGTCCGACAGATCGGGTACGGCGTGGAAGCCCCAGCTCGCCCCGACCAACGCTCGGACTCCCAGCCCGATGCTCTCGTCCTGGGTCAGCTCCTCCACGTCACCGTTGCGCGCGGTCATCGACTCGTAGCGGCGGTGCATCACCCGGGCGTCGGCGTACCGGGCACCCGCGTCGAGGGCTGCCTGGACGGCGGCGGCGGCCGCGTCGAACTCGGTCATGAACCGACCCTAGGCCAGCCGACCGACGCCCGTCAGGGGAGCAGTTCCTCAGGTCGAATGGTGGCCTTCACCGGCTCAGTCAGCACCAGCACCTCGCCCGGTCTGGTCACGGACTGCTCGGTGTAGTGACCGCCTCGCCGCCGGTACAGATGCATCGTGCCGCTGTCCTGCTCGACCAGGAGATACCACTCGATGCCGGCAGCGGCGTAGTAGTGCATCTTGAGGACTTTGTCGGTAGACGCGTTGCTCGGCGAGATGATTTCGCATACCAGCCGCACGTCACTCGCCTCGACGTTGAGTTCGTCGAAGTCGATCGGAAGGGTGATGACGAGATCGGGAATCGGAATTCGTCCCGGCCTGAGCCGAACGTTCACCGCTTCCAAGACGTGCAGGCCCGCTTCGCGAACCGGGGCTCGTAGCACCGCACGTAGTTCGCCCGAGATGTTCTGGTGCCGGGGGGTGGGGGCTGGGGTCACGTGAAGGCTCCCGTCGAAGAGTTCGACGCGTTGTTGCGTCTCCCCGAGGGCGAGGTACTCCTCTTCGGTCCACGGGCCTTCGTGGTTGAACACCGCCGCAGTCATCGTCACCTCCACCTCGCGCCAGGGGCATCCTCCGCTGGTTGCGTGTCCAATGATCGCACTTGACGTGCGTCCAGAGCCATGAACGGGCGTGGATGGCGAGGTGACGGGGGTGCGGGGCCGATGCCGACTCGTTACGCTCGGGCCCGCTGACACGTGCCGGCTTTGTAGCTTATTTTCACCCTCGGGACTTTGTTGTAAGTTCTCTTCGTCACTGAGGGAGGTGGCCGTGGACAGCTCGGAACCCCCGCCGTCCGGCGAACCGGACGACCGTGCCGTCGTGCCGGCACAACGCTCCGACCAGGACGCCTACCTGCGCGTACGTGATCTGCGGGTCCGGTTCGACACCGAGGACGGCGTAGTGCGCGCTGTCGACGGGGTGTCGTTCGCCGTCGAGCGGGGCCGCACCCTCGGCATCGTCGGCGAGTCCGGCTCCGGCAAGAGCGTCACCTCGCTGGCCATCCTCGGCCTGCACGATCCGAAACGGGCCACCATCACCGGGGAGATCTCGGTGGGTGGCCGGCAGGTGGTCGGCCTCGCCGACGAGGAGGTACGCCGGCTGCGCGGCCGGGACATGGCAATGATCTTCCAGGATCCGCTGTCGGCGCTACACCCGTACTACACGGTGGGCCGGCAGATCGCCGAGGCGTACCAGGTGCACCACTCGAAGGCCAACCGGCGCGAGGCCCGCCAGCGGGCGGTCGACATGCTCGACCGGGTCGGCATTCCGCAGCCGGCGCGCCGCTTCGACCAGTACCCGCACGAGTTCTCCGGCGGCATGCGCCAGCGGGCGATGATCGCGATGTCCCTGGTCAACGACCCGGCGCTGCTGATCGCCGACGAGCCGACCACCGCGCTGGACGTCACGGTGCAGGCGCAGATCCTGGATCTGCTCGCCGACCTCCAGGCCGAGTTCCACTCCGCGATCGTCCTGATCACCCACGACCTGGGAGTGGTCGGCCAGGTCGCCGACGACGTGCTCGTCATGTACGGCGGCCGTGCGGTCGAGCGGGGCAGCGTCGAGCAGGTGCTCCGGGCGCCGCAGCATCCGTACACCTGGGGGTTGCTCTCCAGCGTGCCGTCGCTGCACGGCGACGCGGACGCGGACCTGCTGCCCATCCCCGGCAACCCGCCCAGCCTGATCAACCTGCCGCCGGGCTGCGCGTTCCACCCGCGTTGCCGGTACGCGGACCGCCCCGGCAGCCGCTCCCGCACCGAGGTCCCCGAGCTACGCCCCGCCGGGGCCGATGGCCACCTGGTCGCCTGCCACCTCGGTGCCGAGGAGCGCGCCACGTTCTACGCCGAGGACGTCGCACGAGTGGGGGTGGCTGTGTGAGGGCGAGGAACGCAGCGCAGCGAAGTACCGCAGTCCCGAACGGAGGACCGTGGAGATGACCGATGAACCACTGCTGCGGGTACGCGGCCTGAGCAAGCACTTCCCGGTACGTCAGGGGCTGCGCGCCACCGGTCTGGTGCGGGCTGTCGACGGGCTCGACTTCGATGTGCGCCCGGGTGAGACGCTCGGCCTGGTGGGGGAGTCGGGCTGCGGCAAGACGACCACCGGTCGGATGCTGGTGCGGCTGCTGGAACCGACGAGCGGCAGCATCGAGTTCGACGGGCGGGACATCACGCACGCCGGTCGTCGGGAGCTGCGCCCGCTGCGCCAGGAACTCCAGATCATCTTCCAGGACCCGTACGCCTCGCTGAACCCCCGGCACACGGTGGGCCGGATCGTGGCGATGCCCCTGCAGGTCAACGGGATCAAGCCGCCGGGCGGGATCAAGGCCCGGGTGCAGGAGTTGCTGGAGCTGGTCGGGCTGAACCCGGAGCACTACAACCGCTACCCGCACGAGTTCTCCGGTGGTCAACGCCAGCGCATCGGCATCGCCCGCGCGTTGGCCCTGCGGCCGAAGCTGATCGTCGCGGACGAGCCGGTGAGCGCGCTGGACGTCTCGATCCAGGCGCAGGTCGTCAACCTGCTACGCGACCTGCAACGTGAGCTTGGCCTGGCCTTCGTGTTCATCGCGCACGACCTGGCAGTGGTCCGGCACTTCTGCCAGCGGGTCGCTGTCATGTACCTGGGTCGCATCGTGGAGATCGGCGACCGGGCGGACATCTACGAGCGCCCGCAGCATCCGTACACCCGGGCGTTGCTCTCGGCGATCCCGGACGTCACCCAGCTCGGCCCGGCGGGCCGCATCCGGCTGACCGGTGACGTGCCCTCCCCGCTGGACCCGCCGTCGGGCTGCCGGTTCCGTACCCGCTGCTGGAAGGCGCAGGACATCTGCGCCACGGAGGAGCCCGCGTTGACACCGCGCGACGGCGGTCGGCAGGCCACCGCGTGCCACTTTCCCGAGGTGGCGGCCCCGATCGTCGAGGAGGTGTCGTCGTGAGCCTGTCCCCGGTGGAGGGTGTGGCGCTGGCCGAGATCGAGTCCGGCACGGACCCGGGCGGGCCCGCCGTGAAGGGCGTCGTCGGTCGCTCGCCCGGCCAGCTCGCCTGGCTGCGGCTGCGCCGTGACCGTACGGCGATGGTCAGCGGCGTACTCCTGGTGTTCTTCCTGCTGTTGGGGTTGGCCGCCCCGCTGATCGAGATGGTCTACGGGATCGGCCCGCGTGAGCAGTTCCAGAATCTGCTGGACGGTTTCGGCATGCCGCTCGGTTACGCCGGCGGGGTCAGCGGCGGGCACTGGTTCGGTCTGGAGCCGGGGCTGGGCCGGGACATCTTCATCCGGCTGATCTACGGGTTGCGGACCTCACTGTTCATCGCGTTCGCGGCGGCCCTGATCACCGCCACGATCGGGATCGTGCTGGGCGCGCTCGCCGGCTATCTCGGCGGCTGGCTCGACGCGGTGATCAACTGGATCACCGACCTGACCCTGGCCATGCCTTTCCTGATCATCGCGCTGGCGCTCACGCCCACCATCACGCTCCGCTTCTACGGGGAGCGGGGGCAGGTGTCGTCCGCGTTCGGGGTGGGGGTGCTGATCGCGGTCTTCGCCATCTTCGGCTGGACCAGCACGGCCCGGCTGGTCCGCGGGCAGGTGATCGCGCTGCGCGAGCGGGAGTTCGTGGAGGCGGCCCGGGCCAGCGGGGCCGGGCTGGGGCACATGCTCTTCCGGCAGTTGCTGCCGAACATCTGGGCGCCGATCCTGGTGTCGTTCTCGCTGGCGGTGCCGCAGTTCATCACCAGCGAGGCGGCGCTGTCTTTCATCGGCGTCGGCCTCAGCGACGAGACGCCGAGCTTCGGCCGGATGATCTACCGGAGTCTGGACTTCCTTCAGACCGACCCGGCGTACGTGTTCTTCCCGGGCATCACGATCTTCGCTCTGGTGTTCGCCTTCAACCTCTTCGGCGACGCGTTGCGGGACGCGCTCGACCCGAAGTCGTCCCGGTAGGGGTCACATTCATGGCGCGTTTTCTGCTCAAGCGACTCTTCTCCGCCACGCTGACGCTCTTCGCGGTGAGCGTGTTGACGTTCCTGATGTTCTTCGCCCTGCCCCGCGACCCGGTCAGCAGCATCTGTTCGAAGAACTGCAACCCGGAGCGGCTGGAGCGGGTCCGCGACGACCTGGGCCTCAACGACCCGCTGATCAGCCAGTACGCCGGTTACATGAAGGGCATCGTCACCGGTCGGGACCTGGGCAGCGCCCAGGGCGGCCGGTGCGACGCACCCTGCCTGGGCTGGTCGTACGTCACCAACGAGGCCGTCTCGGACACCATCGCCCGGGTGCTGCCGGTGACGCTGAGCATCGTGATCCCGGCGGCGATCCTCTGGTTGCTGCTCGGTGTGGGTCTCGGCATGGTGTCCGCGCTGCGTCGGGGCACCTGGTTGGACCGGCTGGCGATCGGCTTCTCGCTGACCGGTGCCTCGTTGCAGTTGTACTTCGTGGGCGCGGTGCTGCTGCTGGTGTTCGTCTACAACCTGCGGCTCTTGCCGGTGCCGAGCTACACGTCCCTCTTCGACAACCCGGCGAGGTGGGCCAGCGGACTCGTGCTGGCCTGGGTGGCGCTGGCCTTCCTCTTCTCGGCGATCTACGCCAGGTTGTCCCGGGCGCAGATGTTGGAGACGCTGTCGGAGGACTTCGTCCGGACCGCGCGGGCCAAGGGCCTGGCCAAACCCACCGTGTACGGGCGACACGCGCTGCGCGCGGCGATCACCCCGGTGGTGACCATCGCCGGGCTGGACGTGGGCGGGGCGCTGGGCGGGACGGTGATCACCGAGACGACGTTCGGCATCCAGGGGTTGGGGCGGACGGCGGTGGACGCGGTGCGCTCGGGCGATCTGCCCACCATCATGGCCACCGTGCTGATCGCCGCGGTCTTCGTGGTGCTGGCGAACGTGCTGGTGGATCTGCTCTACGCGGCGATCGACCCCCGGGTGCGGCTGCGCTGAGCTGTTGCTGGCCGGGGCGCCGCCAGTGGCGGAATTTATCGACAACTGTTACACAACTCGTAGGTTTTCTTCTTTACGATCCTCGGGACGTCGGCGGTTCTCGCCCCGACGAAACGCACGGCACATGGGTGAAGGGGGTACTTCATGAGACCACGCGTGGTGGCTGCCGCAGGCGGCGCGATCGCTCTGGTGGTGGCACTGGGTGCGTGCTCGAAGAACACGGGCGAGGGCACCACTGTGGACACCGACCGGAAGCAGACCGGGGTCATCGCGACCGACCCCAAGGACTCGCAGGGGCCGGCCGCCGAGGTGAGCGGCGCTGCGAAGGGCGGCGTGTTCAGCGTCATCCGGGAGTCGCCGATCTCCCACCTGGACCCGCAGCGGACGTACTCGTTCGCCGGTCTGATGGCCAACCCCCTGTGGTCGCGCTACCTGACCACCTGGAAGGACGACGGCAAGGGCGGCCTGGTCCTGGTTGGCGACCTGGCCGAGACACCGGGCAAGAACGTCAACAACGACTGCAAGGTCTGGGAATTCACGATCAAGGACGGGGTGAAGTTCGAGGACGGCCGGCCGATCACCTCCAAGGAGATCGCGTACGGCATCGCCCGGTCCTTCGACCCGGACCTCTCCGGCGGCCCTACCTACATCCAGGAGTGGCTGGCCGACACCGCCCAGTTCGACACCAAGTGGGACTTCAAGAAGAACAAGACGTCGCTGCCGCCCGGCCTGAGCACGCCGGACGCGAAGACGCTGCGCTTCGAGTTCGCCAAGCCCCGCTGTGACCTGCCGTTCGCGGCGTCGCTGCCGACCACCGCGCCGCTGCCAGCCGACAAGGACACCGGTGTCGACCTGGACAAGCAGCCGTTCTCGTCCGGCCCGTACAAGGTCGCCAAGAACCAGGTCGGCGTGCAGATCACACTGGACCGCAACCCCAACTGGGACCCGGCCACCGACGCCGTCCGGCACCAGTACCCGGACCAGTTCGTCTGGAGCTTCGGCCCGACCGCGGACGCCGCCAACAACCGGGTGATCGCCGACAACGGCGCCGACCAGAGCGCGCTCGCCTTCAACACGGTGCCCGCCTCACTTGTCGCGAAGGTGGCCGGCGACGCCACGCTCAAGTCGCGCACCATCCTCTCGCCGACGCCGAGCGCCAACCAGCTCGTGATCAACAACCAGCGGGTCACCGACCTCAAGGTCCGCCAGGCGTTGAACTACGCCATCGACCGGGACGGCATGATCAAGGCGCTCGGCGGTCAGACCGTGGCCGCGCCGCTGACCACGCTGATGCCGCCGGCCACCATCGGCTACAAGGCGTACGAGGCGTACCCGGCCGGCCCCAACGGCGATGTCGCCAAGGCCAAGGAGCTGCTCGGCGGGCAGACGCCGGAGCTGGTCCTCGGTGTCGCCGACAACTCGACCGAGCAGCAGCAGGGCGCCCAGCTCAAGGCCAACCTGGAGCGGGCCGGCTTCAAGATCACGCTGCGGAACATCTCGGACGACGCGAAGCTCGACGAGATCAAGAAGAAGAACAACCCCTGGGACCTGTACATCGGCAACTGGGCGGCGGACTGGCCGAGCGGGGCGTCGATCCTGCCGGTGCTCTACGACGGTCGCTCGATCAAGGCCGAGGGCAACAGCAACCAGGCCTACTTCAACGACCCGGCGATCAACGCCGAGATGGACCGCATCCAGGCCATGCCCGCAGCCGACCAGGGCGCGGAGTGGGCCAAGCTCGACGAGCGGATCATGAAGGAGTACGCGCCGGTGGTGCCGCTCTACGTCGACGTGGCCTACAACGTGCACGGGTCCAAGGCGGGCGGGATCTTCATCTCCAGCGTCTTCGGCTACCCGTCGTTCGTGAACGCGCACGTCAAGCCGTAAGTCACACCGCAGACCAGCAGGGTCCCCTTCCGACAACGTCGTCGGGAGGGGGCCCTTCTGTGGTTCGCCCCTTGATCGACTCCGTTTCCTAAAAACCGGGGTGTCCAGGGCACCTCGACACCCCGCTTCCCTGAAACCCGAGATCGTCGGCTCGCCGGCCGGCCGGCTTCGCGAGTGGCAGTCGCAGGCCCATCCGGGGCGGGTCACCGAACTCGTGCTCCGTGGCGTGTGACTGGTTCGCCGGTCGGACGAGGCATGGGCCGAACCCGGCACCCGCAGCCTGCTCATCGAAGCCACCACCCAGTTCCTCGCGCCAAGGCGCCTCAGAGGTGACGGCCGCCACCGATGGTCAGCAACGACTGTCGGTCACCTCCGTCGGGGCGGACGCGCGCAGCGCAGCGGCCAGCCACTCGTACGGGAACTGCTCCGGCGGCGCGTCGTTCACCATGGCGACCAGCTCCAGGTACCTGTCGTACGGCCCCTCCTGCTCGGGCGGCGTCCGGTCCCACTGCGCGCCCTTCAGCATCTGGTCGGCGGCCTGGATCCGGAACTCGGGCGTGTCCGGGATTCCAGGGCTGTCCGGCGTCGCGAAGATGCCCGTCAGCCACTCCATCCACCGGTCGGCGATCTCCCGCCCCCTGGGTGAGTCGGGCGGCACCTGCTCCCGCGCCGCGTCCATCACCGGCTGGCCGATCGCCGCACCCTCCTCCAGGGCGTCCAACATCGGCGACGAGGTCATCAGCGGCCCCGCCCCGGTCGTGCAGACCTCGTGCAACTCACTGCGTACGGCCTGCCGGACCTCGGCGTCCCGGACCAGCTCGGCCAGCTCGATCCACGCCTCCAGTTGGGCTGCGGTGGGATGGTCGGGCAGCTCCGGTCGGGCCGCCCGCCACCACTCGACCATCCGCTCCGGCGGATCCCATCCGGCGGAAACCTCGGCCCAGAACTCGTCGATCAGCCGGTCGCGTTCCTCATCGGACATGCCGACCAGCCTGTGCATCAGCGTGACCTGCTCGGCAGTGGAGCCCTGCCGCAGGATTGCCGACAACACCGCCCGTCGGCTGCGCAACCGTGCCTCCTGCCGTTCCAGCAGGGCCAGGTGGGTGGCGGCCAGCTCGGCCAGCGTCGCCTCACCGGCCAGCACCCGCCGGATCTCGTCCAGGCCGGCGTCGAGTTCGCGCAGCGTCCGGACCAGTTCCAGCCGGGCGATCGCCGACACGTCGTACAGGCGGTGGCCGGCCGGGGTGCTGGCGGCCGGCGTGACGACACCGGCGTCCCCGTAGTACCGGACGGCGCTGACGCTCAGGCCGGTCCGCCGGGCGACATCTCCGATGGCGTACAACTCGTTTCTGTCCACGGGGCCCACTATGCGATCTCAAGCGGCTTGAGATGCAAGCTCCCACAGACAGCGCCGCGAGGGGCGGTGGCACCCCTTACGAAGCCCCCCGAAGCCGCCGAGCTTCCGATCAGGGCAACGAGGTCGACCCGCACCACTCTGCGGTCACCCCTGGCACGGGATCGCCTGGCCGGCGTCGCGCGGCCACTGAGGCAACTCGGTGCGACGGACGGGCGTATCCACGAAGATGGCCAGGTGAAGCCGATCTACCCAGATGACGGCGATGGCGACCGGGAGGCAGTGCCCGGCCCGCCCCGCGACCCTGACGGTGCCGTCGATACCCCGCCGCGCACGCTCGACGTCGATGGACAGACGTTCGCTCTCCGTCGGAACGAGTGCGACGGCACCGACTACACCTGGCTCAGCGGGCCGAACCCCGGCTACGGATTCGGTGCGAGTCCGACACTCGGCCTGTCTCTCGACCAGCACAGGAAGAACATCCGCGACTTCCTGGCCATGGTCGACCCCGCCACCGGGCGCATCGAGGACGACTGACAGGTAGTCGGCAGAGCAGATCTTGGACACTTTCCGTCAAGCGATGACGGAAAGTGTCCGAGATTGCGAGTTCTGGCGCGTGAGGAGCCGGGCATCCGCCGCCGATCCGCTACCCGCCGTCGCTCCGGTACGTCTCGAACGCGACGTCGTGCGGCAGCACCACCGCTTGGGCGGCGATGACGCGTTCGCCGTTGAAGGTCAGTGCTGGCGACCCGTGCAGCCGATAGCCCTGATCGAGAAGGGCGCTGACGCGGGCGCAGAATTCGGCGTCGTCCGGTCCGGTGATGAGGCGGTAGCCGAGTGGCTTCGGGGATTCCGACACCCCCGCATTATTCGTCGCCGGCCGCCGCACCGTCTCGCCGACCTACCGTAGGCCCTCTGGTTGGGCCGGAGCGGATCTGCTCAGCCCAGATGGGTACGCAGGAACTCCAGTTCCAGGGGGAGCAGCCGCTCGGCGGTGCCGTTCGCGGCCATGTGCGTGGTCCCGGTCAACGGCAGCACGGCGTGCGGCCGGCCGGTGCTCAGCAGCGCCGCCGACAACCGCAGCGTGTGCGCGGCCACCACGTTGTCGTCGGCCATGCCGTGCACCAACAGCAACGGTCGGGCCTGGTCCGGGCTGGTGACCGGCTCGGCGGCCAACTCGACCAACGAATGGTGCGCGTAGATGTCCAGACCGTCTTCCGGCAACCCCAGATAACGCTCGGTGTACGCGGTGTCGTACAACGCCCAGTCGGTCACCGGGGCGCCCGCGATCCCGCAGCGGAACAGCTCCGGGTGGCGTAGCACCGCCAACCCGGCCAGCCACCCGCCGAACGACCAACCGCGTACCCCCACCCGGCCCAGGTCCAGGTCCGGGTGCTTGCCGGCGAGTGCTGTCAACGCGTCGATCTGGTCGGTCAGGATCACGTCGGCGACCCGCCGGTGGATGGCCTTCTCGAACGACGGCGCCACGCCCGGCGTACCCCGGTTGTCGATGGTGACCACCGCGAAGCCGGCGTCGGCCCACCACTGCCGTTCCAACCACGCGGCCCGCGCCGCCACGACCTCCTGGTGCCCCGGGCCGCCGTAGATGTCCAGCAGCACCGGCAGCCGCCGACCCGTCACGTGGTTGTCCGGGTAGAGCACCGCCGCCGGCAGCCGCCGATCGGTGACGCGTTCCAGCAGCGGCAGCGGAGAGTACGGCGGGGCGGCGGCGAACGAGCGCAGCTCGGCGATCTCCTTCTCGCCGCGGCGTACCGTCCAGCGCACCCCGGCATGGTCCAGCGACGCGACGCCGACGGCCAGCACGTCCCCGCCCACTGCGGCGGTGTACCAGCCGGAGTCGGTGGTGAGCCGGCGCGCGTCCACCCCGCCGCCGATCGTGGTGCGGACCCGGAACAGGTGCCGCTCGCTCGGCTCGCCGTCGCTCGCCTCCACCAGCAGGTCGGCCGGGCCGGCGGCGGCCGGCAGCCGACCCACCACCCGTCGTACGTACAGCGACGGCGGCGTGAGCAGGGTGCCGTCCGCGAAGAGGCACCTCGCGTCGTACCCGTCGTGGGCCAGTTCGCCGCCGACCAGGACCCGCCCGTCCGGCAGGTGTGCGGGGGTGCCGGCGATCGGTTCGACCCAGCGCGGATCGGCCAGTTCGGCGTGCACCTGCGTCTCGCCCGTTCGCGGGTCCACCGCCAGCACCAGCCCGTGCTGCTGCGAACGCCGCAGCACGGTGATCAACGGGCTGCCCTCACCCCAGCTGACCCCGGTGAGGTACGGGTACGTCTCCCGGTCCCAGTGCACGTCGACCCAGCCGTCGTCCAGGTCGAGCAGGTGCAGGCTGACCTCGGCGTTCGGCCCACCAGCCCGGGGGTACGCGACGGCGGTCGGCGGGCTGGCCGGCTGCGCCGGGTCGTGCAGGTGCCACCGCTCCAGGCGCGACTCGTCGACCCGGGCGGCGAGCACCATGCGGCCGTCCGGCGCCCACCAGTACCCCCGGTACCTGCCGAACTCCTCCGCCGCGATGTGCTCGGCCAGGCCCCAGCTCACTCCGGCGTCCTCGCCGGCCAACAGGTTGTCGGTGCCGTCGGGGTCGATCACCCGCAGTTCACCCCGGCGCACCCCCTCGGCGGCGTCCGTCACGTACGCCAACCGCTGCCCGCTCGGGTCCGGGCGAGGATCCAGCACCGGACCGACGGTGGCCACCTCCACCACGTCGCCGTGCACCAGGTCGGCCCGGAACAACCGCCCGGCCAGCGTGAACACGGCAACCCGGCCGGCCGCGTCCAACGCGTACGAGCCGATCCCCGCGGCGCTGAGCCGCAACCGCTCACGCAACGCCCGCTCACCGGGGGAGAGGGCCCTGACATCCCCGCCCTCACCGAGCAGGGTCGCCGGATCGGCGACCAGCCGCTCCTCGCCGGTGCCCACGTCCAGCAGCCAGAGCGCGTCCGCCGGATCCTCCGGGCCGGCGGAGCGCAGGAAGAGCACTCGGGAGCCGTCCTCAGCCACCGAGACAGCGCGTGGCGCGCCGTGGCTGAACCGGCGGGTGCGGGCGGCCAGCTCCGGGAAGTCCACACGCCAAATCGTAGAGCGGGAGCGGAGGTGATGTGGCCGACCTGGGCGGACGCGTCAGCGGTGGCCGGGCCTAACCGCCAGTTAGAGTGACCGTCGTGACGACGCTGCCCGACCGCCGCCTGCTGCTGGTCCACGCGCACCCCGACGACGAGTCGATCGGCACCGGCTCGACGATGGCCCACTACGCCGCCGACGGCGCGCACGTCACGCTGGTGACCTGCACGCTCGGCGAGGAGGGCGAGATCCACGTGCCCGCGCTGGCCCAGCTCGCCGCCGCCGAGGCGGACCAGCTCGGCGGGTACCGGTTGGCCGAGCTGGCCGCCGCGTGCGACGCGCTCGGCGTCAGCGACCACCGTTTTCTCGGCGGTGCCGGCCGCTACCGCGACTCCGGGATGATGGGGCTCGCGACGAACGACAACCCCCGGGCCTTCTGGCAGGCCGACCTCGACGAGGCCGCCGGGCATCTCGTGGAAATCATGCGAGAGGTACGCCCGCAGGTCCTCGTCACGTACGACCCGAACGGCTTCTACGGGCACCCCGACCACATCCAGGCGCACCGGGTGGCGATGCGCGCTGTCGAACTGGCCGCCGCCGAGGGCTGCGCCCCGCTCAAGGTCTACTGGACGGCCATGCCGCTCAGCGTCCTGGAGGCCGGGATGACGCACTTCGCGGAATCTTCCGACAACCCGTTCGGCGGCATCGAAGACATCGCCGACCTGCCCTTCGGCACCCCGGACGCCCAGATCGCCGCCCGGGTCGACGGCACCGACCAGCACACGGCCAAGGAGGCCGCGATGCGCGCGCACGCCACGCAGATCCCGGCCAACTCCTGGCTGTACGCCATCGCCGGCAACTTCGGGGGCGAGTTCATGGGCGTGGAGTACTTCACCCTCGCGGTCGGCGAGAAGGGCCCGGGCACCGGGCCGTACGGCTGGGAGGACGACCTCTTCGCCGGGCTACCCGCGGAAACCGCCCCGGACCGGTCCCCGGTCGCGGCGGCCGGTCTCCGGTGACAGTGCCGGCCGCACCGATGTCGGTCCTGGAGGACGAGGAAGCCCCGCCACCGGCGGGGCCGCCGCCGCGACTGCTGGACCTGGGCCTGCGGCTGGTCGGCGCGATAGTGGTGGTCCTCGCCGGAGTGCTCACCGGCGTACTGGAGTTGCTGCTCGCCACGCTCCGCGTCGGCGGGCAACTGGTCGGCGTGTCGGTGCTCATCGCCATCGGTGCCAACATCCTGCTGAGCTGGTTCGCGTACGAGGCCGTCGGCCGTCGCTGGGCGGTGGCACTGCCGGCGGTGCCCTGGTTCGCGTTGATGGCGGTCGCCGCCGTCCGGACCAACGAGGGTGACCTGTTGCTGGCCGGCGACAACTGGGTCGGGCTGGCCATGATCGTGGCCGGTGCGATGACGTTCGCGGTGATGGGATTCCGGCAGATCCTCGCCCCGCAGCCAACCATGCTCAACGGCTGACGCCCCTGAGTAGGTGGATGCTGCCGGCTGATGGCATCTCACAGGTAGGGGTGGTAGATATTCCTGCCAGGGGTGCGAACCCCGCGACGGGGCGTACGGCAGGAGGGTCCGGCGATGGACAAGCGGTGGCGTGACATCGGGGTGCTCGTGGCAGCATTGTTCGCGGTCAACGTGGTCGCCCGACTGATCACCAGGTTCGGCTTCGACGACGACGAGGCCGCCGCCGATCGGGTGTCCCTGGCGATGTTCGCGGTGATCGGGCTGATCCTCGCCGTGGTCGCCTTCCGCTGGGGTCGCCGCCGACCGCTCCCGGGCTGGGCCGCCGACATGGCCCTCGTGGTGCCGGTGGCCATGCTGCTGACCGTGCTGGTCGGGCCCCTGCTGGTCGGTCAGAACCCGTTCGACGGCGGCGCGGCGACGTTCCTCCTCCGGATCGGTTTCTACCTGCTCGCCACCGGTGCGGGGCTGCTGATCGGCTACCTGGTGCTCACCGCGCTCGGGCGTGACTACCGCTCCCAGCAGCTCAAGCGGTACGCGGAGGTCAAAGCCGCCAAGCCCCGCCGAGTCGTCCGCCGCTGACACCGCCCCGCCCGGCTCTGCCCGAGGTTGCGTCCCCCCGCCCGGACGGTGCCTGCGGCCGCTCGGCGTGCTGCTTGCACGTCGCCCTTCGGCGTGCCGCTTGCACGTCGCCCTTCGGCGTGCCGTTTGCGTGCGGCCACGCGGCGTCCCTGCTTGATCGACTCGCGTTCCTTGAGGTCGGGGGGTTCTGGGCGTCTGGATGCCGCGACTTCCGGGAAGCCGAGTGGATCAAGCCCGGGCCACGCGCCCACCGGCCCGGCGGCCGTGCCCGGCTCGGCCCGGAGCCGGCAGCGCCCCGGCCGCCGTACCGGGGCGGTCGGGGTCAGTTTGGGGCTACCCGGGTCAGGTAGGTGTGGTGGGTGACGAGGCCGAGCCGCTGGTAGAGCGCGACCGCCGCCGTGTTGCGTTGCTCGACCTGGAGGAACGCGTGTGTCGCGCCGCCCGACAGGCCCCAGCTGGCCAATTCGTGGATCACGCGGCGCGCCAACCCCTGGCGGCGGGACGCCGGTAGGACCTCGATCAGGCTGAGGCCCAGCCAGCGACCCTGGCCGGTTACCGTGCCGCGGCCGACGGCCACCAGGGTGCTGTCGGCGTACACGTGGGCGAAGCGGACCTGGGGCACTGCGGTGAGCACGTGCCGGGCGGCGTCCGGCAGGCCGCCCTTGCGGCCGGCGGCGATGGCCAGCCACTCGTCGCTGGGCGCGGTGGCCAGTTCGACGACCGCGCTGCCCGACTCGCCGGCCGGGCCGGTGCTGGGTGGTGACACGAGCGCTGGTAGCGGCGCGGTCTGCACCAGCGTCGGTGGGCGGGTGCTCCAGCCGCGGGCGTCCAGCTCGGCGCCGACGGGTGCGGCGAGGGGCAGCGGGGTGTTGATCAACGCGGGTTGGCCCAGGTCGGCGTACCAGCGTTCCACCGCGTCGACGGCGGCGGCCAGTGGCCGGTCCGGGTCGCCGATGGGCAGCGCCGAGTTGGCGCGTCCGGTCCAGCCCTCGGCGGACCGGAGCAGCCAGTCACCGAGCCGGCCCTGGGTCGGTGCCGGCCAGGCTTCGTTGGCGGCCTGTTCCAGCGCCACGACCGCGGCGGCGGTGGGCCGGCGGGTCGGCGGTACGCGTTTGGCCCGGTGGACCTGCGCCACCGGGACGCGTAGTTGCCCCTGCGCGGTGGCCAGCGTGAGATGAGTCTCGCTCAGCTCCACCAGCTCGCCCAGGGCATCGGAGAATTGTGGGCGGCCTTCGCGAATCCCCACAATCCGGCGGACCACGATTCGGTGTCCCACATCCTGCTGTCGGAGCACGATCGACCCCCTCCCCGGCGAGATACTAGGCTCTTACCGTCGCGGGAGATCGCGGCGAGTCTTGCGGAGGAGAAGACCGGTGACCTACATCATCGCCGAGCCGTGCGTAGATGTGCTCGACAAGGCATGCATCGAGGAGTGCCCGGTCGACTGCATTTACGAGGGCAATCGGATGCTCTACATCCACCCCGACGAGTGCGTCGACTGTGGTGCCTGTGAGCCCGTCTGCCCTGTGGAGGCGATCTTCTACGAGGACGACGTTCCAGAGCAGTGGAAGGACTACACCGGCGCGAACTACGAGTTCTTCGAGGACCTGGGTTCGCCCGGTGGCGCCTCGAAGATCGGCAAGGTGGAGAAGGACGCCACCTTCGTCGTCGCGCAGCCGCCGCGCGGCGAGGGCCACTGAACCGGCCCGCGCCGGTCTCGTCGCGGCTGCCCGAGTTCACCTGGGACACCCTGGACGCCGCGGCCACGCTGGCCGCGGCGCATCCGGAGGGCCTGATCAACCTCTCCATGGGTACGCCTGTCGACCCGGTGCCCGAGGTGATCCGGCGGGCGTTGGCTGACGCGTCCGATGCTCCCGGTTATCCGCTCACCGCCGGCACGCCGGCGCTGCGGGCCGCGATCGCGGCGTGGGTGTCCCGTGCCTGTGGCGCCGGTGTCGACGGTCTCGGTGTGCTGCCGACCATCGGCTCGAAGGAGCTGGTGGCCTGGCTGCCCACGCTGCTCGGCATCGGTCCGGGTGACGTGGTGGTGGTGCCGTCGATCGCGTACCCCACCTACGAGGACGGCGCCCGCCTGGCCGGCGCCACAGTCGTCCGCACCGACTCGCTCACCTCGCTCGGGCCGACCCCGAGGGTCCGGTTGGTCTGGGTCAACTCGCCCGGCAACCCGACCGGCCGGGTGCTGCCCGCGGCGCACCTGCGCAAGGTGGTCGACTGGGCCCGCGAGCGCGGCGCGGTGGTCGCGAGCGACGAGTGCTACCTGCCACTGGGCTGGTCGGCCGATCCGGTCTCGGTGCTGTCTCCGCAGGTCAGCGGGGGCAGTTACGACGGGGTGCTCGCCGTGCACTCGCTCTCCAAGCGGTCCAACCTCGCCGGCTACCGGGCCGGCTTCGTCGCCGGTGACCCGGCACTCGTCGCTGAGCTGCTCAAGGTCCGCAAACACGCCGGGATGATCGTGCCCGCGCCCGTGCAGGCGGCAATGGTGGCCGCGCTGGAGGACGAGCGGCACGCCGAGGAGCAGCGGGAGCGTTACCGCGCCCGGCGCGAGGTGCTCGCCGCGGCGTTCACCGGTGCCGGGTTCACCGTGGAGCACTCCGAGGCGGGCCTGTACCTCTGGCTGACCAGGGGTGAGGACTGCTGGCAGACAGTCGACTGGCTGGCCCGCCGCGGCATCCTGGTCGCCGCCGGTGCCTTCTACGGCCCGACGTCCGGGCAGCACGTCCGCGTCGCGCTCACCGAGTCCGACGAACACATCGCCGGCGTCGCGGCGCGCCTCGCCTGATCGCCGTCCGGGCGGTCGAGCCGTCCAGCGTCTGCGACGCGACGATCTGACTGCGCCGAACGATATCCTCGGCCCCGGACCTGGTCGGGGCCGAGGCCCCGCACCCCAGCGGGAACATCGAGGTGTGCGGATGGTGGACAGGTCGGGTGCGCGGGTGCGGGCGGCAGTGGTCGGCACCGGCCTGATCGGTGGTTCGGTGCTGCTCCGGATGGCCGCCGCCGGCGTCGACGTGGTCGGCTGGGACCCGGACGAGACGACCCGGCGGGAGACCCGCCAGGCGGGCGTACCCGCGCCGGACCGGCTGGTCGAGGCGGTGGCCGACCGGGACGTGGTCTTCCTGTGCGGGCCGTTGCCCACCCTCCCGGCGACGCTTGTCGAGGTGGCGGCGATGACCGGTGAGCGTTGTGTGCTGACCGACGTCGGTAGCACCAAGGAGCAGGTGGCGGCTATCGCCGCCGCCCAGGGGCTGACGCACCGGTTCGTGCCCGGCCATCCGATGGCGGGCACCGACCGGGCCGGTCTGACGGCCGCCCTGCCTGACCTGCTCACCGGCGCGGCCTGGGTGCTCTGCCCGGCACCCGGGCCGGCCATCACCGCGTTCCGTTGGCTGGCCGAGCTGCTGGTGGAGGTCTTCGAGGCGCGGGTGGTGCCGATGTCCGCCACCGAACACGACTCGGCTGCCGCGCTGGCCTCACACGTGCCACACCTGCTGGCCGGCGCGCTGGCCGGCGCCGTGCAGCGCGCACCGCTGCGCGACGCGATCCTCGCGCTCGCCGCCGGCAGCTTCTCCGACGGCACCCGGGTCGCCGGCACCCCCGCCGAGCGGACCGCCAACATGCTGCTCGGCAACCGGGACCGGGTGCTGGGTGAACTGTCCGAGGTCACCGCCTTCCTGGACGACCTTGCCGCCGCGCTGCGCGCCGACGACGCCCCGGCGCTCGTCGCGCACTACGACGAGGCGCGGGCCGCCCGCGCGGCGTTGCGCGACAGGCGGTTCGACGCGTACGACAGGCAGTTTCCGGCCGGCGGTGACCACGCCGAGGAGGTGTCCTGGCTGCGCGAGTTGGGCGTGGCCGGCGGCCATCTGACCGGTCTGCGCATCGACGCGGACATGGTCTCCTACACGGCGCGGCGCCCGGTGGCTGACTAGGCTGAGGGGCATGACGGTGGACGGTCCGGTGGTGCAGGTGCGCGGCGAGGCGTACCAGGAGGTGCCGCCCGAGCTGGCCCGGTTCGCGGTCACCGCGACAGCCCGCGACCGGGACCGGGAGGCGACGTTGACCCGGTTGGCCGAGCGGGCCGCGGCGGTCCGGGTGCTGCTCGACGGGTCCGGGCCGGCGGTGGCGCGGCGGGAGACCGGCGACCTGCGGGTGCGGCCGGAGACGCGGCGGTCGGGTGAGCGGGTGATCGCCTGGCACGGCAGTGTCACCACCACGGTCACTGTCACCGACTTCACGGCGCTTGGTGAGTTGATGCTGCGGCTCGCCGATCAGGACCAGGTCGAGGTGGCCGGCCCGTGGTGGGAGCTTCGCCCGGACAGCCCCGCTCACCGCGCGGCCCGGCACGCCGCGATCAGCGACGCGTTGCAGCGGGCCCGGGAGTACGCGGAGGCGCTGGGCGCCCGGGTCACCTCGTTGATCGAGCTGGCTGATGCGGGTCCCGCCGACCGGCCGATGTTCGCCCGTGCGGCCTTCGCCGCTGTCGGCGACGCGGGCGGTGGCCCGCCGGAGCTCGAGCTGGACCCGCAGCCGCAGACGGTGCAGGCGGCGGTGCAGGCGCGGTTCACCATCAGCGAACCGGTTCTGGGCTGATGCCCCCGGCCCGGGTGCTGTCAGTCGACGAGTTGGTGGCGCGGGCGTCGGCGCTGGCCGAGGCGGGCCCGCGACAGCTTCTCGGCATCGCCGGGGCACCGGGCGCCGGAAAGTCCACCCTCGCGGAGCGGATCGTCGCCGAGGTCGGTTCGGCCGCCTGCCTGGTGCCGATGGACGGTTTCCACCTGGCGCAGTCGCAGTTGGCCCGCCTGGGCCGCGCCGACCGCAAGGGTGCTGTCGACACCTTCGACGCCAACGGGTACGTCTCGCTGCTGCGCCGGTTGCACCGGTTGGAGCCGACGTCGGTCTACGCGCCGGAGTTTCGCCGGGAGTGGGAGGAGCCGGTGGCCGGCTCGATCGAGGTGCTGCCGTCGGTCCGGCTGGTGGTGACCGAGGGCAACTACCTGCTGTTGCCGGACTTCCCCTGGCAGGAGATCCGACCGCTGTTGCACGAGGCGTGGTTTCTCGACCTGGATGCCGAAATGCGGCACCGCCGGCTGACCGCCCGGCACCAGGCCTTCGGTCGGTCTCCGGAGCAGGCGCGGGCGTGGGCGCTGGGCAGCGACGAGTCGAATGCCGCAGTGATCACCCCGACCGCCGACCGGGCCGATCTGGTGGTGCGCCTGTTGGAGCAGCCGGCGGCCTGATCGCACCCCCGCCCGTCGCGTCCTGGTCGAGTTGACGGACCGGCCGGGCCGGGTTGCCGACCGCCACCACGTTGGCGGGTAGGTCGCGGGTGACCACCGCGCCCGCGCCGACGACGGTGTTCGCGCCGATCGTCACGCCGGCCAGCACGATCGCGCCACCGCCGAGCCACGCGTTGTCGCCAATGGTGATCGGTCTGGCCGCCTCCCACTTGTCCCGTCGTGGGCCAGGCTCGACCGGATGCGTCGGGGTGAGGAGCTGCACGTTCGGGCCGACCTGAACGTCCGCGCCGAGGGTGATCCGCGCGACGTCGAGGAAGACGGCGTTGTAGTTGACGAAGCTGCGCGGGCCGATCCGGATCTGCCATCCGTGGTCGCAGTAGAACGGTGGGCGGATCCAGGTGTCCTCGCCGAGATCGCCGAGGAGCTCCCGCAGGGCCGCGATTCGGGCCTGCGGGTCGGCCGCCGGGCTGGTGTTGAAGCGTTCCATCAGTCGGGCGGCCCGGTCCAGGTCGGCGATGATCTCGGGATCGTCGGCGATGTATGGCTCGCCGGCGAGCATCTTGTCCTTCATGGAGGTCACCGCCCGATCATGCCGGCCCGGTTCGTCGGCTCGTGGCAGGTCCGTCATTTTTCGGACTTCATTTTACATACTCGGTATGTAATTCTGGGTTGTCAATGTGACTCCATCCATCAAGACGCTTGACGAGGAGGATCCGTTGCACCAGGGAAGAAGATTGGCCGCTCTCGGCCTCGTGTTCGCGCTGGCGCTCTCCGCGCCGGCTCCCGTCTCAGCCGCCACCGCCGTGCCCGCCCCACCGGGCGGCACCGGCCCACAGTCCACTCCGGGTGGACCAGTCGCCAACCGCTCGACCACCGTCACGCTGATCACCGGTGACCGGGTCACCGTCACCGCCTCCGGTGCCTCGGTCCGGCCCGGCGCCGGCCGCGAGGACGTGCAGTTCCTGGTCCAGCGCGAGCGCGGACGCCTCACCGTGACGCCGACGGACGCGGTGCCGTTGCTGCGCTCCGGCCGGGTGGACCGGCGACTCTTCGACATCACCGGGCTCATCGAGGCGCGTTACGACGACGCCCACCGCAACAACCTGCCGCTGCTGGTGACGTACGGCTCGACCGGGTCCGCCCGGCGCGCCTCGGCCGCCCTGCCCGGCTCGCGGCTGACCCGCGACCTTCCGGTGATCCGCGGTGCCGCCCTGAACAGCGACAAGTCCTCCCTGGGCGCGGTGTGGGCGCAGATCACCACCGGTCCCGCCGGGGCCCGGCTCGACGCGGCGGGGGGCGTCGAGCGGATCTGGCTGGACGGCCGTCGACAGATGAGCCTGGACCACAGCGTGCCGCAGATCGGCGCGCCCGCCGCCTGGGCGGCCGGGTTCACCGGCACCGGAGTGTCGGTAGCGGTGCTGGACACCGGCGTCGACGCCACCCACCCGGACCTGGCCGGGAAGGTGGCCGAGGCGCGCAACTTCACCGAGGTCGCCGACTCTCGGGACACGGTCGGCCACGGCACCCACGTGGCCTCGACAATCGCGGGCAGCGGTGCCGCCTCCGGCGGCAAGTACCGGGGGGTGGCACCGGACGCGACGCTGCTGGACGGCAAGGTCTGCGAGGACGCGGGCTGCACCGATTCGGCGATCCTCGCCGGCATGCAGTGGGCCGCGGTCGAGAAGAAGGCCGCAGTGATCAACATGAGCCTCGGCGGCTGGGACACCCCGGAGGTGGACCCGGTGGAGGAGGCCGTGCAGACCCTGACCGCGCAGACCGGCACGCTCTTCGTCATCGCCGCCGGCAACGACGGCTCGGACGGCTCGGTCGGCTCCCCGGCCAGCGCCGACGCCGCGCTCGCAGTGGGCGCGGTGGACCGCGACGACGAGTTGGCCGACTTCTCCAGCCGGGGACCGCGGATCGGCGACGACGCGTTGAAGCCGGACATCACCGCGCCCGGCGTCGACATCGTCGCCGCACGGTCCGCCGACGGCTTCATCGGCGACCCGGTGGGGGACCGCTACGTCACCCTCTCCGGCACCTCGATGGCCACCCCGCACGTGGCCGGTTCGGCAGCGCTGCTGGCCCAGCAGCACCCGGGATGGCGGGCCGACCGGCTCAAGGCCACCCTGATGGCCGCCGCCAAGCCTCACCCGGAGCAGACCGCCTACCAGCAGGGTGCCGGGCGGGTCGACGTCGCACACGCGATCACCCAGCAGCTCAGCACCGACCCGGTGAGCGTCTCGTTCGGCCGTACGCTCTGGCCGCACAGTGACGACGCCCCGATCACCCGCACGGTGACCTGGCGCAACGACGGTCCGGCCCCGGTCACCGTGGACCTCAGCGTCGAGGGCGCCGGCCCCGGCGGTCGGGCGCTTCCGACAGGCCTGTTCCAGTTGGGCGCCAGCCAACTGACAGTGCCGGCGGGCGGCACGGCGGCCACTACCGTCACCACCGACACCCGGCTCGGCGACGCCGACGGTTACTGGACCGGTCGGATCGTGGCCCGATCCGGGGCCGTCGTCGCTGTCACCCCGCTGGCAGTGAACCGGGAGGTGGAGAGCTACACGCTCACAGTGGAGCACCTGAACCGCGCCGGTGCGCGGACGGCGGACCACTGGACGCTGCTGTTCGGAACGGACACCTACAGCGCCCGGGACCTCGTCAGTTCCGACGGGGTGGCGACCGTGCGGGTGCCCAAGGGGCACTACGGCCTGAGCGGCCTCGTCTTCGAGCCCGGACCGGAGGACGAGCAGCGCGGGATGTCCCTGTTGATGCAGCCCGACGTCACCGTCGAGAGGGACACCCGGATTGTGGTGGACGCCCGGCGGGCCAAGCCGGTACGGACGACGGTGCCGGACCGGACCGCCGTCCCGCAACTGATCGACGTCAGCGGCAACTTCACCGCCGACGACGGCAGCGGGTACGGCGTCGGGCTCTGGGCTGAGACGTACACCGGCCTGACCAGTGGTCAGATCGGCAAGCCGGTCTCCGCCGACAGGTTCGTCGCCACCGTCAGCAGCACCTGGACCACGCCGAAGCTGGCCGACAGCCCGTACCTGTACGCGCTTGCCGAAGCGATCCCCGGCCGGATGCCCACCGGGTTCGTCCGCGACTACACCCGACGGGACCTGGCCACCGTCGTGCACAAGTTCCGCGGGGGCGACCCGGGCATGACAGCCGAACGGATGGTGCTCCCCGCGTTCGAGTACAACGTCGGCAGCTCCGCCCTCATCATGCCCACTGTGGTGCCCGGCCAACGGGTCGAGTACTACAACACCAATGGTGTGAAGTGGGAGTCGGAGGTCTTCTTCGGAACGCTCGACGAGGACGGCTGGTTGATCGCGAAGGCCGCGCTCTTCTCCAACCCCACCGCGTACCGTGCCGGGCGAACGGTGCAGGAGATCTGGAACCAGGCGCCGTACGCGCCGTCGTTCCCGAAACCGCGCTGGCCGGAGCAGAGCGTCACCCGGGCCGGTGACACGATACTGGTCGACGTACCGATGTTCAGCGACGCGGCCGGGCATCCGGGTGCCTCGCTGAGCGACAGTGAGCACACCAAGCTCTGGCGCAACGGCAAGCTGGTCGGCGAGAGCGAGTACGCCGGTTACGCCAACTTCACCGTGCCGCCGGGTGCTGCGGACTACCGACTCGTCACGTCGTCGAAGCGGAGCTTCACCGACCTGAGCACCGCTGTGGAGTCCAGCTGGACCTTCCGGTCGAAGCACGTCGCCGGTGAGACGCCGGCCCGACTGCCAGTGTCGGCGATCCGCTTCGCTCCGCCACTGCGGGTCGACAACAGTGCTCCGGCCGGGCAGGGCTTCGTCGTCCCGGTCCGGGTGCAGCGTCAGCCCGGCGCGCCGGCGGCCCGGGTGGAGAAGCTCACCGTCGACGTCTCGTACGACGCTGGGAAGACCTGGGCCAAGGCGAAGCTGGTCCGTACCTCGGCCGACGGCTGGGTGGCACTGTTGCGGCATCCGGCCGGCAACGGCTACGCCTCGCTGCAGGCCACCGCCCGGGACACCGCCGGCAACACGGTGACCCAACGGATCATCCAGGCGTACCGGTTGCGCTGAGGCGTACCCCGTCCGGGTCCGCGGCTGGACGCCGCGGACCCGGCGGGGCCGTCAGTCGTTGGCGTGCAGGGCGGCGTTCAGCTCGATGCCCCGGCCGGTGCGCGGCCGGACCTCCAGCGCGCCGGTCACCGAGTTGCGCCAGAACAGCAACCCGTCGACGCCGGACAGCTCGCGGGCCTTGACCACCCGGCCGTCGGGAAGCGTGATCTTCGACGCGGCGGTGATGTAGCAGCCGGCCTCGACCACGCAGTCGTCGCCGAGCGAGATCCCGACGCCGGCGTTCGCGCCGACCAGGCTCCGCTCACCGATGCTGATCTTGTCGGTGCCACCGCCGGAGAGGGTGCCCATGATGGAGGCCCCACCGCCGATGTCGGAACCGTCGCCGACAAGCACGCCCTGCACGATCCGCCCCTCGACCATCGAGGTGCCGACGGTTCCGGCGTTGAAGTTCACGAAGCCCTCGTGCATCACAGTGGTGCCGGCGGCCAGGTGTGCGCCGAGGCGCACGCGGTCGGCGTCGGCGATCCGCACCCCGGAGGGCACCACGTAGTCGGTCATCCGGGGGAACTTGTCCACCCCGTAGACCGCCAGGTGCCGGCCGGCGGCCCGCTCGATGACGCGCAGCTCGTCCACCCGCTCCGGGGGGCACGGCCCGGCGGACGTCCAGGCCACGTTCGCCAACTTGCCGAAGATGCCGTCCAGGTTGAGCTGGTTGGGCCGGACCAGGCGGTGCGACAGCAGGTGCAACCGGAGGTACGCGTCCGAGGCGTCCTTGATCGGGTCGTCGAGCGAGCCGATCACGGTGACCACCTGCACGGTACGCAGACCAGGCAGCGGCCGGTCACCGAGCGCGGCCGGCGGCAGGTCGAGCACGTCCGCCTTGTCCTCGCCGGCGACCAGCGGCAGCTCGCCCAGGCCCAGCTTGCCGGTCGGGTACCAGGTATCGAGCACCTGCTCGTCGGCGGTGACCGTAGCCAGGCCGATGCCCCAGGCGGAATCTGCGGACGTCACTGTTACACCTCTCGGTCACGGCCGGGCTGACCTCGGCTCGCTCCTCGCGCTGACAGACCTGAAGGTACCGTGCGAACCATGGAGAACCCGCTGACCCCCGAGGTCCTCGCCGATCCGGTGCAGCTGACCCGCGCTCTGGTCGACATAGAATCGGTGTCCCTCAACGAGAAGGCGATCGCCGACTGTGTCGAGGAGGTGCTGCGGGGTGTACCGCACCTCACCACCCACCGGCACGGCAACACCCTGATGGCGCGTACCGACCTCGGTCGGTCGCAGCGCGTCGTGCTGGCCGGGCACCTCGACACGGTGCCGTTGAACAACAACTTCCCGTCGACGATGCGCGGCGACCTGATGTATGGCTGCGGCACCTCCGACATGAAGTCCGGCACCGCGTACGCGCTGCACCTGGCGGTGACCCTGCCCGACCCGCGTTACGACGTGACGTACTTCTTCTACGAGGCCGAGGAGATCGAGTCCCGCTACAACGGGCTCAACCTCGTCGCCCAGGCGTTCCCGGAGTGGCTGGAGGCGGACTTCGCGGTGCTGCTGGAGCCGACGTACGGCATCGTCGAGGCGGGCTGCCAGGGCACCATGCGCTCGGTGGTCACCACGACCGGTGTCCGCGCCCACTCGGCGCGCTCCTGGCACGGGGTGAACGCCATCCACGCCGCCGGTGAGGTGCTGCGCCGCCTCCAGACGTACGAGGCGCGGCGGGTCACCATCGACGGTTGCGACTACCGCGAGGGCATGAACGCGGTGCGGATCAACGGCGGGGTGGCCGGCAACGTCGTCCCCGACCTGTGCGAGGTCGAGGTCAACTACCGGTTCGCCCCGGATCGCACTCCGGCCGAGGCGGAGGCGCACCTGCGTGAGGTGTTCGCGGGCTTCGAGCTGACGGTCACCGACACGGCAGCGGGTGCCGCGCCCGGCCTGGACGCGGCCCCCGCGAAGGAGTTCCTGGCGGCGGTCGGTGCCGCGCCCATCGGCAAGCTGGGCTGGACGGATGTGGCCCGGTTCGCGGCGATGGGCATCCCCGCGCTGAACTTCGGCCCGGGTGACCCGAACCTCGCCCACCACCCCGACGAGCACGTCGAGATCAGCAAGATCCGCGACGGCGCGGCAACCCTGCACCGCTGGCTGGCCCCCGCCTGACCCGGACCCCCAACCCCGGCCCACCCGCCGGTGATCAAGAGGTTTGCGTCAGCCGGGCCCGTTGTCGGCGACGCAAACCTCTTGATCGGCTCCGGGTTGCGCGGGGGACGGGGAGGGCGCCAGGTCTCGGGTGCGGCGGCGTTCGGCCACCACGTCCTGGATCCGTCGCTGCATCTGGCGACGGATCCGGATCATCTCGTTGTTGCTGATCACGCTGTCTCCTCCCCCGAAGGCGCGCGCCGGGGCATACCCGGTATGTGAATAGTAAGACGTACGGGAGCGCCGAATAGTTGCCCTTGATCGCGAACAATTTCTCGGCGTCCCCGCCCCGCGCACCCGACCGGTGCTGCTCCACTACGGTTGCCCCATGAGCCAGAGCAACGGGCGGGAGGCCGGTCGCGGTCCGGGACGGGAGCGGCATCGCGGTGCGGTCACCCTGCGCAGAGGGGCCATCCCGAGCAGCACCGCCGATCAGCGGCTGCTGGATTCACGGGGGCGGAGCGACTGGAAGACCAAGGACGCCTGGCGCGCGCTGCGCATTCTCGCCGAGTTCGTCGAGGGCTTCGACACACTCGCCGACCTGCCGTCGGCGGTCAGCGTCTTCGGCTCCGCCCGCAGCCTGCCGGACAGCGCCGAGTGCCAGTTGGCCGAGCAGTTGGGCGACGCGCTCGCCCGAGCCGGCTACGCGGTGATCACCGGCGGTGGACCCGGAGTGATGGAGGCCGCCAACCGGGGCGCCAGCGAAGCCGGCGGGCTCTCCGTGGGGCTCGGCATCGAGCTTCCGTTCGAGCAGGGCCTCAACGACTGGGTCGACCTGGCCATCGACTTCCGCTACTTCTTCGCCCGCAAGACGATGTTCGTCAAGTACGCGCAGGCGTTCGTCGTGCTGCCCGGCGGGTTCGGCACCATGGACGAGTTGTTCGAGGCGCTCACCCTTGTGCAGACCGGCAAGGTCACCCGGTTCCCGGTGGTGCTCATGGGGGTCGCCTACTGGCAGGGTCTGATCGACTGGCTGCGCGACACGATGGCCGTCACCGGCAAGATCGGGCCGGTCGACCTGGACCTGATCTGCCTCACCGACGACGTGAACGAGGCGGTCCGCTACATCGTCGCCTCGGAGGCCGCGCTCTCCGCCGAGCAGGAGGCGGTCCGCGAGGAGGCCGTCGCCCGTACCGGTGCGGACCAGCAGGCCGCCGAGCAGGCCGCCGAACAGGCTCGGGACCAGGACTGATGGCGGCGATCTGTGTCTTCTGCGCCTCCTCCCGTACCCTCGATCAGCGCTGGTTGGATCTGGCCGCCGAGACCGGCGCGGAGCTGGCCCGGCGCGGGCACACGCTGGTCAGCGGTGGTGGCTGCGTCGGCATGATGGGCGCCCTGGCGGACGGCGCCCGGTCCGCCGGTGGGCGCACCATCGGCGTGATCCCGCAGTCGCTCGTCGATCTGGAGGTCGCCGACCTGGCCTCCGACGAGTTGCTGGTGACCGACTCGATGGCCGGCCGCAAAACCCTCATGATCGACAAGTCGGACGCCTTCCTCACCCTGCCCGGCGGGCTGGGCACCCTTGACGAGTTGTTCGAGGTCTGGACGACCGCCACCCTCGCCCTGCACGCCAAGCCGATGGTGCTCATCGACACCGACGGTTTCTACCGTCCCCTGTTGGACTGGCTGGACGCGCTGACCGACCAGACCTTCCTCAAGCCCGCCGGCCGCGACCTCCTGACGGTCACCACCACCGTCCCCGAGGCCCTGGACGTCCTGGAATCCCACCTGACCTGACCGCCGCCCCGCTCTCTTCCGCGTCGATCATGGAGTTGGCGACGCTTCTGTCGGCGTGTCGCACCGCCAACTCCATGATCGACGGAGGTGGATGGGGTGGGGTGGGGCGGGAGTGGGGCGGGGGAGTTCGTTCGGGTGGGTGTCGTACGGGTCTGATGGGATGAGTTGATGCAGGCGTACCGGTTGGTGCGGCGGCCCGGTGGGCCGACGCGGGGGGACGGGGCGACGCCTGACAGTGCTTCGGTGTCGGGCACGTCCGCGGGCGGTGTCGGCTCTCCGGCCGGGCCCGATGGTGCGGCCCGGCCCGAACCGGCGGCCGGTGGCGGCGGCTGGCGGGCCGATGCGGTCCAGACCGAGGTCGTCGGGCACACCGACGGGCCGATGCTCGTGCTCGGTGGGCCGGGCACCGGCAAGACCAGCACGCTTGTCGAGGCGGTCGCCGCCCGGGTGACCGAGGGGGTCGACCCCGAACGGATCCTGGTGCTGACCTTCGGCCGGCGAGGCGCCACCGCACTGCGGCAGCGCATCGAGGCCCGGGTCGCGCAGGACGGCCACCGGGTGCTGCGCGAGCCGCTGGTGCGCACCTTCCCGGCGTACGCCTTCGGTTTGCTCCGCCGTGCCGCCGCCGAGCGGGGTGAGCCGTCGCCCCGGCTGCTCACCGGCCCCGAGCAGGATCTGATCATCCGTGAGCTGCTGGACGTGGTGGGCGAGGAGCCCGAGGACGACCCGGTCGGCTGGCCGACCGACCTGCGCCCCGCCCTACGGACCAGGGCGTTCGCCGGGCAGCTACGCGACCTGCTCATGCGCGCCGCCGAGCGCGGCGTCGGCCCGATCGACCTGGCCCGGCTCGGCGACAAGCTCGGCCGCGCCGACTGGCCGGCCGCCGCCCGCTTCCTCCGGGAGTACGTCTCGGTGCTCGCGCTGCGCGACGTCAGCAACCGGGGCTCCATCGCGTACGACCCGGCGGAGCTGGTCCGGGCGGCCACCGGGCTGCTGCGCGACGACGAGGAACTGCTGGCCGCCGAGCGCCGTCGGCTCGCCCACGTCTACCTCGACGAGTTGGCCGACACCGACCCCGCCCAACTGGAGCTGCTCTCGGTCATCGCCAGCGGCGGCAAGTCCCTCGTCGCGTTCGCCGACCCGGACTCGTCCACGTACGCCTTCCGCGGCGCCGACCCGGCCGGCGTGGCGACGTTCCCGCACCGTTTCCGGACGGCCTCCGGGGCGCCGTCCGCACAGGTGCTGCTGACCACGTCGTACCGGGCCGGGCCGGGCCTGCTCGCGGCCGTCGCCCGGCTGGGCCGTCGGCTGCGGGGGCCGGCCGCGCACCGTCGGCTGCACCCCCTGCCGGACGCGCCGCCCGGGGTGGTCGAGGTGCACACGTTCCGCTCGGCGACGAGCGAGGCCGCCTGGCTGGCCCACGCGCTGCGCTCGGCCCACCTGCTCGACGGTGTGCCCTGGTCACGGATGGCGGTGCTGGTGCGGTCGACCGCCCTGCAGTTGCCCACCCTGCGACGGGCGCTGCACGCCGCCGGCGTACCAACGGTGGTGCACGGTGAGGACCTTCCCCTGCACCTGCAACCGGCTGTCGCGCCGCTGCTGCTCCTGCTGGGCTGCGCGCTGGAGCCGGAACGGCTCGACGAGGAAGCGGCGGTCGCGCTGCTGCACTCGTCGCTGGGTGGGGCCGACCCCCTGGCCGAGCGGCGGCTGCGGCAGGGCCTGCGGGCGCTCGCGCTGGCCGGCGGTGACCGACGCCCCTCCGGGGAGCTGATCGTCGAGGCGTTGCAGGACCCGGAGGAGTTGGGGGGCATCGACCGGCGCTGGGCGGAGCCGGCGCAGGCGGTGGCCGGGCTGCTGGCCATCGCACGCGAAGCCGCCGACCGGCCCGGTTCGACAGCCGAGGACGTGCTCTGGGCCGTCTGGCACGCCAGTGGTCTCGCCGAACGGTGGGCCGGCGCGATCAACCAGGGGAGGCCGGAGGCCGGCGAGGGAGACCTGGCCCGGCGACGGCGGGCCGAGGCGGCCGACCGTGACCTGGACGCCGTACTGGTCCTCTTCGACGCCGCAGCCCGGTTCACCGACCGGCTGCCCGGCGCGCGTACCGAGGTCTTCCTCGACCACGTGCTCGCCCAGGACCTGCCCGCCGACACGATCGCCCCGACCGCCGACAGGGGTGCGGCGGTACGCCTGCTCACCGCGCACGCGGCGAAGGGCCTGGAATGGGACCTCGTCGCGGTGGCCGGCGTACAGGAGGGCATCTGGCCGGACCTGCGACTGCGCGGCAGCCTCCTCGGCTCCGAGCGGCTTGTCGACGTGCTGGCCGGCCGCTCGGTCGACGGCGCGACAGCGGCGAACGTGGTGGGTCAGACCTCGGCGTTGCTGGACGAGGAGCGTCGGCTCTTCCACGTCGCCATCAGTCGGGCCCGGCACCGGCTACTGGTGAGCGCCGTGGCGTCCGCAGCCGTCGGCGGTGACGATCACGAGGAGCAGCCGAGCCGGTTCCTGCACGAGTTGGGCCCGAGCACCCCGCCCCCGTCCACGCCGTCCACGCCTCCGCCTGGCCCGAGCACGCCTTCGCCCGGCCCGTCGAACGGTGGTGGGGCAACCGATCCGCCGACACCGCCGGGCCCGCGAGCCGGCGGCCCACCGCAGGTCACGGCCGTCGACGCCGCTGCCACCAGCGGTGCGACAGGCGACGAGGAACCGGACCGCCCCGGGGCGCTGCCGGTCACCCGCCCACCCCGGGCGCTCACCCTGCCGGCGTTGGTGGCGGAACTGCGTACCGCCATCACCGACCCGGCCGCCCCGACGGCCCGGCGGCGCGCCGCGGCAGCCGAACTGGCCCGGCTCGCCGTCGCCGGGGTGCCCGGCGCGCACCCCGACGACTGGTGGGGGCTGCGGGTGCTCTCCGACGACCGGCCGCTCGTCGACGACGGTGACCCGGTGCGGGTCACCCCGTCGGCAATGGAGAGCGCGTTGCGGTGCAGCCTGCGCTGGCTGTTGGAACGACACGGCGGTAGCGGCCCGACAAGCACGGCGCAGGGGGTGGGCAACCTGGTGCACGCCGCCGCGATGCTCGCCGAGGACGCCAGCGCCGACCGGGGCGCGCTGCTCGACTACGTGGCCGCCCGCTTCGACGCGATCGAGTTGGCGGCCCGATGGATGGCCGGGCCGGAACGGGAACGCGCCGAGGCGATGGTCGACAAGTTGCTGCGCTGGCTGGCCACCAACCCGCGTCGGCTGCTCGCCATCGAGCACGAGTTCGCCGTCCGCCTGGACGACCCGAATCGGCCCGTGGACCTCACCGGTCGGGTTGACCGGTTGGAGGTCGACGAGGCCGGGCGGCTCGTGGTGATCGACCTGAAGACCGGCAAGTCCACTGCCGTCACCGGCACCGACCTGGCGGAGCACCCACAGCTCGGCGCGTACCAGGCGGCGGTGGAGGCGGGGGCGTTCGCCGAGTTCGGTGACGAGTCCGGGGGCGCCGCGCTGGTGCAGCTCGGGACGTCCGCCAAGAACGCCAGGGAGCAGAATCAGCCGGCGGCAGGCGAGGGGCCGGCGGCCGGTTGGGCGACCGCGCTGGTCCGGAGGACCGCCGATACGATGGCAGCCGCCACGTTCGCCGCGGTGGCCAACTCGAAGTGCCGGGTCTGCCCGGTGCGCACCAGCTGCCCGGTCTCCGGTCAGGGGCGTCAGGTCGTCGAGCCGCCCACCGTCCGGCGCACCCGTGAGGGCGAGGAGTGAGCTTGCGAGCCCCGCAGTCACGAACTGAGATGGCACCCGTGAGGGCGAGGAGTGAGCTTGCGAGCCCCGCAGTCACGAACTGACATGGCACCCGTGAGGGCGAGGAGTGAGCTTGCGAGCCCCGCAGTCACGAACTGAGATGGCACCGTGAGTCAGCCCACCCTGTTCGGCGCGGGTCCCGCGCCGACGCCCCGACTCGCCGACTCCGGCCCCCGGTACACACCTGTGGAGCTGGCCAAGCTTCTGCGGTTGCCGGCGCCCACCCGGGAGCAGGCCGCGATCATCGCAGCCCCGGTGGAGCCGCTGCTGGTGGTCGCCGGCGCCGGGTCGGGCAAGACCGAGACGATGGCCGCCCGGGTGGTCTGGCTGGTGGCCAACTCGTACGTGCGGCCGGAGCAGATCCTCGGGCTGACCTTCACCCGGAAGGCGGCCGGCGAGCTGGCCCACCGGGTACGGACCCGGCTCGACCAGCTGATCCGCCGGGTCGGCAGGCAGGGACGGGACTCGCTGGACGACCCGATCGCTGGTGAGCCCACCGTCTCCACCTACCACTCGTACGCCGGGCGGATCGTCACCGAGCACGGGCTGCGGGCCGGTTACGAGCCGTCCACCCGGCTGCTCACCGAGGCGTCCCGCTGGCAGCTGGTCGACCTGTTGGTGCGCAACTACGACGGCGACATGTCCGAGGTGGACCGGATGCCCAGCACCATCACCGATGCGGTGCTGGCGCTCGCCGGGGAGCTGGACGAGCACCTGGTCGCGCCGGACGACCTGGCGGCCTGGACCGGTCGGTTCTTCGCCGAGGTGCAGTCCCGGCCGGGTCGGGTGTATGCCGACGTGCGCAAGGCGCTCACCCTCCAGCAGACCCGGTTGCGTTTGTTGCCGCTGGTGCGGGCGTACGCCCGGCGCAAGGAGGCCTTCGAGGCGATGGACTTCGCCGACCAGCTCGCCCGGGCGGCCCGGGTGGCCCGGGATCATCCGGGGGTCGGCGTGATCGAGCGGGACCGTTTCCGGGTGGTGCTGCTCGACGAGTACCAGGACACCAGCCACGCCCAGGTGGTGTTGCTCAACGCGCTGTTCGGTGGTGGGCACCCGGTGACCGCGGTGGGTGACCCGTGCCAGTCGATCTACGGCTGGCGGGGGGCCAGCGCGGGCACCCTGGACCGGTTCCCCACCGAGTTCGCCCGCGCCGACGGTGAGCCGGCCCCGGCGTTGGGGCTCACCACGAGTTGGCGCAACCGCCCGGAGATCCTCCGGGTGGCGAACGCTCTCTCCACCCCGCTGCGGGCGGCGGGTGCCCGGGTGCCGGAGTTGCGCTCCGCGCTGACCGTCCGCGACCCGATCCCGCACCGTAGTCCGGGCGGTGCGGCCGGCGGCACCGTGCACTGCGCGATGCTGCCCACGTACGCCGACGAGGCCGACTGGATCGCCGACAGTGTGCTCGCCGCCTGGCGGGGGGCGGCCGGGATGCCGGGCGCAGCCCCGGAGCACATCCCGGTGGCGCGGCGTCCGACGACCGCCGTGCTGGTCCGGGTCCGCAGCCAGATCCCGGCGATCGAGTCGGCGCTGCGCGAGCGTGGTCTGCCGGTCGAGGTGGTCGGGCTGGGTGGCCTGCTGGACACCCCCGAGGTACGCGACGTGGTCTGCACGCTGCGGGTGCTGGCCGACCCGACCGACGGCGCCGCGCTGCTGCGGCTGCTGACCGGCGCCCGTTGGCGGATCGGGCCGCGTGACCTCGTGGCGTTGCACCGGCGGGCTCGGGCCATCGCGAACGCCAGACGACAGGTGGCCGCCGACGAAACCTCGGAGATCAGCCCCGACCTGTTGGACGAGGCGACCCTGGTGGAGGCGTTGGCCGACCTCGGGCCGGCGCAGGCGTACTCGGCGGAGGGGTTCGCGCGGCTGCGCGCGTACGGCCGGGAGCTGGCGCTGCTTCGCTACCGCCTGGACCAGGCGCTGCCGGACCTGATCGCGGACATCGAGCGGACCATCGGCCTGGACGTGGAGGTAGCGGTGCGGGCCGGCCGGGACGGTGCCGGCGACGCGGGCCTGGCCCGCGGGCACCTCGACGCGCTCGGCGACGTGGCGGCGCGGTTCAGCGGGGAGACGCCCGGAGCGACCCTGTCCGGCTTCCTGTCCTACCTGGCCGCCGCCGAGGACGAGGAGCGTGGCCTGGCGCCGGGCGAGGTCGAGGTGGTGGAGGGTGCGGTGCAGGTGGTCACCGCGCACGCCGCCAAGGGCCTGGAGTGGGACGTGGTGGCGGTGGCCGGGCTCAGTCGTGGGCTGTGGCCGGGGCCGGTCCGCAACTCCGACCACTGGCTGGGTGGGTTGGGTGTGCTGCCGTTCCCGCTGCGCGGCGACGCCGACGGGCTGCCCGAGCTGGCGCTCGACGATGCGGGTGACCAGCGGGCCGTGGCGCGGGCGGTGACCGACTTCACCGACGCGTGGCGGGCCCACGACGAGCGGGAGGAACGCCGGCTGACGTACGTGGCGGTGACCCGGCCGCGCCGGCTGCTGCTCTGCTCCGGTTACTGGTGGGGGGAGGGCACGAAGCGACCGCGAGGTCCGTCGGTCTTCCTGCGGGAGGTGTACGACGCCTGCCTCGACGGCGGGCCGGGGCACCTGGTCGACGCCTGGGCTCCGGAGCCGACCCCGGACGCGGCGAACCCCACGGCCGAGGTGGTGCTCCGCGCGGAGTGGCCGGCCGACCCGCTGGGCGGTCGCCGGCCGGCGTTGGCCGAGGCTGCCGGTCTGGTGCGTCGCCTGATGGCCGACGGTCCGGCGGCGGCGCTCCCCGGGCCGGTCGGGCCGGTGCTCGCCTCTCCGGTGCCGGCCGGGTCGGTCACGCCCGACGGGTCGACTGTCGAGGCGGTGGATCCGGAGGTGGCGCGCTGGCAACGCGAGGCGGACCTGCTGTTGGCGGAGCGCGCCGAGCTGACCCGGCTCTCCGGTGCGGTTGAGGTGGCACTGCCGGGGGCGCTGAGCGTCACCCAACTGGTGGCGTTGCGGCGCGATCCGGCGGCACTGGCCCGTACGCTGCGTCGTCCGGTGCCGGCCGAACCCAACCCGTACGCCCGTCGAGGCACCGCCTTCCACGCCTGGTTGGAGCAGCGCTTCGGCGCCGACCGGCTGTTGGACCTGGACGAGCTGCCCGGCGCGGCGGACGCCGATGCCGCCCCGGACGAGGCTCTGGTCGAGCTTCAGGAGCGGTTCCTGGCCAGCGAGTGGGCCGACCGGTCGCCGGTGGAGGTGGAGGTGCCGTTCGCCACTGTGATAGCCGGAGTGGTGGTGCGGGGCCGGATGGACGCGGTCTTCGCCCGGCCGGGTGGTCGGTTCGACGTGGTCGACTGGAAGACCGGGGCGCAGCCCACCGGGCCGGCCGCCGACGTGGCCGCCGTGCAGCTGGCCGTGTACCGGCTGGCCTGGGCGGAGTTGGCCGGCGTGCCGGTCGACCGGGTGGGCGCGGCGTTCCACTACGTCCGGCACGGGGTGACAGTCCGCCCCGCCGACCTGCTGGACGTGACGGGCCTCACGGCCATGATCGCTCAGTTGCCCGAAGATTCCGCCCAAGCTTGACCATGACGGGGGAGGCTGTGGTAGCTTTTCCGGGTTGCAGTTTTGGTTACCAGAGACTCTGTGTGCGCCTGGCGGGATTGTGGCCCCAGGCGCTCTTTGTTGTGTCCGGAGTTCTCCGGGCGGGGCGACCAGAAGCGACAGGCGATTCGCGCATCCCCGCGCGGAGCGCTCCTCTTCGGGCAGGCAACACGTGCGTGTCCGACGTTCCGTCAAGGAGACGAAACACATGGCTATTGGCACCGTGAAGTGGTTCAACGCTGACAAGGGCTTCGGCTTCATCACCCCGGACGGCGGCGGCGCTGACGTCTTCGCCCACTTCTCGGCGATCCAGTCCTCCGGCTACCGGAGCCTGGACGAGAACCAGCGGGTCGAGTTCGAGGTGACCCAGGGCCAGAAGGGCCCGCAGGCGGAGAACATCCGCCCGCTCTGATCTTCGGATCGGTCAGCATTACCTGTCCCGCCCTCCGGGTGTGACGGTGACGGGACCGGCCCGCCCCGCTGTCGCCTGCGCATGCAGGCGGTGGCCCGGCGGCGGGCCGGCCTGTACTCCCTTTCGGTTCGTGCTTGTGAGTCCTGGCTGCCTTGTGCCGCCGGTTGACAGCGCCGACTTCGGCGCCCTCCCTCGACACGTTCCGCGTCGAGGAAGGCTCTCCGCATGACCACAGTTATTCCGTCCTTTGCTCTTACCGGCTTGGCGCCGGCGCTGCTCACCGCGCTGACCGCGCAGGGCATCAACGAGCCGTTCCCGATCCAGACGGCGACGCTGCCCGACTCGCTCGCCGGCCGGGACGTGCTGGGCCGGGGTCGTACCGGCTCCGGCAAGACCCTCGCCTTCGGGCTGCCGCTGCTGTCGCGCACCGCCGGCCGTAAGGCCCGCCCGGGTCGCCCGCTGGCCCTGGTGCTGGTGCCGACCCGCGAGCTGGCTCAGCAGGTCACCACCGCGCTGGCCCCGTACGCCCGCGCCGTCGGGTTGCGCTGCACCACAGTCGTCGGCGGGCTGTCGTTGCAGCGCCAGGCGGATGCCCTGCGCGCCGGCGCCGAAGTTGTTGTCGCCACCCCCGGCCGGCTGCACGATCTGATCAACCGTGGCGACGCCCGACTGGACCAGGTCGAGATCACCGTCCTGGACGAGGCCGACCAGATGGCCGACATGGGCTTCCTGCCGCAGGTCACCAAGCTGCTGGAGCAGGTCGCGCCGCAGGGGCAGCGGATGCTCTTCTCCGCCACCCTGGACGGCGGGGTGGACCGGCTGGTCCGCCGTTTCCTGAGCAACCCGGTCACCCACTCGGTGGACCCGGGAACCGCGACGGTCACCGCGATGACCCACCACGTGCTGCACGTCGACGCGCTGGACAAGCCCGACGCGCTGACCCGGATCGCCGCCCGTGAGGGCCGCACCATCCTGTTCATGGGCACCAAGCACCGCGCCGACCGGCTGGCCCGCCAGTTGCTGTCCAAGGGCGTACGCGCGGCCGCGCTGCACGGCGGCAAGTCCCAGCCGCAGCGCACCCGGATCCTGGAGCAGTTCCGCAACGGTCAGGTGACCGCCCTGGTCGCCACCGACGTGGCGGCTCGTGGCATCCACGTGGATGGCCTGGACATGGTGGTGAACGTGGACCCGCCGACCGAGGCGAAGGACTACCTGCACCGGGGCGGCCGTACCGCCCGGGCCGGCGAGTCCGGTTCGGTTGTCACGCTGGTCCTGCCGGAGCAGCGCCGGGACGTGTCCCGGCTGATGGCCACCGCGGGCATCCGGCCCGAGTCGGTCCAGGTGCGACCGGGGGACGGGGCACTGGCCCGGGTGACCGGTGCCCGTGAGCCGTCCGGCGTGCCGGTGACGATCGTCGCCCCGCCGGCCCCTGCTTCTCGGCCCCGTACCTCAGGTGGCGCGTCCGCCGATGGTGGCGCCCGGCCGGCGCACCGTGCGTCGGGCCGGTCCCGTCGCCCGCGTCGCCCGCGCACCGTCTGATCTTCCGCACGTCGACCGACCCGTCCCGCTTCGGTGGGGCGGGTCGGTTCTGTCTGTGCGGTGTGTCCGGGCCGGTCGGCTCTCCGGGCCGTCCGACCGGTCAGCCGTCCGCGCCGGGTGGTCCACTCCGCCGAGTCGGTAATCGGCCTCCGCTGGGTCGGCTGGCCGACTGTGTCCCGGCCGGTCGTGGTCGAGGCTGACCGACGGGGGAAAGCCGGGCGGGGGGCCCGGCGCGGGAGGGGTGACCATGGCGGGCGAAGCCGGCTCGGGTGCGCTGCGTGAACTGATCCTGGTGATCGCGGTCGCGCTCGCCGGTCTGTTGCTCGCCATGGTTGCGGCCTTCGCACCCTGGCAGGCCACCCCGGCGGGTAACGCTCCCGCCGGGCTGGTGGAGCTGCACAGTCCTGGCGACCCGGGCCCCGGTCCGGCGACCGCACACGTGGGCTGAGCAGTGACCGGCCTACCGGTGCCGGCGGAGGGGCAGGCCCGGTGAGGATCGGTGCGAGGTGTGGTCGGGTCGGCGGGGCACCGACCCGACCACATCGCCGGTGCCGCCCACCACTGACCCACCACGCCGATCTCGGCGGGGTGGGTTCAGCTTCGGGTTACCGGGGCTTGGGTTAGGAGTGCGGCCAGGGTCGTGTGGTCGACCACTGTCGCTATCGCCCCGTGTACCGCCAGCCAGACGTCGGTCAGCCCCGCCGCCACCCCGTGATAGCCGGCTCGGTCGGCCGGCAGGCCGCGCACCGTGGTGAGCGAGCCGCCGACCGCGCGCAGCACGTCCCCGACGGTGATCTCGTCTGGTGGGCGGGTCAGCGCGTATCCGCCGTCGGCGCCGCGGTGGCTGAGCAGCAGCCCGGCGCGGCGCAGGTCGAGCAGGATGCCCTGGAGGAAGCTGAGCGGGATGTCCTGCACCTCGGCCAGGCTGGCCGCCTTCACCAACCCGCCACCGCCGTCCTCGCCGTCGCCGCCACTCGCGGCGGCGACGGCAAGCATCGCCCGGAGCGCATAGTCACTGCGCGCGGAGACGTACACGGGTCAGTTGCCCGCCTGGTCGAGCACGCCCCAGCGACGTCGGATCGCCTTGTCCGCCGCGCCGAACGCGGCGTCCACGACCAGGCCGACGACCAGGATGACGATCATCGTGGAGAGCAGCCAGGGTGCGTCGGACAACTCGCGGGAGTACGTGAGCTGGGCGCCGAGCGAGGTCTGCGAGATGCCGACCACGAGCAGTTCGCCGGCCATCAGGCTGCGCCAGGAGAACGCCCAGCCCTGCTTGAGGCCGGCGACGATCGCCGGTAGGGCGGCCGGCGCGATGACGTACCGGTAGAGGTTGAGCCCTCGGGCACCCAGGTTGCGGCCGGCGCGCTTCAACAGCGGTGGCACGTAGTCCACACCGGAGATCACCCCGTTGGCGATGGACGGTGCCGCGCCGAGCACCACCACGAAGAAGATCGCCTTCTCGCTCAGCTCGAAGAGCAGGATGGCCAGCGGGAACCAGGCGATCGACGGCATGGTCTGCAATGCGGTGATCATCGAGCCGATGGCGGCGCGCAGGACCTTGGACCGGGCCACCGCCAGGCCCAGCAGCAGACCGACGGCGACCGAGAAGACGTACCCGAGGGCGGCCCGGCGCAGCGTGGTGACCAGGCCCTCCCAGAGCTGCGGCTTCTGGGCCTGGCTCATCAGCTCGCGGCCGACCTCCAGCGGGCCGGGCAACGAGTACGGCGGCTTCCAGCCCGAGAGGACCACGAGCTGCCAGGCGGCGATGGCGATGGCGAGAGCGGCGAGCTTGGGCCAGGTGGCCGCCCAGATCCGGGCGCCCCGGGAGACTTCTTTGTCCCGGCCGGCGATCTCCAGCGCGTCCAGTCCGGAGATCTCCGCGTCGGCACGCGCCGAACCGGTGAGGGTGTCACTGGCCATGGCGGCCCACCTCCGTACGGAGCCGCTCGGTGACCTCGGCGGCGATGGCGGCGACCTCGGGGGAGTCGATCCGACGGGGGCGCGGGATGTTCACCTCGGTGGAGTAGATGATCCGGCCGGGTCGGCTGGAGAGCAGGATGATCCGGTCGGCCAGCCGGGCGGCCTCGCGGACGTTGTGCGTCACGAAGAGCACCGAGAGCTTGCGCTCGGACCAGATCCGTTCCAGCTCGTCGTGCAGGATGTCGCGGGTCATCGCGTCCAGCGCGCCGAACGGCTCGTCCATCAGCAGCACCGGAGTGTCCAGGGCCAGGGTGCGGGCCAGCGCGACCCGCTGCCGCATTCCGCCGGAGAGTTCGTGCGGGCGCTTCCGGCCGAAGTCGGACAGGTGCACGGTGCGCAGCAGCTCGGCGACCCGCTCGCGGCGCTGCGCCCGGGGGAGCCGGCGCAGCTTGAGCGGCACCTCCACGTTCGCGTCGACAGTCAGCCACGGGAAGAGCGCCGGCTCCTGGAACATCAGGCCCGGGTTGGCGTCGCCGGCCAGGGTGATCTGCCCGCCGCTGACCCGGTCCAACCCGGCCACCAGGTTGAGCAGCGTGCTCTTGCCGCAGCCGGACGCGCCGACCAGACAGACGAACTCGCCGGGAGCGACGTCGAGCGACACGCCGTCCAGGGCCAGGACGGCGTTCGCCCCGCGCCCGTACACCTTTGTCACGCCGGAGAGCGCGACCGCTGTGGTCGCGCTCCCCGGCGCCGTCGTGGTCGACGTCATGGCTGGATGACCTCGGGCTTGCCGGCGGCCTTCAGTGCGTTGTTGAGGTACGTCAGGTCGTACAGGCCCTTGAGGTCCACCGGCTCGGTCAGACCGACGTCGACGGCGTGGTCGAGCCCGGCCTTGAGGGACGACGTGATCGGGTCGTTGGTGAACTCCAACGTCGGCCACGCCTGCTTGATGAGCTTGAGGTCCAGCGGCTTTCCGGTGATCTTGCCGATCGCGTCGGAGATGGCCTGCTGAGCCTCGTCCGGCTTGGTGTTGACGAACTCGTTGGCGGCGACCTGGCCGTCGACGAGCTTCTGCACCACGTCCGGGTGCGCCTTGAGGAACTTGGTGCTTACCAGCAGGTTGGTGATGACGAACTTCTTGTCCGGCCACAGGTCGCGCTCGTCGACGAGCACCTTGCCGCCGGCGTTGACCAGGCGGGAGACGAAGGGCTCGGGCACCCAGGCGCCGTCGATCCCGCCGCTGTTGAACGTCTCGACAGTCTGGGCGTTCTCCTGCGGCACGATCTTGACGTCGCCGCCACCCTCCTTGGTGGTCTTCAGGCCCTGCTGCTTGAGCCAGTACCGGATCGCGACGTCCTGGGTGTTGCCCAGCTGCGGGGTGGCGATCTTCTTGCCCCGCAGGCCCTGCGCATCAGTGATCCCGGGCTTGACCACGAGCGCCACGCCGCCGGAGGCCGCGCCGGAGACGACCCGGACCGCCTCACCCTTCGACTTGGAGAAGGCGTTGACAGTCGGGTTCGGGCCGATGTAGGTGGCGTCCAGCGCGCCGGAGAAGACCGCCTCGATGGCGGCCGGGCCGGCGTTGAAGGTCTTCGGGTCCAGCTTGACGTTGCTGCCGAGCTTCTCCGCGAAGATGCCCTTCTCCACGCCGACGACCGCCGGCGCATGGGTGATGTTGGGGAAGTAGCCGAGGCGCAGCGTCACCGGGCCGGAGCTGTCGCCCGTGCCCTCGCTGTCGTCGCCGCACGCGGCGGTGCTGCCCAGGGTCGCCGCGCCGACCACGGCGAGGGTGGCCAGGGTGACCAACCGGCGCAGGGGGAGCCGTCTCATCGTCCATCCAATCCGCAGTATTCCTACTTAGTTGGTAGGAAGAGTGGGCCAGGCTGCGGTCAGCGTCAAGGCCCATCCACATTGCGGGATGGCGCGTCTCAGATATGTCGGTATTTCCTACCAGCTTGCTAGGGTAATCGGCATTCGCTCACCGGCAGAGAGGCGACTTCGCCATGACCTTCCACTGGTTCCTGCCCACCTCCGGCGACGGCGACCAGGTCGGTGCCGCCACAGTCACCGCGGGCGCCGCGAGGCACGACCGCGCCGCGACCGTCGCCTACCTGGCCGAGGTCGGCCGAGCCGCCGAGGCCAACGGGTTCACCGCCGTCCTCACGCCGGTGGGCGCCGGTTGCCCCGACCCGTGGATCGTCTGCGCGGCGGTCGCTCAGCACACCGAGCGGCTCGGCCTGCTGGTCGCGGTCCGGGCCGGCTTCGCCCTGCCCACCCTGATCGCCCAGCAGGCCGAGGCGTTCCAGGCCATCTCGGACGGCCGGCTGTCGCTCAACATCGTCACCGGGGGCGACCCGGCCGAGCAGCGGGCGTACGGCGACTTCCTCGGGCACGACGACCGCTACGCCCGCACCGGCGAGTTCGTCGAGGTGCTTCGCCGCGCCTGGGCCGGCGGGCCGTTCGACTATGCCGGCAAGCACTACCGGGTCGACGCCGGGGGCCTGGCCACGCCGCTCGCCGTGCCGCCGCCGGTCTACTTCGGCGGCGCGTCCCCGGCCGCCGAGACGGTGGCCGCCCGACAGGCCGATGTGTACCTGATGTGGGGTGAACCCCCGACGTCGATCGCGGCCCGGGTCGCCCGGGTGCGCGCGCTCGCCGCCGAGCAGGGGCGCACCCTGCGCACCGGCCTCCGGCTGCACGTCATCGCCCGGGCGACGAGCGCCGAGGCGTGGGCGGAGGCCGACCGCCTGCTGGCCGGAATGAGCAGGGAGCGGATCGCCGCCGCGCAGGCCCGGTTCCGCCGGATGGACTCGGTCGGTCAGGCCCGGATGGCCGCGCTGAACGCCGGCCGCACCGACGGGCTCACCGTCGCACCGAACCTCTGGGCCGGCGTCGGCCTGGTCCGCGAGGGCGCCGGCACCGCGCTGGTCGGCAGCTACGCCGAGGTCGCGGCCCGCATCGACGAGTACGCCGCGCTCGGCGTCGACGAGTTCATCCTCTCCGGCTGGCCGCACCGGGAGGAGGCCGAGCGGGTCGGCGCCGAGGTGCTGCCCCTGGTGACGGCCTCGGTTGCGGCGGCTCCGGGAAGGTCGCGGGTGGCGAACGTGTCGACGCGCTAGGGTCGACTCCGTGGCGGCGCGGAGATCCAGAATTCCAGCGACGAAGTATCCGGTCGAGCGGTTCACCCTCGACAACGGCCTGCGGGTGGTGCTCACCCCCGATCGCAGTGCCCCGGTGATCGGGGTGGCGGTGGTCTACGACGTCGGCATCCGATCGGAGCCGGAAGGGCGCACCGGCTTCGCCCACCTCTTCGAGCACCTGATGTTCCAGGGCTCGGAGAACCTGGAGAAGCTGGCCCACTTCCGGCATGTGCAGGGCGCGGGCGGCACCTTCAACGGCTCCACCCACCTCGACTACACCGACTACTTCGAGACGCTGCCGAGCAACGCGCTGGAACGCGCGCTGTTCCTGGAGGCGGACCGGATGCGTGGCCCCCGGCTGACCGAGGAGAACCTGCGCAACCAGGTCGACGTGGTCAAGGAGGAGATCCGGGTCAACGTCCTCAACCGGCCGTACGGCGGCTTCCCCTGGCTGACCCTGCCGCCCGTCATGTTCGACACCTTCCCGAACGCCCACGACGGCTACGGCTCCTTCGACGACCTGGAGTCGGCGACCGTCGCCGACGCCGCGGACTTCTTCCGCCGCTACTACGCCAGCGGCAACGCCGTGCTGGCCGTCAGCGGGGACATCGACGTGGCCGAGGCGACCGAGCTGGTCACCAGGCACTTCGGCGACGTGCCGGCCCGCCCGGCACCGCAACGACCCGACTTCACCGAGCCCGACCTGAGCGCCGAGCGGCGCACCTCGTACACCGACGCCCTGGCGCCGCTGCCGGCGGTGGCCGGCGCCTGGCGCGTGCCCGACCCGGTCGCCGACTTCGCCGGCTACCTGCCGTACGTGGTGCTGGCCGAGGTGCTCACCGACGGTGACGCGTCGCGGCTGGTGGAGCGGCTGGTGCAGCGGGACCGAATGGTGACCACCCTCGGCGGATACCTCGGCTTCATGGGCGATCCGTTCGACGTCCGCGACCCCACCGCGCTGCTGTTGCAGGCGCACCTGCCGCCCGGGGGCGACGTGGACAAGGTGCTGCGCACCATCGACGAGGAGTTGGACCGGCTGGCCACCGACGGGCTGACCGACGGCGAGCTGGCCCGCACCCAGGCCCGGATGGCCACCCACCTGCTGCGCGACACCGACGCGGTGCTCGGACGGGCGCTGCGGATGGCAGTGCTGGAGCAGCAACGCGGCGAACCGGGCCTTCTCAACGAACTGCCCCGGCTGGTCGGCGAGGTCACCGAGGAGCAGGTCAGGGCCGCTGCTGCCACCCTGCGCCCGGAGCGCCGGGCCGCCATCGAGGTCATCGCCGGAGGTGCCAGGTGACGACGACGACCACCACCACCACGCCTGTCGGGCCGCGGACGCTGCCGCCGCTCGGGCCGAACCGCAAGCTCAAGGTGCCCAAGCAGGCCGAACGCACGCTGCCTAACGGGCTCACCGTGATCGCCGTACGCCGGCCCGCCGTACCCCTTGTCGAACTGCGGCTCTGGGTGCCGTTCGGTCGGGTCCACCTGGCTCGCGGCGCGATGCTCTCGCAGACCATGCTGTCCGGCACCGAGTCGATGACAAGCGTGCAGATCGCCGCCGAGTTGCAGAAGGTGGGTGGTGGGCTGTCCGCCGGTGTCGACCCGGACCGGCTGCTGCTTTCCGGTGCCGGCCTGGTCACCGGTCTGGACCGGATGCTGGAGCTGCTCGCCGAGGTGCTGACCGGCGCGAGCTATCCCAGCGACGAGGTGGCCACCGAACGGGACCGGCTGGTCGACCGCATCCAGGTGGCGCAGAGCCAACCCTCGCACCTGGCCCGGGAGGCGCTGCTCAAGCGGATCTACGGTCGGCACCCGTACGCGACGCAGACGCCGGAGCCCGGCCAGATCCAGGCGGTGCGACCGGGGGCGCTGCGTACCCTGCACTCGGAGCGGGTCCATCCGACCGGCGCGCAGTTGGTGCTCGTCGGTGACGTGCAGCCGGAGAAGGCACTGGATGCGGCCGAGCGGGCGCTCGTCGGCTGGTCGGGTGCCGGGCGGGCGGCCGAACTGCCGGCGACCCCGCCGCTGGAACCGGGGCCGCTGCTGCTCGTCGACCGGCCCGGCTCGGTGCAGTCGTCGCTGCGGATCGCGTTGCCGGCGGTGCCGCGTACCGACCCCGACCACGCGCCGCTGCAACTGGCCAACCTGATCTTCGGCGGCTACTTCTCCTCCCGGTGGGTGGAGAACATCCGCGAGGACAAGGGCTACACGTACGGCCCGTACTCGGTGATCGAGCACTCTGTCGCCGGGTCGGTGCTGGTCGCCGCCGCCGATGTGGCCACCGACGTCACCGGTCCGGCGCTGCTCGAAACGACGTACGAGTTGGGGCGGTTGGCGTCGTTGCCCCCGAAGCCCGAGGAGTTGGAGCAGGCCCGGCAGTACGCCCTGGGCACCCTCCAGCTCGGCATGTCCACGCAGGCCGGGTTGGCGGCGTTGACCAGCGCGTACGCGGGCAACGGTCTGCGCCTGGACTTCCTCGCCGAGTACGCGGCGCGGTTGGCGAAGGCGAGCATCGACGACGTCGCGCAGGCGGCGGCCCGCTACCTGGCGCCGGCTCGGGCGGCGGTGGTGGTCCTCGGCGACGCGGACCGGGTCACCCCGGGGCTGGCCGCGCTGACCACAGTGCACACCGAGCAGAAGGCGTGAGCACGCGAACCATGGGGCTCAGCAGCGGAGCGTCGGCGTGAGCGGGGAGGCCGCGCCGCCGTTGGCGCGGTCCACGCTGGATCGGGCGGCGCACCGGCGGGGTGACTCGCAGTGGTTGACAGAGGCGTGGTTGCGGGCCAGGGTGCTGCTGCTCGACTCGACCGACGAGGGGCGGACGCTGGCTCGCACCGAGACGTCGCCTCCGACCCTTGTGCTGTTCGGGGCGGGTGACGTGCCGGTCGGCTCCGAGTCGAACGCGATGTTCCTGGGTGTGGAGCCGGACGGGGTGCCGGTCTTCGCTGTCGACACACCGCTGCCGACCATCCCGGGAACACGGGCGGTCCACCTCCGGGAGGTGGGTCACCTGCTCGCCGACCGGGAGGCCGGCATCTTCACCACAGCGTTGGCGCTCGTCAACTGGCACACCCGACACGCGTACTCCACGAGCACCGGCGCGCCGACCGCGATGGACGAGGCCGGTTGGTCCCGGGTGGACCGCAACGGCGGGCGGATCTGGCCGCGTACCGACCCGGCGATGATCGTGCTCGTTCACGACGGTGTGGACGGCCCGGACGGCCGCTGCCTGCTCGGCAACAACGCCGGCTGGCAGGGCACCCCGGGTGGTCGGCGCTACTCCTGCCTGGCCGGCTACGTGGAGCCGGGCGAGTCGGCGGAGGCTGCCGTGCTGCGCGAGGTCCGCGAGGAGGTGGGCGTCGGGGTCGAGCACATCGGGTACGTGGGCAGCCAGGCCTGGCCGTTTCCCGGCTCGCTGATGCTTGGTTTTCTGGCCACCGCGAACCCGACCGAGCCGGTGCGGGTCGACCCGTCCGAGATCGCGTACGCCCGGTGGTTCTCCCGGCGGGAGATCGGGGCGGCCTTGGCCGGGCAGACGGTGGACGTGGGCGACGGGGCCCGGCTGATCCTGCCGCCCCCGTCGTCGATCGCGCTGTTCCTCATCCACCGCTGGCTGGACGGTTGGGTGGACGCCGACCGCTGAGCACGGTCCCGGCCCGTGGCCGCCGTTGCCGCGGCGGTCACGGGCCGGGAACACGGGCCGTCGTGGTCGGTGGGTGCGAATGAACGCGGCGGGGGAGCCGGTCCGACCACGACGGACGACCTGTGGAATCAGGTGCCGGCGCGACCCGGTCTGTGTCGGAAGGCGGGCCGCGGCTCGACCAGCGGCAGGACCTTGACCCGTTGTTTGCCGGCGCGGACCGCGCCGACGGTGGCCAAAGCGCGGGCCAACAGCAGCGCGGCGTCCCGGTCCTCGGCGTGCACCGTCTGCCGGCGTGGCTCGGGCGTGGTGGTCTCGTCGCGAAGGCGGTGGCCGTCCGCCCAGGCGGCGGCGATGTCTCCGTCAGCGACGGCGCGGATGTCGGTGCGAACGATCAGGAACCGCATGAGGGTCTCCGGATGAACCGCGACGAAAGAGCCAGTGTGGAAGTTCCACGTTCTCGAGGGTCATGTTACGCCGCGTGTTCGTCCCAGCAACTGAAACGCGCCTATCGGTTTTGAGGCTCGTCCGATCGGCGGATGGCTGCTCAGCGGGGTCGACGGGTCGCTTCCGCACGGACCGGTGCCGCGACGCGACGGGGCCGCCGGCATGACGCCGACGGCCCCGCACCAGTGTCCGAATCAGTTCAGGTCGAACTGGCCCTTCTTGGTTCCGGTGAGGAAACCGAGCCATCCCGCGCGGTTGAACAGCAGCACCGGACCGCCCCGGTCCTTGCTGTCGCGCAGGGCGACGGCCGACGGGCCGGTGGCGAGCGGGGCCACCTCCACACAGTTGGAGGTCTGGCTGCGGGTGCTGGTACGCCACGGGGCGTCCGCCAACGAGTGGGCGGAAACGGACGGTGTGTTGCGGATGTCGTTCATGGTTCTGCTCCTGATGTGCAGCGATCCGATGGGACGAGTGGTGCCGCACGTTCCAACGGAAGGTCCCCCGTGGATCACCGGTCCGTCAGTCGCCCCGATTCACGGCGGCGTTGGATCGGCGCCGTTGCCGGCCCGAACGCCACTGTGGATGGGGGCCCCGCCTCGGTCAGCCGTCCCGTCGCCTCGATCAGCCAGGAGAGGGTGTCCGAAGCGTTAAGTGCCGCCGTGCATAGCCACTCGAACACTACTTTATAGCGATTTAGCGTGATTGAGTCGGTCGACATGACGTCGGTGAAGCCACCTTCGATGGCCAATGTCTCCGGATCGAGGGGATCGGCGAACCGATAGACGGAGAAGGCAGTCGGCGGAAGGTACCAATTGGGGATCTGGGTGTCTCTCGGCAACACGTGCAGAGCCACGTTTGGTAGCAGCGCCAACTCGCAGAGTTGGAGCAGTTGCTCGTGCAACACCTCCGGCGGCCCGGCCCGGCGGCCGAGAGCCGCCTCCTCCAGAACTGCCGTGTAGCGGGGAGGGTGTGGTTCCCGGGTCAGCAGCGACTGGCGGGCCTGCCGCGCCTGCACCTCGGTCTCCGGCTCGTCGCCGGGTTTCGGCTCGCCCGCGCCCGCACTCACCTGCCGAGCCGACACGATCCGCAGCTCGGCGTACCCGGGGGTCTGCAACAGGCCCGGCACCAGCACCGGGTTGTATTCGCAGATCTCCGCGCAACCCGCCTCCAACTCCGCCCAGCCGCGCTGTTGCTGGGTCATCACCGGGAAGTTCTTCAACCAGCCGCGCATGTCGCCGGCCTCGTTGGTGATGCCCAGCAGCTCGTCGTGCAGCGCCTGGTCCGCGCCGTAGAGGTCGAGCAGGTCACCGACGTCCTGCGGGTCCGGCCGGCTGCGGCCGTTCTCCAAACGCGACAGTTTGGATGCGGAGGCCCAACCGATACGCTCGATGACCTGATCGCCAGTAAGGCCTGCGGCCTCACGCAGGCGGCGCAGCTCGACGCCCAACCGGCGACGACGCAGGATTGGGCTGGGTGCGGCAGGAGGCACAGTGTCCTCTTTCCCGTCGTCCGCCGCAGACGCGACGGTAACTGTATGAAATTCGCCCCCCACGGTCAGTATGGACGGCGCGACCGGTGTCGGAGGTTCCGGCGAGGGCGTGTCTTGCGAAAATCGGACCACGGGAATGCCGGCTGACGACGGACCCGCGGTCGCAGCCCGCCGACCTCGCCCATCTGGGCAGGCCATCCCGCCGGAGGGACCCCATGCGCACGATCCTGCGCCGACCCGACTTCCGTCTGCTGTTCGGCGGCCTGCTGGCCAGCATGACGGCCGAGTCGATCCTGCTGCTCGCACTCGCCATCTGGGTCAAGGATCTGACCGGCTCGAACGGGTTGGCCGGCGCCACGATCTTCGCGGTCATCGCGCCGATGACGCTGGCACCGCTCGTCGGCTGGGTCGTCGACCGTTACCCGCGCCGGCCGTTCTTCCTCGCCGCGAACGTGGTGACGGCCGTACTGCTCGCCCCGCTGTTCACCGTCCGCGACGCGGGCGACGTCTGGATCGTCTACCTGGTGGCCGCCCTGTACGGACTCTCGTCGATCACGCTCGGCGCGGCGCTCAGTGGGCTCATCCGCGAGATGGTGCCGGTCGAGCTGCTGGCCGAGGCGAACGGCGTGCTCCAGACCGTACGCCAGGGGATACGCCTGGTCGGTCCGCTTGTCGGCGCGGCGCTCTACGCGGCGCTCGGCGGCTGGGTGCTCGCGGGAATCGGCATGGTCGGATTTCTGACCGCGGCGGCGGTGGTGACAGCACTACCCACCCCGCAACAACTGCCGCCGGCCGAACGGCTGCGGTGGCCGGCCGAGCTGGGCGCCGGAGTGCGGCACCTGGCCGGCGAGCCGGCCCTGCGGCGGGCCCTGCTCGGATACGGGCTCGGATCACTGGTGATGGGTTTCAGCGAGTCGCTCATCTTCGCGTACGTCGACCAGGGGCTGAACCGGGATGCCGCGTTCGTGGGCGTCCTGGTCACCGTGCAGGGTGTGGGTGGGTTGCTCGGCGGGCTGTGCTCACCGACGCTGGTCCGCCGGATCGGCGAGGTCGGCACGCTGGCCGCCGGGGTCGCCTTCTTCTCGCCGGCCGCGCTCGCGCTCGCGTACCCCGATCTGCGGTTGGGGTTCGTGGCGGTGCTGCTGGCCGGGGTCTCGCTCCCGCTGACGATGGTCGGTCTGCACACGCTCATCCAGCGCCGCACCCCGCCCTCGCTCGTCGGCCGCGTCGCCGCCGCCACCCGGGCGATGGTCAGCGGGCCGCAGGCAATCTCCATCGGGGCGGGTGCCCTGCTGGTCGGGTTCCTCGACTACCGGCTGCTGTTCGTGCTGGTCGGGATGGCCACCCTGGCCGCCGGGACCTACCTGTGGCGGGGCCGGCACCTGAGCGCGCCGACCACCGGAGCCCGCCCGCCGACACCACCCGACCCCCCGACGCTCCCCGCCCCCCGCCGACCGACCGAGGACACCGACCGAGCCGAGGGCCCGGCGGCCACCGACAGTCACCGCCGTGACCCGCTCCGGAACACGACGAGCGGCCGCCCCGGGCGGGGCGGCCGCTCACCGAGAATGAAACGGCAGATCAGGCGTTGAGCGTCTCCAGGTGTTGCTTGACCTGGACGATCGAGGGATTCGTCAGGGCGCTGCCGTCAGCGAAGCGCAGCGTCGGCACCGTCTGGTTGCCACCGTTGACGCTCATCACGAACTCCGCGGCCTTCGGGTCCTGCTCGATGTCGACCACCTCGTACCCGATGCCCTCCCGGTCGAGCTGCGACTTCAACCGGTGGCAGTAGCCGCACCAGGGGGTGGAATACATCGTCAGCATCCTCGGATCCTCCAACTCCTCCGGCCCCGACTTGCCGATCAAGCCGAGGCTGTTCGCTGCAACGCTGAGAGGAGCTGAGATGATTCCTGGTTGTGGCGGTTCACTCAGCGTCGGAACAGGTGCTCGCCGGGCTTGACCCGGAGCAGCGCTCCGCGGTGACCGCACCCGCCGGCCCGGTCTGCATCCTGGCCGGCGCCGGCACCGGCAAGACCCGGGCGATCACCTCCCGAGTCGCCCACCGGGCGCTCACCGGTGAGATCTCCCCCCGGCACGTGCTCGCTGTCACCTTCACCGCCCGCGCCGCCGCCGAAATGCGACACCGTCTCACGGTGCTCGGGGCGCACGGTGTCCAGGCGCGGACCTTCCACGCGGCCGCGCTGCGCCAGGTGCGCTACTTCGCGCCCCGGCTGCTGGCCGGGCGCGCCATGCCCGAACTGCTGGACAGCAAGGTCCGACTGGTCACCCTCGCCGCAGCCCGGGTCGGCCTGCGTACCGACCGGGCCGCCGCCCGCGACCTGGCCGGGGAGATCGAGTGGGCGAAGTCGTCGCTCGTCGAGCCGACCGACTACGTGGTCGCCGCCGCCCGGGCCCTGCGCGACACACCACACGAGCCGACGAAGGTCGCCGACGTGTTCACCGCGTACGAGCAGATCAAACGCTCGAACGGCGTGATCGACTTCGAGGACATGCTGCGGGCCGCCGTGTGGGGCATCGAGGAGCACCCGGACGTCGCCGAACAGGTCCGGGGCCAGTACCGGCACTTCGTGGTCGACGAGTACCAGGACGTCAACCCGCTCCAGCAGCGGCTGCTGGACGCCTGGCTGGGTGGCCGGGACGACCTGACAGTGGTCGGGGACGCCAGCCAGACGATCTACTCGTTCACCGGGGCCACCTCCGCGTACCTGGTCGACTTCCCCCGCCGACACCGCCGCGCCACAGTCGTCCGGCTGGTCCGTGACTACCGCTCCACCCCGCAGGTGGTCGGGCTGGCCAACGCGGTCATCGCCCAGGCCCGGGGCACCGAGGCACGCCTGCGGCTCGAGTTGAGCGGGCAACGCCCACCCGGCCCCGAGCCGGACCTGCGGATCTTCACCGACGAGCCGGCGGAGGCGAACGCGGTGGCCGCGCGCTGCCGGTCACTCGTCGACGCGGGCACGCCGGCGAAGGAGATCGCCGTACTGTTCCGCGTCAACGCCCAGTCCGAGGCGTACGAGAAGGCGCTCACCGAGGCCGGCGTGCCGTACGTCGTGCAGGGGGCCGAGCGGTTCTTCGAACGCACCGAGGTGCGCCAGGCGATGGTCGCGCTGCGCGCCGCCACCCGCTCGATCCCGGGGGAGACACCGCTGCCGGTCGCCGTCGTCGAGGCGCTCACCGCCGTCGGTTGGGCCCCCGACGCGCCCCCGTCCGGCGGCGCCGCCCGCGAGCGGTGGGAGGCGCTGTCCGCGCTGGTCCAGCTCGCCGAGGAGTACGCGGCCACCCCCGAGGTCGTGCCGATCGGCGAGGCCGCCTCGGTGGAGCGCCCGGTCACCCTCACCGACTTCACCGAGGAGTTGGCGCGTCGGGCCGCCCAGCAGCACGTCCCGACGGTGGACGGCGTGACGCTGGCGTCCCTGCACTCCGCCAAGGGGTTGGAGTGGGACGCCGTCTTCCTGGTCGGCCTCGCCGAGGGCACCCTGCCCACCACGTACGCCAAGACCGTCGAGCAGGTCGAGGAGGAACGCCGGCTGCTCTACGTCGGGATCACCCGCGCCCGGGAGTGGCTCTGGCTGTCGTACGCCGCCGCGCGCTCGCCGGGCGGCCGGGCCCGGCGGCCGTCGCGGTTCCTGCCCCAACTGGACCGCTCCGGCGGCACCGAACGGGCGACTGGTGGCGCCGGCCCGGTCCGGCGTCCCGAACGGCGGCGAACCCAGATCGTCTCCTGCCGGATCTGCGGTGCCACCCTGCTCGCCGGGCCGGACCGCAAGCTCGGCCGCTGCCCCACCTGCCCGTCCGACATAGATGATGAGCTGCACGAACGGCTGCGCGACTGGCGGCAGCGGGTGGCCGCTGCGCAGAAGGTTCCCGCCTACGTGGTGTTCACCGACGCGACGTTGATCGCGTTGGCCGAGCGGCGGCCGGGCCGGTCCGAGGAGTTGATCGCCATCGCCGGTATCGGCCCTCGAAAGCTGGGCCTCTACGGGGAGTCGGTGCTGTCCCTCGTGGCCGGTGCCGGGGTGGACGATGTCTGCCCGGAGAAAACTTTCGAAATCTCGTCGTAAATTCGTTTGCCCTCGCCCCGGCGCGAGGAATAGCCTCAGAACACACCACGCGAGCGGCGCCATTCCGGCTGCTCACAAGGTCGGTCCAGTCGATTCGAGGAACGTGAGGGAGGTGGCACCGTGAAGATCTTCACCTATGAGCGTCTGACGGCGATGCCGTCTGCCTGCGCTCCGCTGTCGGCTGTCCGGGTGGCCCTCGCGGCTGCACGACCGTCGGTTCCACAGGTGCACCAGGTTCAGGCCGAGCTGACCCTGACCGTCGCGCCCGCTGGAGTCGAGGGGACCAGTGGCATCACGGGCAATGGCATCCGGGTCGCCAAGAAGCGCATGGATGTCCGCGGCGTTCCACCTCGAGGTAAACCGGTCTGACCATCAGACTCCGGCTCACCTCGAGGCCGCGGAACCCGCTTACCGGGATCCGCGGCCTCAGTTTTTTGCCCGCCGTACGTACGTCGGAATGCGATCCACGAGATCGAAGTGAGAGAGAGGTGACCGGGAGATGAGTCTGGCGTTGGCCCCCCTCGACGTGAGCGTCGAGCTGGAGGCGAACCTGCCCTGCCGGAAGTTCGACCCCGACCTGTGGTTCTCGGACTCGCCCACCGAGCTCGAGCTGGCCAAGTCGCTCTGCGGGGACTGCCCGCTGCGCGTCGAGTGCCTGGCCGGAGCCGTTGAGCGAGCGGAGCCCTGGGGCGTCTGGGGCGGCGAGATCTTCGAGCGTGGCGCGGTCGTCCCGCGTAAGCGGCCCCGTGGCCGTCCGCGTAAGGAGGACGTCGCCCGTGACGCCGAGCTTCGGGTCGAGGCCGAGGCGCGCCTGGCGGCCAGTGGGCTGTCCGAGGTGCGAGGCGCGGTCCGGCTGGCAGCCTGACATGTTCCCGACCCGTCCCAACTACGCCGGTGGCACACCGGCAGTGAGTGAGAAAACGATGTTGAACGTTCCGAGTGGAGCCTTCGAGATGCAACTACTCCACGAAGCGTTGACCAGGGCTCGAATGCGCCGGCCTCAGGCCGGTCGTACCACCACGAGCACTGAGGCAGCCCGATCCGCCCGTACCGTCGCCATGACCGGCCGCAACCAGGCGGCTCGCGACCTGGGCATTCTCTAGTACCACTTCACACAGAAGGGCGGGTGCCGATCGGCACCCGCCCTTCCGCACGTCGTCCGGCGGGTCTCGGCGTCGTGGGACGCGCGGGCCTCGGCCCTGTCAGGCGCTCGGGCCTTGGCGTTGTCAGACGACCGGAGCGAAGCCGGGCAGCCAGCGCTCCAGGATGCTCCGGTAGGGGGCCTTCGCCTCCAACTGGCAGAGCACCCCGATCGACCCGAGCGTCACCCGGTGAATCAGCAGGTACGACGGGGGCAGGTTGAGCTGCCTGCTCAGCTGGTACGTGGGGGATCGTGGGCTGGCCAGTCGCCCCGCCTCGGCGCGTAGCCAGGCCCGGGTGAACCGGAAGCCGTCCGCCGCGATGGGTTCCAACATGGGGCGCATGAAGTCGAGCACCCCCTCGGCGTCGATCTCCTCGGCCGCGCCGATGAACCCCTCCGACCGCAACCCCGCCACCACCTCGTCGGCGTCGCCGCGCAGGGCCATCGCGGCGATACGACCGATCGGCTCCGGGGTGCCCTCCGGCATCCGGGCCACCGCACCGAAGTCGATCACACCGAGCCGGCCGTCGGGCAGCAGCCGGAAGTTTCCCGGGTGCGGGTCGGCGTGCAGCAGCCCAGCCCGCTGCGGTGCGGAGAGGTGCAGGGTGGCCATCAACCGGCCCGCCTCGTCCCGTTCCTCCTCGGTGCCGTCCCGGATGATGTCGGCCAGCGGGGTGCCCGTCATCCACTCGGTGACCAGCACCCGGGGCGAGGCGTTCACCACTTCCGGGATGTAGATCTCCGGATCGCCGGCGTACGCGGCGGCGAAGGTGCGCTGCGACTCCGCCTCCAGCTCGTAGTCCAACTCCTCGGTGATCCGTTCGCGCAGCTCGGCCAGGAGCGGCTTGACGTCCAGGCCGGGTTGGATGGCCCGGAACATTCCGCCCAGTCGGGACAGCTGCTTGAGGTCGGCGAGCAGGGCGTCGCCGGCCCCCGGATATTGGATCTTGACGGCCACGTCGCGGCTGTGCGGTGCCCCCGACTCGTCGAAGCCGGGCTCGCGCCACCGCGCCCGGTGCACCTGGCCGATGCTCGCCGCGGCGGCCGGGACGTCGTTGAACTCGACGAACAGGTCCCGCCAGTCGGGACCGAGCTGCTCGGCCAGCACCTTGTGCACGCTTGCGGCCGGCAGCGGCGGCGCCGCCTCCTGCAGCTTCGTCAGCGCCTGCCGGTAGGGCGCGGCGATCTCCTCCGGCAACGCCGCCTCAAAGACCGACAGCGCCTGCCCGAACTTCATCGCCCCACCCTTGAGCTGGCCCAACACGCTGAACAGTTGCTCGGCGGTGCGCTGTTGGATCTCCGCGGAGATCACGTCGGAGGCGAGCCCGGTGACGCGCTTTCCCATGCCGAGGACGGTCCGGCCGGCGAAGCCGAGCGGCAGGGCGGCGAGCTTGGCGGTGCGGGACACGGCGCGGCGCGGGATGTCGGTCACTCGGTCATTGTTACCGACCGGAGGGCCCCGCTGCTGCTCTGCGGCCGGGCTGGTGCGGACACTCGGCCTCGCGAGCACCCACACGACGGGTGTGGCGGCCAACCCCGACGACGAAAACGGCCGGTGCCGTTGATCTCCATGGCACCACCGAGCGTCTCCGGATCACCGCCATCCAGCTGTGTCAGCGCCTCGGTCAACGCGTACCCGCAGGCGACGAGCAGGGTGCCTGTCGTTCCGGCGGCCACCGGGTCGGCGGCGGCGAGTTGAGCGGCGAGCCGCGGCCAGTCCGGGTCGCGATCGGCCCGGTGCAACTCCACGCAGTGCAGGCAGGGCCCGGCGGGTGGGCGGACCATCGGCCCGATCACCGGTACGCCTTCGCGCAACGTGACCAGCAGGTGCACCTGCCGACGCTGGGCGAGACCGGCGGCGAGCAGCGCGGGAGGTCGGTCCGTGCCGAGCTGGATCACCAGGTCGATCTGCCCGGCCCGGCTCGGGTGGGTGCCGGTGCCCGGTGCGACACGGTTGACAGCGGCCCGCACCGCCGCTGTCAGCGGGTGACCCAGCTCGGTGGCGGGGATGCCCGTACCGATCAGGTCGACGGGGCGTACCGAGCCGCTGAGCTGGGGAATCACCTGCCCCACGCCGGCCTGGGCCAGTGCCACAGTCAGCGGCCCGCCGAGCCCTCCGGCGCCGGTGAGCAGCACCCGGGCCGCCCGCCGCCGACGCAGGACCTGCGCGGGGGTGCCGGGCAGTCGGGCGGCGGCCAGGGCCAGCGCTCCGGCCTCGGCCGCGAGCCGGGCCCGGACCGGGCCGGTCAGGTCACGGGGGAGCAGGCTGTGCGCGGGCACCAACAGGCCGGCGGCCCGCAGGGTGTCGAGCAGGGTACGTGCGTCGTCGGCGCTGACCCGGGCGGTCGCCGCCTGGGCCAGCACGGTGCGCTCGCTACGCGTGCCGTCGAGCAGGTCGAGCAGGTGGGCGGCGCGGGGGTTGGCCAGTTCCACCAGGACGGCCGGCCCAGGGCCGACGCCGAGCTGGAGTGTGTGCCGGTCCCGCCAGAGCCGGTTGAGGCCGGGTAGCAGGGTCGGGCGGGGCAGTGCAGTGCGGCTCATGGTCACGAATCGTGACCGCAACTTCGCTTTCGGTCGATCGTTGTCCACAGGCGTTCAAGCCGCTGTCCAGCGCTATCCACAGGGTTTGACGGGTTTTCCACAGCCTGCCGTGCCTGGTGTCGGTCACCCGACAGGACACCGGGTGCGGCGTTCCCGATCTGCAACGGGGGTGGCGTGGCCACCGGCCACCCCACCCCCGTCCACCCGTTCGGGTCAGACCTTGGCCTTGCCCAGGATGCGGTTCACTGTTGTTCCGCATACCGGACACTTGCCCTTGGCCATGTTCATTCCGGTCTTCGAGACCTCGACGTGCCCCTCGAAGTCCCGCTTCTCCTTGCACTTCACGCAGTAACCGTTGTAGGTCGTCTGGGCCTGGTCGGCCACGGTGCCCTCCTCGTCTCGTCCGCCGGTCAATGCCGTTCCGGCGGGGTGCCCGGCGGCGGGCCACACGGGGCGCCGGCGCTGGGTCTCACTCCGCGGCCACCTTCGTGACCGCTGGTCCGCGGACCCTACCCAGGTCTGGGCGGTTCCATGTCAGCTGTGCATCGACACTGTGAGCAAGTCGACGTCGAGAGTGTGCATGGCGAAATAGGTCGGATAAGTCAGTTTGGCGGGGACACGCCGACCAAACCCTGACAGCCACCCGTGCGAGTGCCCCCGCGGCGCCATCCGGGACGCTGATCACCTACGGTGGGGACAGGCCGCGCACCGGCGACATCGTCGTTCACGAAGGGTGACGAGATGTCGCGATAGCGCTGTAGTCAAGAAATTTTCGGGACGCCTGGCGACCAATCACCATTTTCTGGGCGCGTGTCGTGCGGTTGACTCTTGCGGACCCCTGGTCAGTACGCATTAGCTTGCCTGCGTGACACGTAGTCGAGGCTGCGCGGGCCAGTGATGGCGGGGACGCGTAAGCCGGTCGTCGAGGTGCGGCGCAGTCAGCGCCGACGACGTACGGTGTCCGCGTACCGTGACGGTGAGCGAGTGGTAGTCCTCATCCCCGACCAGTTCTCCCGCGCCGAGGAGAGCGAGTGGGTCGACCGGATGCTCGCCCGGCTCGCCGCCCGGGAGGGCCGCCTCGCCCGCTCCGACGCCGAGCTGCTGGCCCGCGCCAACCGGCTCATCGACCTCTATTTACCGGGGTACGCCACCAAGGCGGTGCCGGCAAGCGTCCGCTGGGTCACCAACCAGAACGGCCGATGGGGCTCCTGCACGCCCGCGGACCGCAGCATCCGAATCTCCCATCGCGTCCAGGAGATGCCCGACTGGGTGATCGACTACGTGGTGCTGCACGAGTTGGCGCACCTCATCGTGCCCAGCCACAACGCCCGGTTCTGGGCGTTGGTCGGTCGCTACCCCAAGGCGGAACGCGCCCGCGGCTACCTCGAAGGAGTAGCAGCCTGCGCGCCGCTCACCACCTGATCGGTCTAGATCCACTCGCCTTCCTGGATGCCGCGCTATCCGGGCTGCCGGGACACCGCGACTTCAGTCGATCATGCGGGGTTGGCCCTGGACAGGTTGGCCCTGGACAGGTTGGCCTTGGTCGGTTGGCCTTGGCCGGGTGGGGTGGCTGGGTGAGGTGGGGCGCTAGGGTCGGGGGATGGCGCGACGGGTGGTGGTGGCGTTGCTCGGGCCGGTGCACTGGTCGCCGCCCGGCGTCGACCTGGCGGAATGGCGGGCGGCGCTCGCCGAAGACGTCATCGACCTGCTCGCCACGCTCAACGAGGTGGAGGTCGCGGTAGCGGTGACCCCGGCCGACCGGGCGCTCGCCGATGCGCTGGTGTGGCCCGGCACTGCGGTGTACGAGGTGGCCGAGCCGACGCCGAACGCCGTGTTCGCCGCGCTGGAGGGGTACGACCAGGCGGCAGTGCTGGTCAGTGACGTGCCTGACCTGCCCGCCCTGACCGTCGGCAAGCTGCTCCGCCCACTCACCACCCGACCTGTCGCGGTGGCTCCGGTGGAGGGAGGCGGTCCGGGTCTGCTCGGTGTCGCGGTACGACTGCCCGCGCCGGCCTGGTTGCCGACGCTGGAACTGGACTCCGCTACGCCGGCTGAGGCGCGCGCCAACGCCCCGCGCCCTGGTGACGTGGCTGTCACGGCGGGCTGGCGACGACTGCGCGGCCCGGCTGACCTGGCCACGCTTGACCCCGCCTTCGAGGGGTGGGAAGCGACGCGCGCACTTCTCTCCGGGCCCGGTCGACCCGCCTGAACCGTCACACCGCCAGCTCACGAGACGCGCGCCACCACCGACCCGGACCCGTCGACAGCGCGCCCGGGTGCTCGCCGTCGATCATGCGGGCACCCGGGCGCGGGCCGTCGTCGCGCGGACGTCAGGACTTGGCGTCGTCCTCGCCGTCGGTCTTGTCGGCCGGGCCGGCCGGACCCGACTGACCGGGAGCCTTCTCCTCGATGCCGCCGGGGGCGGTGAAGTCGAAGCTGTCCAGCTCGCTGAGGTCCATGTCGTTCATCGCGAAGGCGACCGGATCGGCGAAGTCGTCGTCCGACGGGAGCAGGTCCGGGTGGCCCCAGACGGCGTCGCGCCCCTCGATGCCACGGTGCTCGGTGAGCGCTGCCCAGAGCGCCGCTGCCTCACGCAGCCGGCGTGGGCGCAGTTCCAGGCCGACGAGTGCGGCGAAGGTCTGCTCGGCGGGGCCGCCGGCGGCCCGGCGACGGCGGAACGCCTCGCCCAACCGGACGACGTTCGGCAGTCGGTCGCTGGCGGCGCTGTCCACGACGTGGCACACCCAGCCCTCGACCAGGGCGAGTGCGGTCTCGAGGCGGGCCAGGGAGGCCTTCTGCGCCGGGGTGTCCTCCGGGGTGAAGATGCCTTCCAGGGCGATCGCCTGCATCGACTCGGGGTCGGTCGGGTCGACCCGGCCCATCGCCTCCTCGATCGCCTCCCGGTTGACCCGGATGCCCGAGGCGTACATCTCGACAGCGCTGAGCACATGCCCGCGCAGCCACGGGACGTGCTGGAACAGCCGCTGGTGGGCGGCCTCGCGCAGCGCCACGTAGAGGCGGACCTCATCCTCGGGCAGCTCCAGGCCCTGGCCGTACGCCCGGATGTTCGCCGGGATCAGCGCGGCCGTGCCGGCCGGGCCGAGCGGCAGCCCGATGTCGCCGGCGGAGAGCACCTCCGCGGCGAGCGAGCCGAGGGCCTGGCCCAGCTGACCGCCGAAGAGCGCGCCACCGAGGGAGGCCACCATCGACTGCATCGGGCCGAGTTGGGCGCGTGCCTCCGGTGGCACCAGGTCACCCATCGCGCCGACCATCCGGCTGGCGACCGGGTCGCAGAGCTTGCGCCACACGTCGAGCGTCTTGAAGATCCACTCGTTGCGGTTCCAGGCAATCGGGTTCTGGATGCCGGAGGGCCACGCCGAGGCGGGTTCCAACCACAGGTCGGCGAGGCGCAGGGCCTCCTCGACCGCGTTGCGCTCGTACATCGACACCGCCGGGTCACCGGCGGCCGAGAGTTGGCTGGCTGCTACCTGCCGGGCCAGGTCCCAGTTGACCGGACCGCTGCCCGGGGCGGAGAGCAGGTGCTGCAACTGCGACATGAACTGCTGCATCTGCGCGGGATCGTTGGGGTCTGGTGGCTGCCCACCCGGGAGCGCGAAACCGAACGGAATATCAGGCACGACACCTACGGTACGCGGACCGCGCCCCAGGTAGCCGCCGCTGGCGTTGCGCTGAGGGCGAAGTCGCGCGGCGCATCCGGCAGGCGACCCGCGACCGGTCGGTACGCTCTGCGGCATGAGACGTCGTGGCCTGACGGTGCTGCTCGGTGCCCTGTTCACCGCCCTGTTGAGCATCGGGGTGCTCCGGGTGCCGATTCCGTACGTGGTGCTGGGCCCGGGGCCGACTGTCAACACCCTCGGTACGACCGACGGTAAGGAGGTCATCCAGGTCTCGGGTCGGGAGACCTCCACCTCGGCCGGCCAGTTGCGGCTGACCACGGTGGGGGTGCAGCCCACCGTGCGGTTGCGGGGGGCGCTCGCCGGCTGGTTCTCCGACGACGAGGCGGTGGTGCCGCGTGAGCTGGTCTACCCACCGGGGGAGTCGACGGAGCAGGTCGAGCAGCGCAACGCCGAGGACTTCAAGGCGTCGCAGACCAGCGCGGAGACCGCCGCTCTGCGGGAGTTGGGCTTTCCGGTGCAGGTGGTGATCAAGACGGTGGCCGGGGACGGCCCGGCGGCGGGGGCGTTGAAGGCCGGCGATCTGATCACCTCGGTCGACGGTCAGCCGGTGCCGGTGGCCGCGAAGGTCACCGAGTTGGTCCGGGCCCGGCCGGCGGGCACGGCGTTGACAATCGGCTACACCCGGGACGGCGTGCCGGCCACCGCGACGGTGACCAGTAAGGAGCAGGACGGCCGACCGCGGATCGGTGTCGAGATCGATCAGCAGCAGCCGCATCCGTTCACGCTCGGCATCGACCTGGGGGACATCGGTGGGCCGAGCGCCGGTCTGATGTTCGCCCTGGGGATCGTGGACAAGTTGACCCCGGCCGACCTCACCGGCGGCAAGATCATCGCCGGTACCGGCACCATCGACGACGAGGGTGCCGTCGGCCCGATCGGCGGGATCGCCCAGAAGCTCGTCGGCGCCAAGCGCGCCGGGGCCAAGGTCTTCCTGGTGCCCGCCGACAACTGCGCGGAGGCGGTCCGCAACCCGCAGCCGGATCTGCCGCTGTTGCGGGTGGGCTCGTTGGACGAGGCGATGACCGCGTTGGAGACGTTGCGCGGGGGCGGTCAGCCGACGCGTTGCTGACCGGTGTGACCGTGCCCCGACACGCTCAGGAACACCCCGTACTCTGGGTGCCCTGGTCGGAGCCGATCATATCGAGCGTGCGGAGCCAACAGTGGTCATGCGTAGCAGCAGCCCCCTTCCGAGGATGAGCCGGCGCGGGCGCGTCACCATCGCTGTCCTGGTCGGGGTGTTCGTGCTCTTCACCCTGCTCGGATGGGGTGTCCAGGCGTGGACCGACTGGCTCTGGTTCGACGAGGTCCGCTACACCGAGGTCTTCACCGGTGTCCTGCTCACCCGGTTGCTGCTCTTCCTCGCCGTCGGCCTCGGCATGGCGGTGATCGTCGGTGGCAACCTGTGGCTGGCCTACCGGTTGCGCCCGCGTCTGCGTCCGCACTCGGTGGAGCAGGCGACACTGGAGCGCTACCGGATGGTGCTCAGCCCGCGTCTCGGCACCTGGATCTCGCTGACCGCCGCTGTGGTCGGGCTCTTCGCGGGTCTCTCCGCGCAGAACCGGTGGAACCAGTGGTTGCTGTTCCGCAACGGCGGTGACTTCGGCGTCAAGGACCCGGAGTTCGGGATCGACATCGGCTTCTACGTGTTCCAGTTGCCGTTCTGGCGTTACCTGCTCGGGGTGGCCTTCACCGCTGTGGTGCTGGCCGTGATCGGCGCGCTGGCGGTGCACTACCTCTTCGGCGGGGTCCGCCTGCAGGGCGTCGGCGACCGGATGAGCAACGCGGCCCGCGCGCACCTGAGCACCCTGGTCGCGGTCTTCGTGCTGTTGAAGGCCATCGCGTACGTGTTGGACCGGCGGGCCATGCTGCTGGAGTACAACGAGGGCGCCAAGTTGTACGGCGCCGGTTACGCCGACGTCAACGCGTTGCTGCCGGCGAAGGAGATCCTCGCCTACATCTCGATCGTGGTGGCGATCGCGATCCTCGTGTTCTCCAACGCCTGGATGCGCAACCTGGTGTGGCCGGGGATCTCGCTGGCGCTGCTCGGCGTGTCCGCGGTGGCCATCGGCGGCATCTACCCCTGGGCGGTGCAGACGTTCGAGGTCAAGCCGAGCGCCAAGGACAAGGAAGCCCCGTACATCCAGCGCAGCATCGACGCGACGCGGGCGGCGTTCGGGTTGGGGGCCACCGAGACGACCCCGTACGCGGCGAACAACCTCACCCCACCGGGCAACCTGGCCACCGACACGTCCGTGGTGTCGAACGTGCGGCTGCTCGACCCGCAACTGGTCAGTGAGACGTACACCCAGCTCCAGCAGGTGCGTGGCTTCTACGACTTCGGTCCGAAGCTGGACATCGACAGGTACGGGGTGAACGGCAAGGTGTCCGACTACGTGGTCGGCGTCCGGGAGATCAACTACGGCGAGTTGACCGACCAGCAGAACACCTGGATCAACCGGCACACCGTCTACACCCACGGGTACGGGCTGGTGGCCGCCCCGGCCAACCAGGTGGTCTGCGGTGGTCAACCGTTCTTCGTCTCCGGCTTCCTCGGGGAGAAGACCCAGGAGGCGTGCTCGTCGCAGACCGAGCAGATCCCGGCCAAGCAGCCGCGCATCTACTACGGCGAGCGGATGGCTGCCGACGACTACGCGATCGTCGGGCAGGCCGACCCGAACAAGAAGGCCGAGTTCGACAGGCCGGTCGGCGAGGGCGGCGGCGAGTCGTACACCTACACCGGTGAGGGCGGTGTGGAGATCGGCTCCTTCACCCGGCGGCTGCTGTACGCCATCAAGGAGCAGGAGTCGAACTTCCTGCTCTCCGAGGCGATCAACGACGACTCCAAGCTGCTCTACGTGCGTAACCCGCGCGACCGGGTGGAGAAGGTCGCGCCGTTCCTCACCCTGGACGGCGACCCGTACCCGGCGGTGGTCGACGGTCGGGTGCAGTGGATCGTCGACGGCTACACGACGGCGGCCTCCTACCCGTACGCGGAGAAGGTCAACCTGCAGACCGAGACCACCGACGAGTTGACCAACCGGGGCACCTTCCAGCTGGCCCGGGAAGACGTCAACTACATGCGGAACTCGGTGAAGGCCACAGTCGACGCGTACGACGGCACTGTGAAGCTCTACGAGTACGACGACACCGACCCGGTGCTCAAGGCGTGGAACAAGGCGTTCGGCGGTGACCTGGTGCTGCCGAAGGCGGAGATCCCGGTCGAGCTGACCGAGCACCTGCGCTACCCGGCGGACATGTTCAAGGTGCAGCGCAACCTGCTCACCAAGTTCCACGTGACCAACCCGGGTGACTTCTACTCCGCGCAGGACTTCTGGCAGGTGCCGAACGTGCCGGACGCCCCGGACAGCGGTCAGAAGCAGCCTCCGTACTACCTGTTCACCCAGTTCCCGGGTCAGGAGAGCCCCCGGTTCCAGCTCACCTCGGCGGTCACCCCGAACGGCCGGCAGAACCTCGCCGCGCTGATCTCCGGGTCGTACGTCGACGGGCAGCCCCGGCTGGAGGTGCTGGAGTTGCCGGATCAGACCCGGATCTCCGGCCCGGTGCAGGTGCACCAGCAGATGACCAACAACGCGAACATCCGCCAGCAGCTCAACCTGCTCTCGAGCAACCAGGCGCAGGTCCAGTACGGCAACCTGCTCTCGTTGCCCTTCGCCGACGGCATGCTCTACGTCGAGCCGGTCTATGTGAAGAGCAACCAGCAGGACGCGTACCCGCTGTTGCAGAAGGTGCTGCTCTCGTACGGTGACGGTGGCTCCTTCGTGGCGCTCGCCGACAACATCAACGACGGCATCAAGCAGTTGGTCGAGCAGGGCAAGAAGGCGGGGCAGGGCACGTCGCCGCCGCCAACGACCGGGGGCAACCCGACGACGCCCACGCCGACGCCTTCGGGGACTGGTGCGCCGACGCCGGCACCGACTCCGAGCGCCGGCACGCCCCCGCCGGCGGGTGACCTGGCTGCCGCCGCGGACCGGGTGCAGACCGCGATCACCGAGGTCCGGGCCGCGCAGACGTCCGGTGACTTCGAGCGGTACGGCCGGGCGCTGAAGGCCCTCGACGAGGCGCTCACCGCGTTCCAGCAGGCGCAGCAGGCCGCCGGTGGGCCGGGTGCCAGCCCGAGTGCGGGAGGCTGACCCGCCACCGCACGTAGTACCTCCCGAGCCCCCGTCGTTCGGACCGCACCAGGTCCGCACGGCGGGGGCTCAGCCGTTGTCCTGATCTTTCGGTGACTGTCACGTCACTGACAGCACCGTCCAGCCCCGCAACCTGCGACGCCGGTCCGCCGTCCTCCTTGCGACGGGGTGGGAACGAGGGGGGTCAGCCGTGCGGGACGCGCAGAGCTTCGACGACTTCTACCGCAGCACCGCTCGGCGGATGCTGCGGTACGGCTATGCGGTCGCTGGCGACCACAGTGAGGCCCAGGACCTGGTGCAGGAGGCGTACACCCGGGCCTGGCGGCAGTGGGGGCGACTGTCGTCGCATCCGGCGCCGGAGGCCTGGCTGCGGCTCGTGGTGGCCCGGCTGGCGACCGACCGCTGGCGGCGCCTGCACCGTTGGCGGGTGGTGTTGAGCCGTACCGGACCACCGGCGGTCGCACCGCCGCCGGGCGAGGACGGGGTGCTCCTGGTCGGAGCGCTCCGGCAGTTGCCCGCCACGCACCGGCAGGCGCTGGCCCTGCACTACCTCTTCGACATGTCCGTCGAGGAGATCGCCCGGGAGACCGACGTCCCGGTCGGCACAGTGAAGTCCTGGTTGTCCCGTGGCCGGTCCCGGCTGGCCGCGCTGCTGCCCGACCTCAACGCCGTGGAGTTGGAGGCGAACGATGTCAGTTGAACTGTCTGACCTGTACCGGTCTCTCGGCACCGTAGCGGACGGCCACGAGCTGACCCATCCGGAGTCGCTGCGGCGGTTCGCCGACCGGCGGGCCCGCGCCCGGATAGCCGGCTCGACGCTCGCGGTGGCGCTGCTCGTCGGCGCGGTGGCCGTTGGTGGGCGACTGGCGTACCCGGCGGACGACTCCGCACCACTGCCTCCGCCGGCGGACACACCTGCACCGGTGCGGACCGGGGCGACCGAGACCTCCCGTCCTTCACCCACGCCGCCCCCGGCGTCGGGTCCGTCGTCCGAGCCGCCGTCGCGGACCACCCCCGGTGGTACGACGTCGCAGCCGGCCACCGGCCCGGCGGCGCCTCGGCCGCCCACCTCGATCCCGGACCGCGCGTTCTTCGTGCTGGCGGCCCCGAATCGGACCGGACTGGAATCGTCCGGGGACGGCCCTGCGCTGCCGACGCTGTGCGGCACGCGCCTGTCCAGCGACTCGGCGCTCGTTCAGCGTCGTGGCCGCTACCTGGCCTACAAGTTGCCGGACACGCCGGCGGGGAACGTGCCGGACGGCAGTTACCGGCACACGATCACCATCTACCGGGCCGGCCGCGCCGACGACGTGTTGCGGGAGCTGCGGCAGGCCGTGCGCGGCTGCCCCGACCAGAAGCTGCCCGACGACAGCAGGACGTGGCGACAGCGCCTGCTGGCCTCGGGCGGGTACGGGGACGAGTCGGTGCTGTTCGAGATGCGGGCCCCGATGCCGGAGGGGATGGGCGAGCCGGGTACGGACGAGGTTCGGCTGGTCCGGGCGGTCCGGGTCGGCGACGTGGTGACGGTGCTCTGGGAGCAGGGTTGGGAGTACACGACGGCAGTGCGGACCCAGGTCGACGCGGACAGTCGACGGGCGGTCGCGGCGATCGAGAACTGGCTCGACTGAGAAGGCGCAGGTCAGGGGTCTCGACGGAAGCGGTATCGGAGTCGCTTTGCGGTGTCCCGGGTCGGTGCGCTACGGTTAGCGAACCGACGCGGGGTGGAGCAGCTCGGTAGCTCGCTGGGCTCATAACCCAGAGGTCGCAGGTTCAAATCCTGTCCCCGCTACGACAGCAACACCAGTTCGAAAGCCCGTCTCCGGTTCGCCGGGGCGGGCTTTCGACATTCTGGCCGACTGTCGCACCGGGTTGGTGACCCCCGCTGATCATCGCCGGACCGCATGGGATAGTCTTAACAAGTCGACGCGGGGTGGAGCAGCTCGGTAGCTCGCTGGGCTCATAACCCAGAGGTCGCAGGTTCAAATCCTGTCCCCGCTACCACTGAAAGTGATATGAGTCCGGCCCCCACAGTGTGGGGGCCGGACTTTTTGGTGCCGGTGCGTGTGGAGGGCCCGAGGGGGCCGGCGCCGCGTCGGCACCGGCCCCCGCTGGTTCTACCGCAGGCCGAAGGCCCTGGTGACGGTCTGGGTGACGCCGCCACCGTTGCGCTGCCTGGCGGTGACCCGGATCGACACGAACTCGGCCCGGTGCGGCGCGTTCAACGACGCCCGCCAGGTGCCCTTCTTCGCCGTCAGGTCCTGCCGCTGCCAGGTCGCCCCGTCGTCGTAGGAGATCTCCAACCGGAGTGACGACACGCCGTCCCGAGCCGCGGTGCTGCCCACCACCACCGGCGTGATCGCGAAGTCGGTTCGGCGCTTCGTCCGACCCGCGACGTCCACGTCGGTGCCGTAGTCCAGTTGGACCAGCGGGATGGCCTGCACCTCGGTGGTGCCGCCGGAGACGAAGCTCCATTCGGTGTGCGTGGCGGTCGAGTACGGGCTGAACTCCGGCTTGCCGGTGGTGTCGACGACCAGCCGGTACGGCAGTTTCTCCGGCGACAGTTCACCGGCGCCGACCTCGGGCCAACCGTCGAAACGGGTCAGCTGCTTGTCGCCCTGATAGAACGTGGCGATCTGCGACATGCTGGCCCCGCCGCTGTGCGCGGCGCCCGCGTCGCCGAACCCCTGGATGTACGCGCTCATCGCCGTCTCACCACGGAACGGGATCTCGGTGCTGAGCAGCCGTGGCCGCGTGATCGGCCCGAACCACCGGTCCTTCTGGACGCTGCCCGGCCGGTAGGCGATGGCCTCCGTGTTGGACCGTGCCCAGTCGGCGACGTCGGCGTACTGCATCCACCTGATGCCGCCACCCGCCGAGACCCAGTCGGTACGCGGCCCCGGCGCGACCGGTGCGAACGGGAACGGCCGCGCTGCCGCGTACTCGTACGGCGGGAAGTCCATCCGTGTCTCGCTGGACTGCTTACCCGGGGGAGGAGAGAAGGTGAGATCGATCCGGGCGAGGTGGCGCGGGTCGGTCCTGGCGGACGGATCGTTCGGCACCCCGCCCAGGTGGTAGTCCACCAGGTCGTACAGGTACGTCGCCCTGGGGTGGGCGAGCACGACGAGTCGTAGCGGGTTGCGGCCCGAGGCGGTGATCTTCTGGATCAGCGCCTCGCCCTCGTCCATCGTCACCGAGGCCACCGGGATCGGCCCGGTCGTCACGGCGTCGGGGTTGCCGTACCACTCGCTCGTGCGGCCCGCCCGGTCGTTGACCACGACGAGCATCGCCGCCCCGGCGGTGTGTGCCGCCGCTGCCTGATCCGCCGGGGTCACCGAGTCGTTGCCGCGCACGACCACGGCTCTGCCGCGGGCGGGAAGACCGGCGTAGTCGGCGCTGCCGCCGGGGCCCGCGAAGACGGCGTCCAGGCGCGAGGTGCCGTCGGGCAGTGGCGGGGTGCCCGGCTGCGCGAGGGGTTCGCTGAGGTGCCGGCCGTGGTAGCTGATCGCCAGCGGCGTCTGCGCGGCCCGGATGCGGGTGGTGAAGACGAAGCTGCCCTTCTTCACCTTGCCGGCGGTCGGTAGGGCCCACAGGCTGTCGTAGGTGGCGCCCGGCCAGAACGTCTCGCGCAGCGCGCTCCAGTCGGTGGGGGTCGGCTCCTTCGAGGTGAACGAGCGGTAGACGTCGATCCTGCTGTTGACGATCGCTGTCGGCTGGGGTGTCGCCACCTTCACCTGGCGGGCCCGTGCGGCGTCGAGGTTCACGACCCGGTTGGTGCTGAGGTCGACCTCGGGGGCGGTGAGCATCGCGAGCCCGAGGGAGCGGGGTCCGTGCAGGCCCTCCACGTCGGCCGCCGTGACGACCGTGTACGAGCCGGGCGTCAGGCGGGCGGTGAGCGTGCCGTCCGGCACCCACATGAAGGCGGAGCCGGTGTCGGCGTTCACCACCTCGACCTCGCCGCTCATGGGTCGGCCGGAGCGGTCCTTGAGGTGGATGGTGAGGTCGTACTTCTTGGATTCGACGGCGACCCCGACGGCGGTGTGCACCTCACCGGCCGCGAAGCGGGCCGTGACCTGGGCGGAGTACCTGCCGGCGGACAGACCGGCCGGGGTCACCACGACGTCGACGGTAGCGCTCGCCCGAGCGGGCACCGTGACGCGCTCGGCGGTCGCCGTGAACGTCTGCGCGGGAGAGGTGCCGCTGTCGACGGAGACCGCCACAGCGATCGGGCTGTCAGTGGTGTTGGTGTAGGTGATCGTCCGCTTCACCGGCTGTGGGGTGCTGCCCCAACCGACGAGTCCGGCGTCCACCGAACCGGTCGCGACGATCTGATCCTGGTGGTAGGCGGCGGCGACGTTCAACCGGCCGCTACCGGCCTGGTAGGCGTTGTAGTCGGGGGTGCGGACGCTCGTGCTCATCAGCGCGTCCTTGAGCTGCCGCGCACTCCAGGTCGGGTGCTTCTGCACCAGCAGTGCGGCCGCCCCCGCGACGTGCGGCGCCGCCATCGAGGTGCCACTGTCGACGTGGTAGTAACCCTCACCCCAGGTGATGTGCTGCGAGCGGGCCGCCAGCACGTTCACGCCGGGAGCGGTCATGTCGGGCTTGAGGGCCTCGTCGTTCAACCGTGGTCCGACGCTGGAGAAGTCCGCCAGGTGGTCGGAGGTGTCCACCGCGCCGATGGTCAGTGCGGCGTCCGCGGTGCCCGGCGCACCGAGGGTGTACGGATCTGGTCCGCTGTTGCCGGCGGCGACGACGAAGAGCGCGCCCGTCTCGGCGGTCAGTTGGTTGACGGCCTGGCTCAGCGGGTCGTCCTGGTTGTGCCACGCGCTCACGCCGAGGCTCATATTGACAACTTTGGCGTGCTCGGCCCGCGCCGCCCACTCCATGCCCGCGATGATCCCCGAGATCGATCCGCTGCCGTACTCGTCGAGGACCTTGCCGATCACCAGGTCGGCGTCGTACGCCACGCCCCGTTCCTTGCCGTCGGATGCGGCGCCCGTCCCGGCCACGGTGCTGGCGGTGTGGGTGCCGTGCCCGTTCCGGTCGATCACGTCCTGGCCGGCGATGAAGCTCCTGGAGGCCACCACCCGGTCGGCGAGATCCGGGTGGGTGGTGTCCACCCCGCTGTCCAGGACGGCGACCCGGACACCGCTGCCGGTGCCACCCGCGGCCCACGCCGCTGGCGCGCCGATCTGGGCGGTGGTGTCGGCAAGGGTGGCCTTCGCCTTGCCGTCGAGCCACACCTTGTCGACACCGGCGGCGAAGGTGGGTGCCGGGGTGGCAGCGCTGCGGCCGGTCGGCGACTGCCCTTCGGTGAGGGCCGACCAGAAGTCCGCGGCCTGCGATCGGCGGGCGCGGATCGCCTCGCCACGGACGGAGGGAAGCTCCAGCGTGGTCTGCGCACCCGGCAGCGTGCGGCCGGTCCTGAGCTTCGCCGAGGCCGTCGTGCGGGTCACGATCAGGGGGAGTTCGGCGGTCCGCGCGTCGTCGTAGCCCTGGGCGACGAGCTGGGTGACGTCGAACAGTTGCTTGTCGAGTCGACCGGTGGCGAGGTACGGCACCGCCTCGTCCGGGTACACGAAGGTGTCCCGGCCCTCGGTGGAGATACGCACCGAGCCGGTGGCACCCGGCGCGCGCCTGACGTCCACCGAGGGCGGTGCGCCGTGGACGCCCGGGGTCACCGTGACGCGGTCGCCGGTGATCAGCGTGACAGTGACGGGGTTTCGGTCCGCGTTGCCGCTCGGCGCGGGCCTTGTCGGCGGGGGTGTGGGCGGTGGGGCGCCGTGCGCCGACGTGGGGGTGAGGAGGGCGGCGACGACTGTGACGCCCACCGCTGCCGCCGCAGATCTTCGGGTGCGAGAGATCCACGTACTGTCCACAGAGTTGACCATGAGGCAAATCCGATCACCTCAAGACATTCATGTAAAGATCATCATCTTTGCCGGTACGTTGCGAGCACGTTGCCTGCCGGCCGGGGAACGCCTGGCGACTCCGGTCCCGTGAATCGGCGTGGACCGACGTGCCGAGTTTGCGTCAGTCGGCGAGGATGGGCGCATGTCTTCATTCGGTAAGTGGTGGGGCCGCCTCAGCGCGGTCTTCGGTGCTGTCGTACTCGCGGTCTTCGTGCCCGTCGCGGCCTGGGCGTCCACTGGCACCGGCGAGATCGTGGTCGAAGCCGCACGGCGGCGCAGCCGGGGCGGCTTCGGGGTGCTCCCACTGCTCTGCTGCCTGGTGGTGGTCGCGATCGTCGTGTTCCTGGTGCTGCGTCTGATGCGCAACCGCCGGGGTGGCCCCCCGCGCTGAGCCAGGAGCAAGGGGATCGGTCGGGTCACCGGCGGCCGGGTCCCGGCCCGCCGCCGGTGCTCACACCGCCAGTGCCGCGATCGCCTGGGACAGGAAGCGCGCCGTGGCCTCCCGGGTGCCGTCGCGCCTGACGCGGATGCGCTCGGCGGCGGTGACCAGCAGGGTGCGTACCTTGGCATGCCCCTGAGGCGGCGGCGCCGGCGCCGGCCCGAGCAGGTCGGCGATGCTCTCGCCGAACTCGGCGGCACGTCGCTGGGCCGGGTCGGTGATGCTGCCCTCGGCGTAGCGGCGGACCGCGGCACTGGGGTTCAGCCCACGCTCGTGGCCGAGAAGGGCGCCAACCTCACCGTTGTTGGTCAGGAAGTTGATCACGTCGGCGACCGTGTCCGGGTGTCTGGTGCCCCGGAACGCCGCCCAGTACATCGACGCCCGCGCCCACTGAGCCCCCGGCGGGCCGGGGAAGCCGACGATGCCCAACTCGGACTCGGTGAGTCGCTGCAGCTCCGGTAGCTGGTGCGACCAGGCGAAGGACGCCGCCGTCGCCCCGCTCACCACCAGTTGCCGGGCCGGCTCACCACTGTCGGCCTGCTCGACCAGGGCCGCGCTCGGCGTGGCCCGGTCCTTGCGGGCCCGCTGCCACAACTCGAACCACGCGATCAGCTCGTCCGCGCCGAAGCCGAGCTGGTTGCCCCGGTAGAACTCGCCACCCTGCGACCGCAGCCAGAGCCAGAGCGCCCGGTAGTCACCCGACCCGTCCATGGTGCCGGCCACCCGGCCGTCACTCGTCTCGGTCACCTGCGTGGCCCAGGAGATGTAGTCGGGCCAGCTCACCCCGGGGCGTGGCTCCGGCAGCTCCAACTCCCGCAGCAGGTCCCTGTTGAAGACCACGACGGCGTGGGTCTGCCCGGCGGCCACCGCCATCGTTCGCCCCTCCACAGTGCCGTAGCGGATCAGACCCTCCGGCAGGCCCCGAAGATCCAGGCGGTGGTCGGTGAGGTCGAGGACCACCTCACGCTTGGTGTACTCGGTGAGCATCGCGTCGTCGATCTGGATCAGGTCCGGAACGTTCCCGCCGCCCGCCTGGGTGGCCAGCCGGTCGTAGTAGCCGTCCGCGCCCTGCCAGGTGACCCGGAAGGTCACCCGGGGATTGCGGTCCGAGTAGAGCCGCAACGCCTTCTCGGTCAGCTCGGCCCGCTTGGTGCCACCCCACCAGAAGACCGACAGCTCGACAGGCCCGTCCTCGGTCGAGGTGGCGGCGCCGTCGCTGCATCCCGCCAGCCCGCCCGACGCGAGCAGAGGTGCGCCGAGCAGCGCGCCGAGCAGACGGCGCCGGCCCGGGTCGGCACCGAGGCGGTCGAGCGAGGGGCGAACAACGGGCACGGGGCTCTCCTGGACCTACGGGGGTGGCGGTCGGACCATTCACGCAGGCAGCGCACGAAGGTGTCAACGTCCGTCCGGTCACCCTCCGCCGGGTGGTCGAATCAGGCACCCCACAGACGCGTGGTGTACTAGGGCGCGTGGAACTTCTGCACTCGGGCAAGGTTCGGGACGTCTACGCCGACGGCGACGACCTGATCCTGGTCGCCTCGGATCGCATCTCGATCTACGACGTGGCGTTGCCGACGCCGATCCCGGACAAGGGCCGCCTGCTCACCGCACTCTCGCTCTGGTGGTTCGAGCAGCTCGCCGACCTGGTGCCGAACCACGTCATCTCGGCCACCGACGTGCCCGCCGAGTTCGCCGGACGGGCCATCCGCTGCCAGCGGCTGGAGATGCTCCCGGTCGAGTGCGTGGCTCGCGGTTACCTGACCGGTGGCGGCCTGCGGGAGTACGAGCAGACCGGCGCCGTCTCCGGCATAACACTGCCCCGAGGGCTCGGCGAGGCGTCGATCCTCCCCGAGCCGATCTTCACCCCGTCGAGCAAGGCGCCGGCCGGCGAGCACGACGAGCCCATCACGTACGACGACGTCGTCGACAAGGTGGGCCAGGCCACCGCCGAACGGCTCCGGCAGATCACCATCGACATCTACCGGCGCGGCGCCGAACTGGCCGCCGACCGGGGCATCCTGGTCGCCGACACCAAGATCGAGCTGGGCTGGGCGCCGGACGGCACCCTGGTCCTCGCCGACGAACTGCTCACCTCCGACTCGTCGCGGTTCTGGCCCGCCGAGTCGTACCAGCCCGGGCGGGTGCAGTTCTCCTACGACAAGCAGTACGTGCGGGACTGGGCCACCGGCAGCGGGTGGAACAAGCAGGCCCCCGCCCCCGGCCTGCCGACCGATGTGGTCGAGGCGACCCGGGCCCGCTACGTCGAGGTCTACGAGAAGCTCACCGGCAACCGCTGGGACTGACCGGGACACCGCGCCTTCACCGCTCCCGCCTGGCGCGCGTTCGTGACGCGGGTCCGCACTAGCCGCTGAGGTCAGTCCACCCAGTCGAGGGTGCGCTGCACGGCCTTGCGCCACTGGCGCAGCTCCCGATCGCGCAGGTCCGGGGCCATCGCCGGCTCCCACTGCGCGTCGGAACGCCACTGCGCCCGCAGGGTCGCCAGATCCGGCCAGAAGCCGACCGCCAGACCGGCCGCGTACGCGGCGCCCAGGCAGGTGGTCTCGGTGATCCGGGAACGGACCACCGGCACGTCGAGCACATCGGCGAGGAACTGCATGAGCAGGCCGTTCGCCGTCATCCCGCCGTCCACCCGCAGCCGGCGCAGCGCCACGTCCGAATCCGCGTCCATCGCGTCGACCACCTCGCGGGTCTGCCACGCCGATGCCTCCAGCACCGCACGCGCCAGGTGCCCCTTGGTGATGTAGCCGGTCAGACCGGCGATCACGCCGCGGGCGTCACTGCGCCAGTGCGGGGCGAACAGCCCCGAGAACGCCGGCACCACGTAGCAGCCACCGTTGTCGTCCACCGTGCGGGCCAACTCCTCCACCTCGGCGGCCGTGGAGATCAGCCCGAGGTTGTCCCGCAGCCACTGCACAAGTGAGCCGGTCACCGCGATGGCGCCTTCCAGGGCGTACGCCGGTGGTTGGTCCTTGATCCGGTAGGCGACAGTGGTGAGCAGGCCGTGGGTCGACGGCACCGGCGTGGCGCCGGTGTTGAGCAGCAGGAAACTGCCAGTGCCGTAGGTGCACTTCGCCTCGCCGGGCTGGAAGCAGGTCTGCCCGAACAGGGCGGCCTGCTGGTCACCGAGCGCACTCGCCACCGGCACACCGGCGAGCACTCCGCCGGCCGTGCCGTACACCTCGGCGGAGCAGCGGATCTCCGGCAGCATCGCCGCCGGCACCCGCATCGCGTCCAGCAGGTCCGGTGCCCAGTCCAGTGTCGTGAGGTCCATCAGCATCGTCCGGCTGGCGTTCGTCACGTCGGTGACGTGCTCGCCGGTCAGCTTCCAGATCAGCCAGCTGTCCATCGTGCCGAAGAGGACCTCGCCGCGCTCGGCGCGCTCGCGCAGACCGTCGACCTCGTCGAGCAACCAGCGCAACTTCGGCCCGGCGAAGTAGGTGGCCAACGGCAGGCCCGTGCGGGCCCGGAACCGCTCTTCGCCGTACGCCGAAGCAAGCTCGCGCAGCAGCGGCCCGGTCCGGGTGTCCTGCCAGACGATGGCCTTGGCCACCGGGCGGCCGGTGGCCCGGTCCCAGACGACAGTGGTCTCCCGCTGGTTGGTGATGCCGACGGCAGCCAACCCGGACGCGTCGGTGCCGGCGGCCCGCAGCGCCTCGGCGACCACCTGCTCGACGTTGTCCCAGATCTCCTCGGCGTCGTGCTCCACCCACCCCGGCCGGGGAAAAATCTGCCGGTGCTCGCGCTGCGACACGGCGACGATGTCCCCGGCCCGGTCGAAGACGATGCACCGCGAGGAGGTGGTGCCCTGGTCGATGGCGGCGACGTACTGGGGGGTCACCGCAGCACCGTACCCGGACGGCGGCGCGGCGCGACAGGCGTCACGGCGGGTGGGTTCCGGCCCGCCGCCGTCGGCGGCCACCTCCTTCGCCTACGATGTGCGAACGTGCGCGACATCGCAGTATTCAGTGGAACCGCCCATCCCGACCTGGCTGCCGAGATCTGCGCCCACCTGGGGGTGCCGCTGCACCCGGTGCGGGTCTCCCGGTTCGCGAACGACTGCCTGGAAGTCCAGTTACAGGCCAACTGCCGGGAGCGGGACGTCTTCCTGATCCAGCCGCTGGTGCCGCCGGTCCAGGAAAACCTGGTCGAGCTCCTGCTGATGATCGACGCCGCCCGGGGTGCCTCCGCCGGCCGGATCACAGTGGTGCTGCCGCACTACGCGTACGCCCGGTCGGACAAGAAGGACGCGCCACGGATCTCGATCGGCGCCCGGCTCGTCGCCGACCTGCTCACCTCGGCCGGGGCGGACCGGGTACTCGCGATGACCCTGCACTCGCCTCAGGTGCACGGCTTCTTCAGCGTCCCGGTGGATCACCTGCACGCGCTGCGGGAACTGGCAACCCACTTCCGGCGGTACGACCTCAGCAACACGGTGGTGGTCTCGCCCGACCTGGGCAACGCCAAGGAAGCCGCAGCCTTCGCCCGGCTGCTCGGCACGCCAGTCGCCGCCGGGGCGAAACAGCGGTTCAGCGACGACCTCGTCAAGATCAGTGCGGTGATCGGCGACGTGACCGACCGGGATGTCATCGTGCTCGACGACGAGATCGCCAAGGGCAGCACGGTCGTCGAGCTGATGGAGCACCTGCGGGGCCTCAAGGTCCGGTCGATCCGACTCGCCTGCACCCACGGACTCTTCTCCGGCGACGCCTTGCAGCGGCTCAGCGACCAGGACGGCGTCCTGGAGATCGTCTGCACCAACACGGTGCCCATCCCGACCGCCAAGCGGGTCCCCAAGTTGCAGGTCCTGTCGGTCGCCCCAGCCCTGGCCGAGGCGACGCGCCGAATCCACAACGGCGAAAGCGTCTCCGCCCTCTTCGCCTAACCTGTTCCGCCCGCGTCGGCGCCTCCGCCCCGCCCTGCCCGCGCCGTGCTGCGTTGCGTTGGCGTCTTCGCCCTGCCCGCGCCGTGCTGCGTTGCGTTGGCGTCTCCGCGCTGCCCCGGGCTGCGTCGGCGCCTTCGTCCTGCCCTACCCCGCGCCAGCGCCTCCGCGCTGCCCGCCCTGCCCGCTCCCGTCCCTCGCGCCCCATGCCCCCGGCGCCCCGCCGATCTTGCAGGTTCGGTTGTCGAAAAGTCTGGAATGCCTCTTAGGCCGGGACAGAAAGTGCAAGATCGACGCGGGTTCTAGTCGATCATGGAATTGTGGTGCCTGTTTTGGTCTTATTTGTTGACTTTGCCCCCCACCACAACTCCATGATCGGCAGGGCAGGGCAGGGCAGGGCGGGGCGGGGCGCGGGCGGGGCGAGGCGGGGAGGGCGGGGCGGGGCGGCGCGGGGGGAGGGGTTTGGCGAGCGGCCACTTGCCCCTCGAGAGGGTGGGGCGGGGCGGGGGTTTAGCGCGGGGTGGGGTTTTGTCTGGTCAGGCCGGTGGTGATGCGGACGGTGGTGCCGGCGGTGCCGGTCACGACCTCCATCGCGTCGGACAGCTCGCGGGCCAGCCACAGACCCCAGCCGCCAGCGGTGTCCGGGGCTGGTCGACTGCGGTCGCCCAACCGCTGCGGGGTGATCCCGTGCCCGTGGTCGGCGACCTCGCAGACCAGTACTTCCGACTCCTGCCAGAGGCGCAGCCAGCCGCGTCCGCCGCCGTGCCGGACCGCGTTGGTGATCAATTCGTTGATCGCGAGCACGAAGTCGTCGAGTCGTTGGCCGTTCAACCCTGAGGCGTGCGCGCAGGAGGTGACCGAGTGTCGAATCTCGGTCACCTGGGCCTTGTCGAAGGCTTCGGCGATCAGGAGGGCGGGTTCGATGGGCACAACCGTACGCGGTGCGTGCGGATCTGCGTTCGTCATGGGCTCGTCCCGGCAGCGCATCTCGAAGTCTTTCGCGGCTTTTCCACCGTACGTCAGGGTTTCCTGAAGCGCACTCGCTGCCCGCCGTACGGGGGCCGGGTTGTGGCATCCTGACCGCCATGCCGTCGTCGCCGGGTGGGTACGAGGTGCCGCTGTGGCGTGCGCTCACCGTGTTCAGGCTGGCCTCCGTGGCGTACGTCTGCGCGCTCGCGGTGCGCGACGCCGACCGGTACGCCCACCCGTACGCCGTGGGTGCCCTGATCCTGCTGATGATCACCTGGACCGGCGTGACGGCGGTCGGGTACGCCCGGCCGGCCTGGCGGCGTTGGCCGCTGCTGCTGGCCGACCTCGGGGTGGTGTTGGCGATCGTGCTGGCCACCCCGTGGGTGGTGGGCCGGACGGCGCTCACTCAGGGCGTACCCACTCTGGGGGTGGCCTGGATGGCCGGCCCGGTGCTGGCCTGGGCCGTCTCCGGGGGTCGGCGGCGGGGCACAGTGGCCGCGTTGCTTGTCGCCGGCGCGGACCTGGCGACGCGGGAGCGGATCGGCCAGTCCTCGTTCACCGGCGTCATCCTGATGCTGCTCGCCGGAGTGGTGGTCGGGCACGTGGCCCGGCTGGCGGCGAGCGCCGAGGAGCGCCTACAGCGTGCGGTGGAGCTGGAGGCTGCCACCCGGGAGCGGGAGCGGTTGGCCCGGGACATTCACGACTCGGTGCTCCAGGTGCTGGCGTTGGTGCAGCGTCGCGGCGCTGATCTGCCCGGGGAGGCCGGCGAGCTGGCCCGGCTGGCCGGTGAGCAGGAGGCCGCCCTGCGGGCGCTGATCGCCGACGCGGGCCCGGCGGCCGGCGGCCTTCCGGACGGCGGTGAGGCGGTGGATCTGCGGACCCTGCTCGGCCGGTACGCCTCGGCGGCGGTGGCGCTCTCCGCCCCGGCCACTCCGGTGCCGCTGCCCCGGCGGGTGGCCGGCGAGCTGGCCGCCGCGACCGGCGCGGCCCTGGACAACGTGGGACGGCACGCCGGTGGGCGGGCCTGGGTGTTGATCGAGGACGAGGGGGCGACGGTGACCGTGTCGATCCGCGACGAGGGGCCGGGCATCCCCGACGGACGGCTGGACGAGGCGGCCGCCCAGGGGCGGCTCGGGGTGACCCAGTCGATCCGGGGTCGGGTGGTCGACGTGGGTGGGACGGTACGGATCGTGTCCGCCCCCGAGGCCGGGACCGAGATCGAGCTGAGCGTGCCGAGGTGACAGCGGCGAACCCGGTCCGGGTGATGGTGGTGGACGACCATCCGATGTGGCGGGAAGGCGTGGCCCGAGACCTGACCGAGGCCGGATTTCTGGTGGTGGCGACGAGCGGCGAGGGGCGACAGGCCGTCCGGGTGGCCGCCGCCGCCCGGCCCGACGTGGTCGTCCTCGACCTACAACTGCCTGACATCTCCGGCGTCGAGGTGATCCTGGGTCTGCGCGCGGCACTGCCCTCCGTCCGGGTGCTGATGCTCAGCGCCAGCGGCGAACAGCAGAGCGTGCTGGACGCGGTGAAGGCCGGGGCCACCGGTTACCTGGTGAAGTCGACTGCGCCCGCCGAGTTCCTGGAGGCGGTCCACCGCACTGCGGCCGGCGAGGCGGTTTTCACCCCCGGCCTGGCCGGGTTGGTGCTCGGCGAGTACCGCCGGCTGGCCGCCGGACCAGGGCGGGGGACCGGCCCGGCCGGCGCCGCCGAACCCGCTACGCCTCAGCTCACCGAGCGGGAGACGGAGGTGCTGCGGCTGGTGGCGAAGGGGATGTCGTACAAGCAGATCGCCCAGCGGCTCGGCCTGTCGCACCGCACCGTGCAGAACCATGTGCAGAACACCCTGGGCAAGCTGCAACTGCACAACCGGGTCGAGCTGACCCGGTACGCCATCGAACGTGGCCTGGACGACTGAGCGGCGTCAGACCGAGCGCGGCGGCTCCGTCTCGTGGATGGCCAGCTCCTCGGCGGTCGCCCCGCCGCCAGCCGATCCGGCGTCGTACGCCACCGAGTCGGTCTCCTGGTCGGTGTGCGATCCCTCGTCGGGTTCCACCAGCCGGCCCACTGTCGCGTCGGCCACCGTGCCGAGCTGACCGTGGTCGTAGAGGGAGACCGGTGAGTTCGGGTCCGAGGTCGGCCCGGGATCCATCACGTCGGCGTCCAGTTGGGCCTCCGCCGCTGCTTCCAGGTTGTCCGCCTCGAACGCGATCTTCGGGTCGATGGTGCCGGCCAGCGGGTCGTCCGCCGGGCGCTCGTAGACCTCGCGGTCGAGCTTGTAGTCCAGTGACTCACCGTCGAGCTGCTCCTCGGCGGTCGTCCCGAACCGGTCCACCGCCACCGGCGTCCGGTCGCCGGGCAGCTGGGCCGGGTCCGGGCCGTCCGCCTCGCGGCCGGTGAGGACGTCGTCGTTGGCTGTCGAGTCGTCATCGGCGGTGTCGGGCAGCCCCTGCGCCTCGGTGTCGGACACGGGGGTCGGGTACTCGTTGTCGCGCATGTCTGATCACTACCCGTTGCCCTGCCGCCGTAACCGGACGAGCTTCGGCGGTACCGCGCCGAACCGGACGGTGGCGGCGAAAGCTCTATCCGGCGGCCTCGTCGTCCGGGTGCAACACACACCACACGACCTTGCCGTCCGGTACGGCGCTGCTGCCCCAGCGGCGGGTGACGGTGTCGATGAGCAGCAGGCCCCGGCCACCGGCCCGGTTCGGCGGGGACATTCCGGCGAATGTCGGCTGACGCGCCGAGTGGTCCCGGACCGCCAGGTGCAGGGTGCTGTCCTGAGGTGCCAGCCGAACCGTCATCGGGGTCCGGGCGTGCGCCACCACGTTGTTGACCATTTCGGTGATCGCGATGCACGCCGGGTCGGTGAGCGTCGGCATGCCCCAGCGCTCGCAACCGGTGGTGACCAGCTCTCGCGCCTGCCGGGCGGCTCCCACTGCCGGGGCCAGTTCGGCGGTGAGCACCGCCGCCAGGGGCGTCGCCGCGACCGCTGCCAGCGCCTCGTCGAGCGTCGGCCAGGCCGGCACGTCGGCGAGCCCGGCGTCGGGGCGGGCGGGCCCGTCGACGGCCGGGTCGCAGAGCAGTAGGTCCGCGGCGGGCCAGTCGGTGACCTCCCGGCGGACGTCGGCGAAGACGCCCCGCCCGGCCGAGTCGACGACGCGGAGACCCGTCACGTCGACCACCACCGGCCCGGGCCGCTGCGCCAGGCGGGTGAGCAGCGCGCCGCGTAGCGCCTCGGCACCGGCGGCGTCGAGCACCCCGGTCAGCCGGACCACCGCTGACGACTCGTCGATTTCCACGAGACAGCTCGACATGATCGCCCCATTGTGCGGGCCGGTGACGGTTGGCGCACGTGGGCGTTCGACATCGGCCATCAGGGGGCCGACCGGGAGCGGCGGTTGATGGCGGCGAGGGTGCCGACGGCGGTGCCGGCGGCGGCGAGACCGAGCGCGGCTGTCATCCGCACCAACTGTCGACGTCGACCGTGCCAGCCACCGTCCTGGCGTCCCTGCGCGTCGGGGTGGAACACATTGCCGCTGCTGTCCAACCGGACGCCCGGGCCGAACTGGGTGCGGTGGGCGTACCAGCCGAGGGTGCGCTCCACGAGCGCGGGCGCCAGCCGCCACTGCAGGCCGATCAGCCGGGCCGCGCCACCGGCGTACGCCTCGCGGCGGGGTCGGCGCAGCAACCGGACGATGGTCTCCGCCACCACCTCCGGCGGGTAGATCGGGGGAGGTGGCACGAGCTCCCGGCCGCTGTGGTTGCCGGTGTGTCGGAAGAACGGGGTGTCGATCGTGGCCGGCAGCACCGTGCAGACGGAGATGTGACCCCGCCCGGTGACCCGTAGTTCCTGTCGGACGGTGTCGGCCAGCCCACGGATGCCGTGCTTCGTGGCGTTGTACGCCGACTGGTAGGGCATGGCGACTTCGGCCAGCACCGAGGCGTTGTTGATCAGCACACCGCCTCCGGCGGCACCCAGGTAGGGCAGGGCCGCCTTGATGCCGTGCACCGTCCCGAGCAGGTTGACCTCGAGCACCCGGCGGAACTCGGCTACCGGGATCTCGTCGAACAGGCCGACGGCGCTCACCGCGGCGTTGTTCACCCAGGCGTCGATGCGGCCGAACTCGGCTGCCGCCTGCTCGGCCAGTCGCCGCACCGACTCCAGTTCGGTCACGTCGGTCGGTACGACGAGCGCCCGACCGCCCAACTCCCGGCAGCGCTGGGCGACCTGTCGGAGGGCCGGCTCACTGCGGGCGGCCAGCACCACGGCGGCGCCCCGGCGGGCCAACGCGTAGGCGGTCGCCGTGCCGATCCCGCTGGACGCGCCGGTGATCACCACTGTCGAATCGTCGAGGCTGCTGGTCAGCGGCATTCCTGAGCGGTACCCCCGGCCGGACCTGGTCACACCGCTGACGGTCTGTTGATCATCGTCGAATCGTGGTGTCGCGCGCCGCGTGTGCTTGTCGTGGCGCAAGTGTCGGTGGCTCTCGCGGGGACTCTTCCTGATCTGCCAGGTTTCGGCTCAGCGTCGCGGGGTTAATGGGACGCTCTGACCGGGAGGACCACCGCCGAGGAAAGATCGCAGGGAGGTGACCCATGCGCGTCGGCCTCGTCTGCGCGCACGCCAGTTCCTACCGCCACGCCGACGGCCCGCCGGTGGGCACCCGACAGCAGATCGAACGGGTCGCCGCCGAGCTGGCCGAGCGAGGCCATGACGTCCGGCTCTACGACCGCCGGTACGACCCGGCGCTGCCGGCGGCGACGAACGTCGACGGCTACCAGGTGCACCAGGTGCCCGCCGGCCCGCCCACCCCACTGCCCACCGTCGAGCTGATCCCGTACGTGACGGAGATCGGCCGTTGGCTGGCCGACGAGTGGTCGGGTGCCTGGCGGCCCGAGGTGGTGCACGGGCACTACTGGCTCGGTGGTCTCGCCGCGGCGCACGCCGTCCGGGAGACCGACGTCCCGGTCGTGCAGACGTTCCACTCGCTCGGCATCGAGCAGCTGCGTCACCTGGGCGGCCACTACGACGGGCCGGGCCAGCGGATCACGCTGGAGCGGGCGTTGACCCGGGCGGTCGACATCGCCGTGGCCCAGTCCAACGACGAGGTCGACGAGCTGACCCGGATGGGTCTGCAACGCAGCTCGGTCGCGTTGGTGCCGGCCGGCGTCGACATCGACCTGTTCCACCCCGACGGCGAGGCGGCACCGCGCGAACAACGACCCCGCATCCTCTCGGTGGGCTCGCTCGCCGCGGGGCACGGCCAGGAGGACCTGATCCGGGCGATGCGGCTCGTCGGTGACGCCGAGCTGGTGATCGCCGGCGGGCCACCGGCCGACCGGTTGGCCAACCATGCCGAGGCGCGGCGACTGCGCGAGCTGGCCGAACAGCTCGGCGTCGTCGACCAGGTACGCCTCGTCGGGGCGGTGCCGCACGACCAGATGGCCACCTGGTACCGGTCGGCGGACGTGGTCGCCTGCACGCCGCACTACTCCTCGGCCGGGCGGGTCTCGCTCGAGGCGATGGCCTGCGGGGTGCCGGTGATCGGCTACGCGATGGGTGGCCTGGCCGACGCCGTCGTCGACGAGGTCACCGGCCGCCTGGTGCCGCCCGGCGACGTGCGGGCCCTCGGAGTCTCGATGCGCCGGCTGCTCGCCGACAACGCCGGCCGGTTCGCCTACGGCCACGCGGCTGTGGACCGGGTACGCAGCAGCTACACCTGGGAGCGCACCGCCGGTGCGTTGGAGCGTCTCTACGAGCGGGTGGTGAGCCGCCGCAAGCCGGTCGAGGCCTGAGTCGGCTGGGACGTGGTGCCGGTCGGTCAGCCCGGTCGGCCGGCACCGACCATGGCGGGGTCCCGACGCCGGGCCACCGAGCGCTGCTGCTGCGGTTCGGCGTACCGGGTCAGGCCGATCACCGCGGCCAGGGTGACCAGGAAGCCGACCGCGGCCAGCCACTCCCGCCCCGGCCAGATCTTGTCGTTGAGCAGCAACAGGCCGACGATCGCGGCCGGCACCGCGCCGGCGGCGTCCATCGCGGCGACCGCGGCGGTCGTCGAACCGCGCTGCATGGCCAGACCGAGCAGCAGCTGACCCACTATCGAGTGGGCGATCAGCAGGTAGAACAGCGGGTCGGCGAGGAACGCCTCGGCGGACGGCGCGGACGCCAGTGGCCGGGCGGCGATGGCGGCCGAGCTGAACGCCAGACCGGCCAGTGATCCGAGGGCCACCGAACCCGGTGCCCCGTGCAGCCGGACGGCGAAGAAACCGAGCACCGCGATCACACCGAGCGCCATCAGAAGGGCGATCGAGCCGGCGGTGCCGAGCTGCTTCGACGGTGCCGGCCGGGCGGACAGCACCAGTGCGGTGATCCCCGCGAAGAGCAGCGCCAGCAGCACCACCTCGGCCGCCGGCAGCCGCCACTTCAGCACCAGCACCCCGAGGATGGCGGTCACCCCCAGCCCGGCGGCCACGCTGGCCTGCACGAGGAACAGCGGCAGGTCCCGCCGGGCCAGGAAGGCGAGCACGAAACCGCCGATCTGACAGCCGAGGCCGATCAGGTACGTCCGGTGCCCGGCGAGGCGCAGCAGCAGGCCCGGATCGAATGTGTGGTGGACGGTGGTGCGGGCCGCCGCCACCGACTGGAGCAGGTTGGCGAAGCCGTACGCGACGATCATCGCCGCGAGGAAACACCAACCGGAGGAGACCACCTGGCGAGGATAGAGGTTGCCGGGGGTCAGCGCTCGGCTGGCCGATCGAGACGGGTGAGGATGTCGGCGTGCAGTGCACCGTTGGTGGCCACCACGCTGCTGTCGGTGCCCGGAGCGCCGGCGGGGGCCGGTCGTCCGGTCAGATCCGTGATCGTGCCACCCGCCTCGGTGACGATCGGCACCAGCGCCGCAACGTCCCACAGCGACAGTTCCGGCTCGGCCATCACGTCGAGTGCACCCTCGGCCAGCAGCACATAACCGTAGAAGTCGCCGTACGCCCTGCTGCGCCAGCTGTCCCGCATCAGGTCGAGCACCGCGTCGAGCCGCCCGGCGCTCTCCCACCCGTTCAGCGACGAGTAACAGAAGCTGGCGTCCGCGATCCCCCGCACCGCGGACACGCCGATCCGCTCGCCGGCCGTGGGGCCCGGCCCGGCGTACGCGCCCGCGCCCGCGCTCGCCCACCAGCGTCGGCCGAGCGCCGGTGCGGACACCACGCCGACCGCCGGCCGGTCGCCGTCGTAGAGCGCGATCAGGGTGGCCCAGATCGGCACGCCACGGACGAAGTTCTTGGTGCCGTCGATCGGGTCGATGATCCACCGGCGGCCGTCCGGGTCGGCGGACGGCTGCGCGCCGTACTCCTCACCGAGCAGCCCGTCGGCCGGCCGGTGCTCGGCCAGCAGGGCGCGGATCTCCCGCTCCACGGCGGTGTCCGCGTCGGACACCGGGGTCAGGTCGGGTTTCGCCTCGACGCGCAGGTCGAGCGCGCGGAACCGGGCCGTGGCGATGGCGTCGGCCCGGTCGGCGAGCAGGTGGGCGAGGGCGAGGTCGTCGGCGTACCCGGTCATGCCGGCAACCTAGCCCACGCCCGTCGGGTCACTCGTCGGGGCCGCGTCGGTCATCCTCACCAGGGCCGCGCTGGTCGCTGTCGCCACGCGAGTCACCCTCGCCGGCCCGAGAGGCGAGCAGCCGACGGTACGAGGCCAGCCGACGCGGGTCGGCCTTGCCGGCGGCCACCCAGGCGTCCAACCCACAGTCGGCCTCGTCGGCGGTGTGCGGGCAGTTCGGCGGGCACTCGACGGTGCCCTCGACCAGGTCCGGGAAGCCGTGCAGGAGGCTGTCGGCCGAGACGTGCGCCAACCCGAAGCTGCGGATCCCCGGGGTGTCGATGATCCAGCCCGGGTCGGTGTCCACCCCGGGCACCGGCGGCAGCCGCAGCGCCACCGCGCTCGTCGAGGTGTGCCGGCCCCGGCCGATCGCGCTGACCACCCCCACCGCGCGCAGCGCGTCCGGGACGAGGCGGTTGACGAGCGTCGACTTGCCCACCCCGGAGTGCCCGACCAGCACCGACACCTTGCCGCTGAGCAGCGCGCGGAGCGCGTCGAGGTCGGAGTCGGGGCGGTTGAGCACGTACGGCAGCTCCAGCTCGGTGTAGTAGCCGAGCACCTCCTCCGGCCCGGCCAGGTCGGCCTTCGTGAGGCACAGCAGCGGCTCGACGCCCGCGTCGTACGCGGCCACCAGGCAACGGTCGATGAACCCGGTGCGCGGCGGCGGATCGGCCAACGCGCTGACGATCACCAACTGGTCGGCGTTGGCCACCACCACCCGTTCCAGTCGACCCTCGGCGGTGGTCTCGTCGTCGTCGGCGGTGCGGCGCAGCACCGAGCGGCGTTCGGCGATCCGGACGATGCGGGCGAGCGCGCCCTCCGCGCCGGACGTGTCGCCGACCAGGCTGACCCGGTCACCGACGACCACCGACTTGCGGCCCAGTTCGCGGGCCCGCATCGCGGTGACGGTGGGCAGCTCGGCGCCGACCACTCCGCGCTCGGCCCCGGAGAGCACGCAGGTGTACCGCCCACGGTCGACGGCGATGACGAACCCGTCGACGGCGTCGGCGTGCTGCGGGCGGGTACGCGTTCGCGGGCGCGACGACTTTCCGGGACGGACCCGTACGTCGTCCTCGTCGTACTCCCGCCGTTTGGTCGCCAGGACCTGTCCTCTTCTCGCGTCAGCTCTTGGTGAGCGTCCGGACGCTCACTTGCCGGTCACCATCGCTGACCATAGTGCCGGGAACTCCGGCATTGTCTTGGAGGTACACCCCACGTCGTCCACCTCGATGCCCGGCACGGCGAGCCCGGCCACCGCGGCGGCGTGCGCCATCCGGTGGTCGTGGTAGGTGCGGAAGACCCCACCGCGCAACGGTCGGGGCTTGATCTCCAGCCCGTCAGGTGTCTCGGTGATGTCCGCCCCGAGCCCACCGAACTCACGCGTGAGCGCGGCGAGCCGGTCGGTCTCGTGGCCGCGGATGTGCCCGACGCCGGTGAGGACCGACGGTGAGTCGGCGAGCATGGCCAGCGCGGTGATCACCAGGGTCAGCTCGCCGACCTCGGAGAGGTCGGCGGTCAGACCGTGCACCACGCCGGTGCCGCGGACGGTGAGCCCGTTCGTGGAGAGGGTGACCTCGCCCCCCATCCGCTGGAGCAGCGAGCGGAGTTGCTCGACCGGCTGCGTGCTGCTGGGCGGCCAGCCCTGGAGGGTCACCTCGCCGCCGGTGACCAGGGCGGCGGCGAAGAACGGCACGGCGCCGGACAGGTCCGGCTCGATGTCCCAGCCGCGCCCGGTGAGAGGGCCGGGCTCGACGGCCCACACGTCGGGGGTGCTGTCGTCGACCGCCGCGCCGGCGGCCCTCAGCATCTGCACCGTCATGCGCAGGTGCGGCGCGGAGGGCACCGGCGGGCCGACGTGGCGGACCACGACGCCCCTGTCGAAGCGCGGCGCGACGAGCAACAACCCGGAGACGAGTTGGCTGGAGGCGGACGCGTCGATCACCACCTCGCCCCCGGTGACCCGACCGGTGCCTAGCACTGTCAGCGGGAGGCTGCCGGTGCCGGTGACGTCGATCCGGACGCCCAGCGAGCGCAGCGCGTCGACAAGGGGGCCGAGCGGCCGGGTGCGGACGTACGGGTCACCGTCGAAGGTGACCTGCCCGTCGGCCAGGCCGGCCACCGGCGGCACGAACCGCATCACGGTGCCGGCCAGCCCCACGTCGACGTGCGCGGGGCCGACGAGCGGGTGCGGGCGGACCAGCCAGCGCTCGTCGTCGCTGATCGACACGTGCGCGCCCATCGCCCGCAGGCCGGCGGCCATCAACTCGGTGTCGCGGGCGCGGAGCGGCCGGGCCAGGGTCGACGGGCCGGCGGCCAGTGCGCTGAGCACCAGCGCGCGGTTGGTCATCGATTTGGAACCGGGCAGGCGCAGCGTCGTCGCCACCGGGTCGGATGCGGTCGGTGCGGTCCACGGCTGCGGCGGCCGGGTCGCTGTCAGGTTCCCCACGGTTACATTCTGCCGTGTCGGCCGGTGGGTGGCGGTGCCCGGCATTCGTACTCCCGGTTGGCGGGACAGCCGACGGGGCCTCCGACGCGTTAGCGTGTGCCCCATGTGCGGCAGGTACGCGACGACCCGGAGCTCCGGCGAACTGAGCGCGTTGTTCGAGTCGTCCGACGACTCCGACGGCCAGGTCCGCGCGGATCACAACGTGGCGCCGACCGACCCGGTGCCGCTGGTCCGGGTCACCCGCGAGGGGCACCGCAGCCTCTGCGTCGGTCGCTGGGGGCTGCTGCCGCACTGGTCCCGGTCCGCCTCGGGGGCCGCCCGCATGATCAACGCGCGGGTGGAGACGGTGGCCACCAGTCGGGCGTACGCCCGCTCCTTCGCCCGTCGTCGCTGTCTGGTCCCGGCCGACGGCTGGTACGAGTGGGTCCGGGTGCCCGACGGCGGGCGGCAGCCGTACTTCATGACTCCCCGGGACGGCTCGGTGCTCGCGTTGGCCGGCATCTGGTCGGTCTGGGAGTCCGACGCCGAGACCAGGCTCACCTTCAGCGTGCTGACCACCGCGGCGCTCGGCGACCTGGCCGAGGTGCACGACCGGATGCCGGTGCTGCTGCCGCCGGAGCGTTGGTCGTCGTGGCTCGCGCCGACCGACGAACCGGAGCGGCTGCTCACACCGGCGTCGACGGAGCAGTTGGCGGGGTTGGAGATCCGCCCGGTGGGTGCGGCGGTGGGGGACGTTCGCAACGACGGGCCTCAACTGACGGCACGGGTGGCGGTGGCGCCGGGTGTGACGCCGCAGGACCTGACTCTGTTCTGACGCCGCCACGCATCGTTGGCCACCGATTTGTGAGGGTTCTGAGCGATTCGTCTCCTGGCTCTTCAGTCAGGTTCCTGGCAGACCCTTGTCCCGGTGTTGTGAAGTGCGATAGAACACAGCGCCGGTAGTGGCAGTCGATCCGCACAGGGCGGACGACGTCCACAGCACTTGCCGGTCCCACGGGGGAGGTGGGTGGATGACACGGGCACGTATGCCGCGCCCGCACGAGGTGGCAGCGGCGCGGCGAGATCCGCGACTGCTGCGGGCAGTGCGGGAACGGCGCCAGGACGACGCGTGGCGCACCAGAGGAACCTGCCAGAGCGTCGATCCGGAGACATTCTTTCCGGCACCGAACGAGCCGGCGGACGCGGCCGTCGCGCTGTGCCGCAGTTGCGACGTACAGGGGTCCTGCCTGGCCTGGGCCCTCGACGTCGGTGACTGCCACGGCGTGTGGGGCGGCACCACACCGCGGGAGCGGCGGGCGATGCTCGTCGCCTGGCGTGGCGAGGTCGAACCCGACCCGGACGCCGTCGACGACGCCGGGCCACCGGTGCGCGATCGCCTGCTCGCTCTCGTCCCGCTGAGCTGACCGGCGGCCCGGTTCGCACAGGGCCGCCCGTCCGGCGGCGCAGAATGGGCCGGTGCCACTCAGCTACGAGATCGACACCCCACGCGGTCCGGCGCGGATCGACACCGATCTGCCGGTCCGCCCGGCCACCGCACTGCTCGTCCTCGGGCACGGTGCGGGCGGCAGCGTCGACGCGCCCGACCTGCTCGCGGTCCGGGACGCGGCGGTCGCGGCCGGCCTCGCCGTGGTCCGGGTGACCCAGCCCTACCGGGTCGCCGGTCGACGCGCGCCGGCACCGGCAGGGCACCTCGACGAGGCCTGGGCGGCGGTGCTCGCCGCGCTGCGTGAGCGGCACGCCGACGTGCCGACGGTGGTGGTCGGTGGGCGGTCCAGTGGCGCCCGGGTGGCCTGCCGGACGGCGCGTGCGGTGGGTGCGGTGGGCGTGGTCGCGTTGGCCTTTCCGCTGCACCCGCCCGGCCGGCCGGAACGCTCGCGGGCCGCCGAACTGGGCACCGGCCTGCCGACGCTCGTCGTCAACGGCGACCGGGACCCGTTCGGAACGCCGGAACCGGGGCCGACCGTGCAGGTGGTGATCCGTCCCGGTGAGACGCACGATCTGCGCCGGGATCCGGCCGGCACGGCCGCCGCCGTACGCGACTGGTTGTCCGCCCACCGCTGGGTGGCCGGCTGATGCGTGGCGCCCGGCGCGCCGGGACGACCGTTTCCGCCGCCCGGCACTCGTCGTTGCATCCGATGGTGCCGCCGGCCCGATCGGGCCGGTGACACAAGTCCTCCCAGGCCCTTCCTGGTCCCAGCGCCGGCCGCCGCCGGGGCCGGGACCAGGAACGGGAGGGCCGGCCGGAATGCCCCAGTGGTCATCTCGCGTTACAACCCCCGGACGACTTTTCTGCGAGGGGGTGACCGGTGCCAACCGAGACACGAAGCCTGGAACAGGACGAACGGGACGCCCGGCAGCTGAAGAGGCTGCTGGATGGCCCGGAATGGCCCGCTACGGCGGGACCGGGCGGGGTGGGTGCGGTGAGCACGGGCACACCGGCCGGAAGTGAATCTGCGGGCAGGTCCGTGCGCGTATCCTCGGCGGGAAAGCATCCGACGCGAGGGGATGTGCGGTTGACCACCGAGAAGACGGACGAGCGCAGGGCCCGATTCGAGCGGGACGCGATGCCATTCGTCGATCAGCTCTACGCTGCTGGGCTGCGGATGACACGCAACCCGGCGGATGCCGAGGACCTGGTCCAGGAGACGTACCTGAAGGCGTACGCGGCCTTCCACCAGTTCGAGCAGGGCACGAACCTGAAGGCCTGGCTCTACCGGATCCTGACCAACACCTACATCAACTCCTACCGCAAGCGGCAGCGCCAGCCGATCCAGGCGCCGACCGAGGAGATCACCGACTGGCAGCTCGCCGAGGCCGAGTCGCACACGTCCAGCGGGCTGCGGTCCGCCGAGACGGAGGCACTGGACCGGCTGCCGGACAGTGACGTCAAGGAGGCACTCCAGCAGTTGCCGGAGGAGTTCCGCCTGGCCGTCTACCTCACCGATGTCGAGGGCTTCTCGTACAAGGAGGTCGCCGACATCATGGGCACGCCGATCGGCACCGTGATGTCGCGTCTGCACCGGGGCCGTCGTAATCTGCGCAAGCTGCTCGAGCGCTACGCGGGGGAGCGGGGCTTCAGCGCTGCCCGCTCGTCGAAGGGCTCGACCGCCGCTGCCGGCCGGGAGGTGTGACGTGAGCTGTGGGGAGCCGCACGAGACTGACTGCCGCGAGGTGCTCGCGGAGGTGTATCTCTACCTGGATCTGGAGTGCGCCGACGAGCGCCGCTCGCTGATCCGGCACCACCTGGACGAGTGCGGGCCCTGCCTGCGCGAGTACGGGCTGGAGCAGGAGGTACGCGCGCTCGTGGCGCGTTGCTGTGGCAACGAGACCGCGCCTGACCAGCTGCGCGAGCGGCTGCGGGTCAAGCTCACCGAGTTGGTGGTCTTCGAGACCAGCGACTCCCGTGAGCTGGCCGACTGAGCGTCTGAGCTGGCCGACCGAGCGTCGGCACGAGCTGGCGACACCGGTGGCCCGGGTCGAGTCGACCCGGGCCACCGGCATACCCGGCCTCGGCCGGGTCGAGCTGAGCGGCGACGGGCAACCGGCCCGTCGACCCGTTCAGGAGTTGGGACGCTTGCCGTGGTTCGCGGCGCTCTTCTTACGAGCCTTCTTCTTCCGGGACTTCTTCGCCATGCTGACCTCCTCGTGATGGGTCGGATCCGTCCTGCGCACGACCTCGGCGCGGATGCGGCCACCGGCGGTCCGGCGTCGGGTCCGACCCGCTGATGGTAGTGCGGTCGGCCCGCGCCGCCTTCCCCAGGGCGGGCCTGGCATCCCGGCTGTGCCGCTGCGCGCCCACCATCTGTCGACGCATGATTGGATACATCGGCAGGCACGTCGCGAAGAGGGAGGGCCTGGACATGGCCGAGGAGATCCGCGCCGAGATGGTGGCCAACGTCTGGAAGGTCGTCGCCACGGCCGGTGACACGGTGGCCGAGGGTGACACCCTGGTGATTCTCGAGTCGATGAAGATGGAGATTCCGGTCATCGCCGAGTCCGACGGTGTGCTGCAGCAGCTCGTCGTCAACGAGGGCGACGTCGTGCAGGACGGCGACCTGATCGCGGTGATCGCTTGACCGGTCTGCGGGTCCGTCCGGCCGAGCCGGCCGACTTCCCGGCAGTGGCCCGCTTGACGGTGGCCGCGTACGAGGCGGACGGCCAGCTCAAGGGCGAACACGGGTACGGCGAGGTGCTTGCCGACGTGTCGACCCGAGCCGCCAGCGGCGAGGTGCTGGTCGCTGTCGACGAGGCGACCGAGGCGGTGCTCGGTGCTGTCACGTTCGTGCTGCCGGGCACCGCGTACGCCGAGCTGTCCGGGCCTGGTGAGGCGGAGTTCCGGATGCTCGCCGTCGACCCGGGCGCTCAGGGGCGGGGGGTCGGTGCCGCGTTGGTCGAGGCGTGTGTCGACCGGGCGACCGGGTTGGGTTGCACGGCTGTGATGATCTGTGTCCGGGCCGGGATGGCCGATCCGGCGCACCGGCTCTACTCGCGGCGCGGGTTCGTCCGCGTCCCGGAGAAGGACTGGTCACCCGCGCCGGGCGTGGACCTGCTCGGTCTGCGGCTGGAGTTGTCGCGCGGCTGAGCCGGTGACCGACGAGCCCGGGTCGGCCGGTCGCCGACGAACGAGCCGGGTGGGGCGGTCGACGATCACGTCACGGGTCGTGCTGCGTCCCGATGGCGGCCAGCAGTTCGTCGGCCACATCCAGGGCGAGCTTGCGGCGTTCGTCGTCGCTGATGTGCGGTGCGCGGACCGCGAACCAGCTGGTGTGCACGGCGAACAGCGACAGCGCGGCGCGTAGCTGGGCGGCGGGGGAGTCGTCGCCCCGGCAGAGCGCCTCGGCCAGTTCCATCATCCGTCCGCGCATCTTCTGGCCGGACGAGAGGCTCTTCAGCGCGGTCTGGTTCTGCTCGAAGAAGCGCATCACCGACGGCTGGGTGCCGTCGAACATCGTGTCGGCGTACCGGGAGAGCAGCTCGCGCCGGGTGTCCAGGGTGGCGGGCTGGGTGGCGGCCCAGGCGATCAGCGCGTCCATCCCCTCCAGCCGGTCCTCGACGAAGCTGGCGACGATGTCGTCCTTGCTTTTGAAGTGGTAGTAGAGGGCCGCCTTGGTGACGTTCAGTCGCTCGGCGATCTCCCGGAGCGAGGTCTTCTCGTACCCCTGCTCGGTGAAGAGCTCGAGCGCGACGGCCTTGATCCGTTCCCGCGTCCCGCCTGTGCTCTCGCTCACCCACGCTCCCCAAATGGCTTGACCGTTGCTCGTACCCAACTTACCGTGCGGCTAGTAAGGTAACTAGCCGGGCGGCAAGTAAGTACGACAATCTTCCGGGGGAGCTTACCCATGACTCAGGCAACCCAGGTCGGCACACGACCCACGAACATCCGGGTCGTGCTGTTCGGGCTGATGATCGCGATGATGCTCGCGATGCTCGACAACATGATCGTCAGCACCGCGTTACCGCGGATCGTCGGCGAGTTCGGCGGGCTGAACCACTTCACCTGGGTGGTCACCGCGTACGTGCTGGGCACCACTGTCTCCACCCCGATCTGGGGCAAGCTCGGTGACCTCTACGGCCGCAAGTCGGTCTTCCTGACCTCGGTCGTCGTCTTCCTCGTCGGCTCGGCCCTCTGCGGCATGGCCGGCTCCGGCATGTTCGGCGGTCCGCAGGACGGCATGGTCCAGCTCATCGCCTTCCGGGCTGTGCAGGGCCTCGGCGCCGGCGGCCTCATGGTCGGCGTGATGGCGATCATCGGTGACCTGGTCCCGCCCCGCGAGCGCGGGCGCTACCAGGGCATGATCGCCGGCATCATGGCCATCGCCATGGTGGCCGGCCCGCTGGCCGGTGGCTTCATCACCGACCATCTCTCCTGGCGCTGGGCGTTCTACGTGAACCTGCCGCTGGGCGGTGTCGCGCTGCTCGTGCTGATCACCACCATGCACCTGCCGAAGTACCGCACCGAGCACCGGATCGACTGGCTCGGCGCCGGGCTGCTCTCGGTCGGCATCACCGCTATCGTGCTCGTGACCACGTGGGGCGGCAACGAGTACGACTGGACGTCGCCGCAGATCCTCGGCCTGGCAGTGCTGGCCATCGTCGCGTTGGTGGCGTTCGGCCTGGTCGAGCGCCGGGTGACGGAGCCGATCCTGTCGCTGAAGCTCTTCGCCAACCGCAACTTCGCGCTGATCTCGCTGATCGGTTTCCTGCTCGGCTTCGCGATGTTCGGCGCGATGAACTTCCTGCCGCTCTACCAGCAGACGGTGCAGGGGGCGTCGGCGACGAACAGTGGCCTGCTGCTGCTGCCGCTGATGTTCGGCATGCTCGTCGTCTCGCTTGTCGTCGGCCGGGCAATCACGAAGACCGGACGGTACCGGACGTACCCGATCATCGGTGGCGTGGTGATGACCACCGGCATGGCGCTGCTGTCGATGCTCGACGTCAACACCAGCAAGCTGGTGTCCTCGCTGTACATGGTCGTGCTCGGCGCCGGTATGGGCTTCCTGATGCAGACGTCGATGCTGATCGCGCAGAACAGCGTGGAGCAGAAGGACCTCGGCGCGGCCAGTGGCGCGGCGACGTTCTTCCGGTCGATCGGCGGCTCGTTCGGCATCTCGCTGTTCGGCGCGATCTTCGCCAACCGGCTCGCCGACTCCGCCGCCGGCGCGGCCTTCGATGGCGGAGGCGGCGGAGGCGGGATGGACCTGGCGAAGCTCAGGGAACTGCCCGCCCAGGCGCGCGAGGCGGTGCTCGGCGGTCTCGCCGACTCGATCTCGCACGTCTTCGGATGGGCGGTGCTGTTCACCATCGTGATCCCGGTGCTCGCCTGGTTCATCAAGGAGATCCCGCTGCGCACCGCCAACGAGGCGCCGCCGCAGGCCACTCCGGAGGAGGACGCCGAGGTCGCCCTCGGCAAGGCCGCTCCGGTCGCGTAGCCCAAGCCGCACCCACGCGCCGCGCCAGCCCTCAGGGCCGGCGCGGCGCACCTCTTTTCCCGCGACTTAGCGGCGGAGCAGCCGTTGCCAGAGGCGGCGCAGGGGATTGCGGGGGCGGGGCAGCCGGGGTTGGTGGGCGTTCAGCAACTCGGTGGCCAGCGCTGCCGTTGCCGGGTCCAACTGCGGGGCGGCAAGCGCCAGATGAGCCAGTGACGCGGCGATCGGGACCGGTCGACTCCGGGCCACGGCAGCCACGTCGGCCAGCCGCTCCGCCACCATCCGGGCCACGTCCGACCGCACCGACGGGTCCACCCAGGCAGCGGTGACCAGCGCGAACAGCGCCGCCTCGGTGACCCAGTCCTCGACTCCCCAGATCAGATCGAGCAGCACCCGACGTCGGGTCGAACCCTCCCACGGCTCGTCGGTGCGGTGGTGCAGCAGCCCCAGACAGGCCCACACCTGCACACCTCGGACCCAGACCGACGGGTCGTGGGCGGCCAGCAGCCGACCCACCGCGTTGGCCGGCGCCGCTGGCGGGTGCACCAGCAGGCCGAGCAGATCGGCGAGGTCGAGGCCGGCCAGACCCACCGCCGCGTCGTACGCCGCCGGTGGGTGCGCCCACGCCGGGTGGGCGATCTGCCCGATCCGTTCGACAGCCGTCGCCGAGGGCGCCGCAAGCGCGGGCGTGGGGACGACGTCCGCGTAGTGCCACAACCGCTGAGCGGACGCGCGCCGAGGCTCCCGAGGGTCGGGGTCCGGCGCGCCGACAACCTCGATCCGCAGCCCCGGGGCGGTGGAGATCGCCGTGCCGACAGCGCTCGGCGGAGCGGCGGCCGGGAGCCGGACGGCACCGCCGAGCCCGTTGTCGTCATCGGCCACCGCCTGGCGCATCGCGTCGATCAGGGGCCCGCCGGCCGGGGTGAGTTGGCCGAGCCAGGGCCTGCCTCGGCAGCACTGGGCCAGGTCGCCGTGCTCGTGGCTGTCGTCCGGGTGGTCCCGCACGAAGTCGGCTAGCGCGACCAGGTGGGCGAGATCACCGTCGCGCAGGTGCCGCAGCCGGTGGGCGGTGTGCACCGCGCAGTCGAACGACGGGTCGCGCGCCAGCGCCCGCTCGGCCCACTCCAACGCCTCGTCCAGCCGGCCGATCTCGGCGAGCGTCCCGGCGATGTCCGCGTAGATCGCCAGATCGTCCGGGTCCAGCTCGACGGCCCGACCGAGGGCCGCCAGGCCGTCGCGGGTCCGGCCAGAGCTGCGGTACGCGTACCCGAGCCACACCTCGCCCATCTTCGACGGCTGCGCGCGTACCCCCCGGGTGGCCCAGCGGACCGCCAGCTCGACCTCGCCGAGGCGCCGGGCCAGCGCGGACGCCGCGCCCAGCAGCAGGCCGTGGTCGGGGTGCACGGTGGCCGCGTTGCGGGCGAGCGTGAGGTACGGGGTCAGCGGGGCCCGGCCGATCCGCGGCACCGGGTCGGGCAGCGCGGCGCAGACCTGCATGAGAATGCGGGCGGTGTGTTCCGGGTCCAGTCGTTCGGCCAGCTCGGGCGCGGTGACCCAGGGCACGCCGGCCCACTCGGTGCCGGGCGAGTACGACGTCGCCGCGGCCAGCAGCTCCAGCCCTTCGGCGGGGCGGCCGGCGGTGGCGAGGAGGTGGGCGCGGGCGACCACCGCACCGACGAAGGTGTGGTGGTTGATCGGGAAGAGGTCGAGGCCACCGCCGCTCCTCGCGGCGAGCCGGGCCAGCGTCTCGTGCACCTCCGGGAGGGTGGGGGCCCGGGCCAACGCGCCGGCGAGGTGGCCGGCGGCGTGGTGCAGGTCGCCCTCGTCGAGTGCCAGCCGGGCCAGCGCCAGCTCCTCCGTCGCGGAGAGCGCGGGATCGTCCGTTCCCTCGGGCACGTCGTCCTTTCCTGGCGGGTAGACCGGGTACAGCGGGTGAAGCTTAGTTGATATTGAGATCAACTGGTGATCAGCTGCGCAGTCCTGCTCGTTAGATTGCTGCGATACGCTTAAAAGTGCAAGACTGAGCAAGAACCGCGCGGCAACCGCGCAGAGGGAGGGGTTTCCGTGACACGTGCAGGGGCTGGAATGGCCGCCGACATCGACGAGCAGCCGGCTGGCTACGCGCGCCTGCTCTCCGCCGCCAACGCCGCCGAGATCGCCCGGGTGGCAGCGGTCATCGCGGAACGTCGGCCACGGCACGTGGTCTTCACCGCGCGGGGCACCTCCGATCACGCGGCCCTCTACGGGGCCTACCTCACCGAGATCCGGCTCGGCCTGCCCGCCGGGCTCGCCTCGCCGAGCGTCGTCACCCTCTTCGGCGCCCGCCCGGACCTGTCCGACGCGCTCGTCGTCGGGGTCAGCCAGAGCGGCGGCTCACCCGACCTGGCCGAGGTGCTGCGCGCCGCCCGCGCCTCCGGGGCGCTCACCCTCGCGGTGACCAACGCCCCCGACTCGCCACTCGTCGACGTGGCCGAGCTGAGCGTCGACATCGCCGCTGGCCACGAGCGGGCGGTGGCCGCCACCAAGACGTACACCGCCGAACTCCTCGCCCTCCTGATGCTCGTGGAGGGGATCCGGGCCGGTGACGGAGTGCTCCCCACTGCCGAACGGGAGGCGCTCGACGCCCTTCCCGACCTCGCCGCCCGCACCCTTGCCGACAGCACCCCGGCCCAGCTCGCCCCCCGCTACCGGTTCGCCCGTCAGTTGGTCACCACCGGCCGGGGGTACGCCTACCCGACCGCCCGGGAGGCCGCCCTGAAGCTGATGGAGACCTCGTACCTGCCCGCGCTCGCCTTCTCCGGCGCCGACCTGCTGCACGGCCCGCTCGCGATGACCGACCCGGAGGTCCCGGTGCTCGCCGTCGTCGGCTCCGGCCCCGGTGGTCGGTCGATGGGTGAGGTGCTGCCCCGCCTCGGGGAACGCCGCGCCGACGTGGTCGTGGTCGGCTCCGCCGACGTGCCGGGCGCCACCCGGCTGGCCGTTCCCGAGGTCGACGAGCGGTACGCCCCCCTGTTGGACATCCTGCCGATGCAACGGTTGGCGCTGGCCCTGGCGCTCACCCGGGGTGAGGACCCGGACGCGCCGCGCGGGTTGAAGAAGGTCACCGCGACGATGTGAGGCGCGGCGTGGCACCCTGGTCACCGTGTCCACGCTGCGCGACCTCGCCGAGGAGCACACCCATCTCCGTCCGGCCGACATCGACCACCTGCACCGGATCGCCGGCGACTGGCAACTGCTCTCCGATCTGTCCTTCGCTGACCTGCTGCTCTGGGTGCCCGTCGACGCCGAGGGCACGTTCCTCTGCGTCGCCCAGGTCCGTCCGACCACCGCGCCGACCGCCTACCAGGACGACCAGGTGGGTCGGATCGTCGGCGGGTCGGAGGTGGCCCACCTGGGGGTGGCGTACTCCCAGGGCCGGATCTGGCGCGAGGGCGACCCGGTCTGGTACGGCGACGTGCCGGCCCGACACGAGGCGATCCCGGTGCGGCTGCGGACCGCCGAGGGGGAGGCCGGCGTCGTGATCGCCGTGGTGGGGCGGGACACCAACCTGTCCACCGCGCGTACGCCCAGCCAGTTGGAACTCAACTACCTCACCACCGCCGACGACCTGGCGCAGATGATCGCGGACGGCACCTTCCCGCCGCCGAGGCATCCGGGCGAGACGACCTCGGCGCCCCGGGTCGGCGACGGACTGGTCCGGCTCGACGCCGGCGGGAAGGTCACCTACGCCAGCCCGAACGCGCAGTCCGCGTACCGCCGGCTGGGCTACGCCTCGCACCTGGTGGGGGAGGACCTGGCCGCGCTGCACCGGCGGCTGGCCGGTGATCCGCTGGACGGCACCGAGGCCTCGAACGGGATCCTGGCCGCGCTGCGAGGTGAGGCGCCACCCCGCCGGGAGATCGACGCACGAGGTGCCACGATGCTCACCCGAGCGCTGCCGCTGATGCCGGCCGGCGTGCCGATCGGTGCGCTGGTGCTGGTCCGCGACATCACCGAGGTCCGCCGCCGGGACCGGGCGCTGATCACCAAGGACGCCACCATCCGGGAGATCCACCACCGGGTGAAGAACAACCTCCAGACGGTGGCCGCGTTGCTGCGGTTGCAGGCCCGGCGGGTGTCCATGCCGGAGGCCCGGGTCGCGCTCGAGGAATCGGTCCGTCGGGTCGCCTCGATCGCCCTGGTCCACGAGACGCTCTCGATGTCCAGCGACGAGGCGGTCGAGTTCGACGGCATCGTCGACCGGGTGGCCAGCGCGGCGACCGAGGTCGCGGCGACCGAGGTGAGCGTCGGCATGCGGCGGCGGGGCAGCTTCGGCGTCCTGCCGGCGGAGATCGCCACCTCGCTGGTGATGGTCCTCAACGAGTTGCTGCTCAACGCCGTCGAGCACGGCTTCCCGCCGGCCGACGAGACGGACGAGGCCCCCGTACCCGCGGCCTCCGGCCTGCTCCCGGTCGCCGCCCCCGAGGTCGACCCGTCGCTGCGACCGGAGGTGGTGGTCTCGGCGCACCGGTTCCGCAAGATGCTGCACGTCTCGGTCACCGACAACGGGCGTGGCCTGCCCCCGGACTTCGACGCCGAACGGGGCAGCCGGCTCGGCCTCCAGATCGTCCGAGCCCTGATCACCGGGGAGTTGCGCGGCACCATCGAACTGCGCGCCGGCGCCAACGGTGGCACCGAGGCCGTGCTTGTCGTCCCGCTGGCCCGCAACGCCTCGGACGGTCGCTCACAACCCTGAGCAGCCTCCCGCCTCCCGCCTCCTGCCTCCCGCCTCCTGCCTCCCGCCTTTGCGTCGGACGGTCCCGCGCCGGGGAGCGGATTTCAGGGTGAGCGTGATGTCGCTGAGTCATCCTGATGACTCAGCGACATCACGCTCATCGAGGTGAGCGGGCCCGGCCACCGGCCCGCCCAGGGGTGGCCCGGTCAACGGTCGGGGCGGCTGTTCAGCAGGGCGACGGTCAGGCCGGGGCGCGGCCAGACCTGGGCGACGGAGAACTGCGCGCGGAGCGCGTCGCCCTTGGCGCCGGTCACGGCGCCCAGCGGATCGCTGTGTCGGCCGGAGACCACCAGCCACACCCGTGTCGTACCGGCCAGGCACTGCGCGGGTTGCTGGCACTCGGCCGCCCACAGGTCGCCCCGACGGACCTCGTCCTCGGTGGCCAGCACGTCGCGTGGTGGGTCGTCGATGTGGTACCTGATGCCGAGGTCGAGGAACAGCCAGCTCTGCCGGGGCGAGTAGACCACCGCGTCGCCCGGCCGCTGACCCTCTGCTATCACCAGTGCCGCACCGGCGTAGTCCACCGGCACACTGCGTGGCCACTCGTGGGTGCGCCGCAGCGCGGCCTGGTCGGGCAGGCCGAGAAGCCCGGCCAGCACCACCACGACGAGCGCCGCCGGTGCGCTCACGGCGGCCAACGCCGCGCCCGCCAGCAGGCACGCGAAGGGCACCACGAAGACGAGGTACCGGGGCACCCACAGAGGTACGACCTCGCCGGCGGCGAAGAGCAGCAGCACGGGCAGCAGGACAGCGCTCACCGGCAGCAGCGCGCGTCGCCCGAGCCGGGCCGCGCCCAGCGCCGCGACGCCGACCAGCAGTCCACCGACCACACTGCTCTGGGTGACGCCACCGGGCAGCGCGGTGAGGTCGTCCAGTCGGACCAGGTGGACCCAGTTCAACTGCCGGGACCGCTGGGTCCGGGACTTGAGCAGCAACGGAGCGACAAGCAGCGCGACCGGCACCACGGCGACCAGCCACCGCCACACCCGCCGGTCGCGCGTAGCGCCGCGATCGCCCGGGGCAGGGCTGCCCGGCGTGGATACGCCTGCCGCGCCGGGGCCCCGCCACCAGGCGAGCACGACTGTCAGCGCGTGGGCGGCGAGCACTGTGAGCGCGATCAGGTGGATGAGCCCGAGGGCGGCGACGGCGACGGCGTAACCGGCCCAACGGGCCCAGCTCGGTCGCCGCAGCGCGGTCACCAGCAGCACTGTGGCGAGCACGGCGAGCATCGTGGCGAGCGCGTACGGGCGAGCCTCCTGCCCGTAGCGGGAGGTGCCGGGGAGCACCGCGAACAGCAACCCGGCGAACAGGCCGCCGCGCCTGTCGACGAGCCGCGCTCCGAGCACCGCGAGCAGCCCGGCGGCCACCGTCATCGCCAGCACCGCCGGTACGCGCAGGGCGATGGTGGAGTCGCCGGCGACTGTGGTCCAGCCGTGCATCAGCAGGTAGTACGGCCCGGTGGCCGCGTCGATGGTGCCGGCCAGCCGGGCGAGGTCGCCAGGTGACCGGCTGGCCGCGCTCCACGTCGCCAGTTCGTCGCGCCAGAGTTGGGCGGAGCCCAGCCCGGTCACTGTCACCGCCAGGGTCAGCAGTGCCGGGGGAAGCCAGACCGGCAGGCGGCGCAGGTGTTCCCACACCGCCCCGGCCGACCTTTCGGACAATTGCCCCACGGTTCGAGCCTGCCACGGCAACCTCCCGCGTGGGTGTCAGCCGGCCGCACGCGAATGCCACCGGGCATCGCCGACCAGCCGGGCGGAAGACCTCCGGCCCGTGATGTGGGATCCAGCACGTGGACATTGGCCGGCCCCCATGGGGTGTGGCAGCATGGGGCCCATGACCGCCGCAGTCGTCCGCCGCTTCGTGGCACGCCGCCACGTCGATTACGGCCGCGTGCGCAGCGCGATCTGTCCGGCCTACTGACGACGCCCGATCAATCTGTCTCGGGCGCGCTCCGCGCCGGCTGTCTGAAGACACCGTTGTCCCGCCCGCTTCGCCGGGCCGGCCGCCGCGCCCCGCGTAAGCCCGAGGCACAGCAGACAACGGAGGACGCCGCGATGGCGGTCAGCAGCATCCCGGCCCGTTCCGAGGACCCGACGGCTCGCCCGACCCGAGCGCTGCGCCGGCCACGGGGTGAGGGTCAGTGGGCGCTCGGCCACCGCGAGCCGCTCAACCCCAACGAGCGGATCAAGAAAGACGACGACCCGCTGAACGTCCGGGCCCGCATCGAGAACATCTACGCCCACCGCGGCTTCGCGTCCATCGACCCGCAGGACCTGCGCGGCCGGTTCCGCTGGTGGGGCCTCTACACCCAGCGCAAGGCGGGCATCGACGGCGGGCGCACCGCAGTGCTGGAGCCGCACGAGCTGGAGGACGAGTTCTTCATGCTCCGGGTCCGCATCGACGGCGGCCAGCTCAGCCTGGCCCAGCTGCGGGTGATCGCGGACATCTCCCGGGAGTTCGCGCGGGACACCGCCGACATCACCGACCGGCAGAACATCCAGTACCACTGGATCCGGGTCGAGGACATGCCGGAGATCTGGCGCCGGCTGGAGTCGGTGGGCCTCCAGACCACCGAGGCGTGCGGCGACTGCCCACGGATCGTGCTGGGCAGCCCGGTGGCCGGGGTCGCCCGCGACGAGCTGCTCGACCCGACCCCGGCGATGGACGAGATCGTCGCCCGGTACGTCGGCGACAAGCAGTTCTCCAACCTGCCCCGCAAGTTCAAGACGTCGATGTCCTGGCTGGTGGACACCCCGTACGAGTCGAACGACATCGCCTTCCTCGGTGTCGACCACCCCGAGCACGGGCCCGGCTTCGACGTCTGGGTCGGCGGGGGTCTCTCCACCAACCCGATGCTCGCCAAGCGGCTCGGCGTCTGGGTGCCGCTGGCCGAGGTGCCGGACGTGTGGGCCGGGGTGGTGGGCATCTTCCGCGACTACGGTTACCGCCGGCTGCGCAACCGGGCCCGGCTGAAGTTCCTGGTGGCCGACTGGGGCGTGGAGCGCTTCCGCGAGGTCCTGGAGAAGGACTACCTCGGCCGTACGCTGCTGGACGGTCCCGCGCCGGTCCTGCCGTCGAAGCCGGTCGACCACGTGGGCGTGCACGAGCAGGCCGACGGGCGGCACTACGTGGGCGCGGCCCCGGTCGTCGGGCGGGTCTCCGGCGCGCAGCTCAGCCAGTTGGCCGACGTGGTCGAGGCACACGGCAGCGACCGGGTTCGGCTGACCCCGTACCAGAAGCTGCTGGTGCTCGACGTGCCGTCGGAGCGGACGGAGTCGCTCGTCGACGCGCTTCGCGGGATCGGTCTGGGGGCCCGGCCGTCGGCCTGGCGGCGCGGCACGATGGCGTGCACCGGCATCGAATACTGCAAGCTCGCGATCGTCGAGACGAAGGCCCGCGGCGAGGAGCTGGTGGCCCGCCTGGAGCAGCGGCTGCGCGACTTCGACGCGGACATCTCGATCCACATCAACGGCTGCCCGAACGCCTGCGCGCGTACCCAGGTGGCCGACATCGGCCTCAAGGGTCAGTTGGTGGTCGGGCCGGACGGCCGCCAGGTCGAGGGTTTCCAGGTGCACCTGGGCGGCGGGTTGGGCATGGCGCAGGGGCAGACCGCCGGTTTCGGCCGCAAGTTGCGCGGCCTGAAGACCACCGCCGACGAGCTTCCCGAGTACGTGGAACGGCTGGCCCGCCGCTACCTGGCCGGTCGGAGCGAGGGCGAGACGTTCGCCAATTGGGTGATCAGAGTCGACGAGGAGGACCTGCGGTGAGCAGCGAGAACCGAGCGGCACCCCTGTACTGCCCGTACTGCGGCGAGGAGGATCTGCGGCCGCACGAGGCGGGGCACGGCGCCTGGGAGTGCCACGCCTGCACCCGGGTCTTCTCGGTGAAGTTCACCGGGCTGCTCAGTCGCGGGGTGACCTCATGAGTCTCGTCTCGGCCGCGAGCCTGCGCCTGGTCGGCCTGGGTGGCCCGACTCCCGTCGACGCGACCCGGCGCAACCCGGACGAGCTGCGGGCCCTTGCCGAGCAGGCCGCTCGGGACCTGGAGGGCGCCCCGGCGCTGGAGATCGCCCGGTGGGCGGCGCAGACCTTCGGTGACCGGTTCTGCGTGACCAGCTCGATGGCCGACGCCGTGTTGGCGCACCTGGTGTCCCGGGTGGCCCCCGGGGTGGACGTGGTCTTCCTCGACACCGGCCTGCACTTCCCCGAGACGCTGCGGGTACGCGACGAGGTCGCCCGGACACTGCCGGTGAACGTCAGGTCGATCCGGCCCCGACTCACCGTCGGCCAGCAGGACGGCCAGTACGGGCCCCGACTGTTCAACAAGTCACCTGACGACTGCTGCCAGCTGCGCAAGGTGGAGCCGTTGGAGCGGGCGCTGACCGGGTACGACGCCTGGGCTGCCGGTCTGCGCCGGGACGAGTCGCCGAGCCGGGCCAACACCCCGGTGGTGACCTTCGACGCCCGCCGCGGCAAGGTCAAGGTCAACCCGATCGCGGCCTGGTCGCAGAAGGATGTGGACTCCTACATCGCCCGCTTCAACGTGCCGGTGAACGAGCTGTTCAAGCAGGGGTACGGGTCGATCGGCTGCTGGCCGTGCACCCGCCGGACGAAGGCCGGCGAGGACGCGCGGGCCGGCCGGTGGGCCATGTTCGAGAAGACCGAGTGCGGGCTGCACGTCTGACCTCCCCGGCGACGCCCCTGCCCGGTCCCGCTGTGGCCGGCGGGGCGGACCCGGTGGTGCTTGTCGCGCACGGCAGTCGTGACCCACGGGCGGCCGATGCCACCCGGGCGTTGGCTCGGGCAATGTCGGCCGCCCGGCCGGGCACCCCGGTGTGGGCGAGCTGGCTGGACCACACCGAACCGGGGCCGACCGAGGTGCTGCGCGACCTGGCCGTGGCCGGTCACCGCCGGGCGGTGCTGGTGCCGCTGCTGCTGACCGCCGCGTACCACCATCGGGTGGACATCCCGGCTGCGGTCGATGCGGCGGTGCGGTCCGGGCCACCGCTGGCGGTCCGGGTGACCGATGTGCTCGGGCCGGCGGACGACACGACAGATCCCGCGCTGCTGGCCGGCCTGTGCCGTCGGCTCGGTGAGACGAGTCCGGGCCGCTTCGACGCGTTGGTGCTGGCCGCGGCGGGCACCCGGGACGCCCGGGCGCGCCGCTCGGTGGGTCGGGTCGCCGACGCGCTCGGCGCGCAGTTCGGGGTGCCCTGCCGGGTGGCGTACGCGTCGGCGGCTCCACCGGCGGCCGGCGTGGCGGTGTCCCGGCTACGGGCGTCCGGTGCACGCCGGGTCGCGGTGGCCGCGTACTTCCTGGCGCCGGGGCTGTTCCACGACGCGGTGACCGAGGCGGCCCGGGTGGCGGGCGCGGTGGCCGTCGCCGCGCCGTTGACCGACGCACCGGAGTTGGTCGAGTTGGTGCTGCGTCGGGTCGACGACCGGCGGGTGCGGGCGTCGACTGACTGACCCGTCCCAGCGCGCTGACCCGGTTCCGGACAGCGGAACGCCCCGGCGGGCGAACCCACCGGGGCGTACAGCGGTGTTGTGGGGATCAGGCGGAGTGAGCGCGCAGCACACGGAGGCCGCCGCGCCGCTTGACGGCACGCCGTTCCTCTTCGCTCATCCCGCCCCAGACGCCGGCGTCCTGACCCGACTCGAGTGCCCACTGCAGGCACTGGTCGGTCACGGAGCAGCGCCTGCAGACGGCCTTTGCCTGCTCGACCTGCAGGAGGGCAGGCCCGGACGTCCCGATCGGGAAGAACAGCTCCGGGTCCTCGTCGCGGCAGACACTATGGTGACGCCAGTCCATGGCGGCAACACTCCTCATTCTGGATGGGTGGCAACAATTGCTTGGTAGTGCTTTTCCTATATGCATCCGCAGTGTCGACGGTGACGGTTAGCGTCTGTCCATTCGGCAGTGCGTGAGCAGGCTGTCAGCGCCCGGGGACCTGCTGGAACAGCTCAACCTGACGAGCATATCCAGGCAATGTCCCGGTAACTCAAGTTCGCTTGTGAATACTTTCACGAACAGTCGTGATGTCAAGGGTGACGCTCGGAAAAACTCCGGGCGGTGAGCAAGCCCACAACCTATTTGTCCGGATACCAGCGCTTTCCTGGTTACCCGCCGTGCCACAGTCGAGGATCAATATAGTACAGTCCGCGTGACATTGCTGACATTTCCGGCACCTGCCCTCGGTGTGGCGGCGACCGTGTCGGTTGCTTGTGGCAACCGCGTCGACCAAGAGCAGTACCCCGAGACCTAGCAGATTACTCTCAGTGCGGCCGGAACGGAGGTGAATCTGACTTTCTCCCGCTCGCCGAGATAGTCACCGTCGAGCTGAAACGCCTGGGGGCGGCTGGAGACCAGCGTGAACTCCGCCGTGTCATGGAGTCGTAACACCTGACGGCCACGCGGATTCGGTTGCCGGGACAGGAACTGCGTCACTGTCCGTGTTGTGCTAGCCACCCGGAGCTGACGTAGCGCCAGCACATCCAGCCCGAGATCGAAGGACGCCGCCGGGTTCGGGTTGACCTCCCGGTCGCCCAGGTACGTCCAGGGCGCCGTGTTCTGAATGATGACGGTGGCCAGCTCTGCCTCCGCCGGCTCGCCCGGACGCTCCAGGACGATCGCCGGGTGCCGCCGGTCCGAGGCGAGGAAGTACTGGTTCATGATCGAACGCAGGTAGAGCGACGGCGTGGACACCCGACCCTTGCGCCGGGCCTGCTCCACCCGGTGGATCACCGCGGCGTCCAGGCCGAATCCGGCGCAGAAGGTGAAGTAGCGGTCGTCGGCGCGGCCCAGCCCCACCGTCCGGCTCCGGCCCAGCCGCAGCCCTTCCAGGATCATGCTGGTGGCCTCCGGCCACTCCCGGGGAAGACCCACCGCGCGGGCGAACACGTTCGTCGAGCCGCCGGGGACGGTCGCCAGGGCGGGCAGTCGCTCGGCCATCGAGGCACCGCCGGCGCGAGTCGGCGGTTCGGCGGTCATCAGGCCGTTCACCACCTCGTTCACCGTGCCGTCGCCACCCAGGGTGACGACCAGGTCGACCCCCTCCGCGGCTGCCTCCCGGGCCAGCGCCACGGCGTGCCCGCGCCGACGGGTGTAGCGCACGCTGAGATCGACTTCGCTGCGCAGCGCCCGGACGAGCACGTCCCGGCTGCGTTCGCTGGTGGTGGTGGCCTTCGGATTGACCACCAGGACGGCCCGCATGGGCGGCACTGTACCTTCCGGCAGCCCGGGTATCGTGGCGCGCGTGACCATCGACTCGGACCCGATCCCCGTCACGCTCCGCTGGGCGGTCCGGCTGCTGTGGGCGGAGGCGGCCGTCGTCGGGCTGATCGCCGTCTGGCTGGTCTGGGCCGACCTCACCGCCACCCGCACCGACCTGCTGACGGCGTTGCTGGTGACAGCGTTCGCCATCGGCGCGGCCGTCGCGCTCTGGGCCCTGGGCCGCGCGCTGCTGCGCCGTCAGGCGGGCGCACGGGCCCCCGCGATCGTGCTTCAGCTCATGCTGCTGCCGATCGGTTGGTTCATGATCCAGGCCGGGCTGGGTTGGCTGGGGGTGCCGCTCATGGCGCTCGGCCTGGGCGTGGCCTGGCTGCTGATCTGCCCTCCGACGACCCGCGCCCTCGGCTTCGAGTGACAGCGCCGGCGCGCCGGGTCGGTCAGTAGCCGCCGGAGCGGCGGGTGAGCAGCGCGATGGTGGCCCGACCGTCGGCGGACGTGGCGGACGCCGAGGTGGTCAGCGCGGTGAGCACCTTCCAGGCGAAGGACGACTCGGCGGGCAGGGTGGCACCGCGCACCGTCGGCACCGTCACCTCGACTGTCAGCGCGTCCTCGGTGACAGCGAAGCGGCACTCCAACTCGGCGTCGCGGGTGGCGATGGCGAGCAGCATGGCGCACGCCTCGTCGACAGCGATGCGCAGATCCTCGATCTCGTCGAGCGCGAACTGCAACCGGGCCGCGAGACCGGCGGTGGCGGTACGAAGCACGCCGAGGTAACCGCCGTCGGCAGGCACCGTGAGGTGCACCACGTCGTCGTCGGTCGCTGGTTGGCCAGTCAGTTGAGTCACGCCTCATCCCCCCGGTCGGGGACTCTACCCGGTCAGTCGCCCGGACGCGTGCCGGCGGTGGTGGCACGGTCGGCCAGCTCGCGAAGCGCGTCACCGCTGAGCCGGTAGGGAACCCACTCGTTCAGCTGTTCGGCGCCGATCGACGCGTAGAAGCCGGCGGCCGGATTCCAGTCGATCATCCACCACTCCAGCCGCTGGTAACCGCGCCGTACGCAGATGTCGGCAAGTGCGGCGAGCAGCAGTCGACCGGCACCGGTGCCCCGGGCGTCCGGCCGGACGTACAGGTCCTCCAGGTAGATGCCGTGCACGCCGGCCCAGGTGGAGAAGTTGAGGAACCACAGCGCGAAGCCGACCGGCTCGTCGTGCGCGTCCACCGCCACGTGACCGAAGAGCGCCGGAGCGGGACCGTGCAGGGCCGAGCTCAACTGTTCGGTGGTGAGGTGGCACTGCTCGGGGGCACGCTCGTACTCGGCCAGCTCGTGCACCATGGCGACGACGGCCGGCACGTCCTCGGGACGTGCCGGCCGGATCGTCGGAATGACCGGAGAGGTCACGCCTTCTTGGTCTCCCAGAAGATCTTCGAGATCTCGTCGATCTTCGCGAGCAGCTTGTCGGCGGTGGCCGGGTCGAGGCTGCCCTTGACGCCACCGGCGCCGGCGAGCTTGGTGGCCTCGTTGAACAGGCTGTGCAGGTTCGGGTACTTCTCGAAGTGCGGCGGCTTGAAGTAGTCGGTCCAGAGCACCCAGAGGTGGTGCTTGACCAGCTCGGCGCGCTGCTCCTTGATGATGATGGCCCGGGTGCGGAACTCCGGGTCCGTGTTCGACTGGTACTTCTCGCAGATCATTTTGACCGACTCGGCCTCGATCCGGGCCTGAGCCGGGTCGTAGACACCGCACGGCAGGTCGCAGTGAGCGCTCGCGGTGACGCGGGGCGCAAGGATGCGCGGAAGTCGCATCAGGATCCTCCATGGGAAGTTTGCGATGATCAAAGGCGACATTACTCCTGGGAATGCTCCCCGAACCGGGTGGAGGTGAAACCAGTGGACGCCGATCACCCGGCCGAGGTGCCCCGGTTGCGGAGGCCACTGGCCCCCGTCCTGGTTACCGGTCCCTCCATGGCCCCGACGCTGAGGCACGGCGACGCGGTGCTGGTACGCCCCGGCGGCCGCCCGATCCGAGCCGGCGACGTGGTGGTCGCGGTCTTTCGGACCCGGCCCGATCTGCTGGTGGTGAAGCGTGCGGTCCGGCCGCAGGACGGCGGCTGGTGGCTGCGTGGCGACAACGACCTGATCACCGACGACTCCCGGGCGTACGGGGTGGCAGACGTACGCGGACGGGTGGTGGCCCGCTACTGGCCGCGCCCCGGACGGGTGCCTCGGCACCAGTTATGACCCTGCTCACATCCGAGGGGTGGTGCCGACACTATGCTCGGAAAGTGCCCGGGTGACCCCCCGCACCGCGTGCCACCGCCCGCCGCCCACCTCGCGGCGGGGCGGGCCGCCTCACATCTGCGTCGACAGATCCTGGAGTCACCGCCATGCCTTCGTCCACCATGGACCCCGCTGATCCCGTCTTCCAACTGCACCTGGGCGGCAAGATGGCCGTCACCTCGAGAGTGCCCCTCACCAGCCGGGAAGACCTCTCCCTGGCGTACACCCCGGGGGTGGCCCGGGTGTGTGAGGCGATTGCCGCCGACCCCGCCCTGGTGGACGAGTACACCTGGGTGTCGCACACGGTCGCCGTGGTCACCGACGGCTCGGCGGTGCTCGGCCTCGGCAACATCGGTCCCCGCGCCGCGCTGCCGGTGATGGAGGGCAAGGCGGTGCTGTTCAAGCAGTTCGGCGGGGTGGACGCGGTGCCGGTGTGCCTGGACACCCAGGACGTGGACGAGATCGTCGCGGTGGTGCGGGCGCTGGCCCCCTCGTTCGGTGGGATCAACCTGGAGGACATCAGCGCGCCGCGCTGCTTCGAGATCGAGCGTCGGCTCGACGAGGCGCTCGACATCCCGGTCTTCCACGACGACCAGCACGGCACCGCCATCGTGGTCCTCGCCGCGCTGCGCAACGCCGCGACGTTGCTCGACCGCAAGCTCGGTGACCTGCGGGTGGCGGTGAGTGGCGCGGGCGCGGCCGGCGTGGCGGTGACGAAGATGCTGATCGCCGGTGGCGTCGACCCCGACCAGGTGGTGGTCTGTGACTCCAAGGGGATCATCGGCCGGCACCGCACCGAGTTGACCGGCACCAAGGCCGAGTTGGCGGCGAGCACCAACGCCGACGGCCGGCGGGGCGACATCACCGAGGCGCTGCGCGACGCGGACGTCCTGGTCGGGGTCTCCGGCGGGCAGATCCCCGAGGCGGCGGTGGCCGGGATGGCGCCGGGCGGGATCGTGTTCGCGCTGGCTAACCCGACCCCCGAGGTGCACCCCGAGGTGGCCGCCCGGCACGTCGCCGTGGTCGCCACCGGGCGCAGTGACTACCCCAACCAGATCAACAACGTGCTGGCCTTCCCCGGAGTGTTCCGCGGCGCGCTGGACGCCGGCGCCACCCGGGTCACCGAGGCGATGAAGGTCGCCGCGGCGGACGCCATCGCCGGGGTGGTGTCGGAGTCCCTGACCGCCGACGCGATCGTTCCGTCCCCGCTCGACCCGCGCGTCGCGCCGGCCGTTGCCGAGGCGGTCGCCGAAGCCGCCCGCCGTGACGGCGTCGCCCGCCGGTAGGCACTCGGGTCGGTGGCGCTCCGCGCCGCGAGTGTGGGCCCATGCACGGGCCGGTGGCGCTCTGCGCCGCCGGTCTGCGCACGCACGGGCCGGTCGCGCTCGGACGCGGCAGGAGCCGTCGGCCCGTGCGCGCGGCTTCTTAACGAGCGCTCAGCTTGTTACCGTGCCGATCATGCGTGCTGCCTTTGCCTCCCGTTTCGACGACGCCGACCCGCTCGCCGCGCTCACCGTCGGCGAGCAGCCCGAGCCGACCCTTCCGGCCGACGACTGGGTGACAGTGCGGTTGCGGGCCACCTCGCTCAACCACCACGACCTCTGGTCGCTGCGCGGAGTGGGTCTCACCGAGGCCCAGCTGCCGATGATCCTCGGCTGCGACGCCGTCGGGCTGGACCCGGAGGGTCGGCCGGTCGTCGTGTACCCGGTGGTCGTCACGCCGGGTGACCCGCGCGGGGTTTCCATCCTCTCCGAACACTTCGCCGGGACGCTCGCCGAGCGGGTGGCCGTACCCCGGTCGAATCTGATCCCGCTGCCCGACGGCATGGCGGCGACCGACGCGGCGTGCCTGCCCACGGCCTGGCTGACGGCGTGGCGGATGCTGACCACCAAGGGCCGCGTCGCCGACGCCGACAGCGTGCTGGTCCAGGGCGCGGGCGGTGGCGTGGCCACCGCCGCCGTCGCCCTCGCCGTCGCGATGGGCAAGCGGGTGTACGCGACCAGCCGCGACGCCGTCAAACGGGACCGGATCTCGGCCCTCAGCGCGATCGCCGTGGAGCCCGGTACCCGGCTGCCGGAACGGGTCGACGTGGTGATCGAGACGGTCGGCGCGGCCACCTTCGACCACTCGCTGAAGTCGGCCGCGCCGATGGCCCGGATCGTGGTCTCCGGAGCTACGGCCGGGCACGAGCCGTCGGTCAACCTGCGCCGGGTCTTCGCGATGCAGTTGGAGATCCTGGGCACCTCGATGGGCACCCCCGGCGAGCTGTACGAGCTGCTGGAGTTCTGCTCCGAGAACGAGGTGCGGCCGGTGGTGGACAGCGTCATCCCGTTCAGCCGGGTCGAGGACGCCTTCTCCCGACTGCACTCCGGCGACGCCTTCGGCAAGGTCGTCATCGACCACGAGGCCTGACGCCCGCCCGCCCCAGGCCGCGCGAGCGCCGCGCGAGCGCCGTGCTCGCGCGGATCTTCGGTTGGTCGACCGGCGGAGATCAGAGGTGGTCGTCGAAGGTGGCGATGTCGCCGCGCGTCGCGTCGGTGGAAATGCGCTTCTTGGCGTCCGCGTCCCCGTAGAGCGACCAGCGCAGGAACTCGACCGACGTGTCCGAGACGACCCGCAGCGTCGCTCCGTCGCTCAGCAGTGCCCGCCCGTGGTCGCCCTTGGGCAGGCTCAGCATGGCCTTCGGCCAGGGCACCTTGTCGTACGCGGCCTTGCCCGCCGCGTACTCGACCACCTCGTCCAACTCCCCGTGCACGAACAGTTGCGGGGCGGCCGCGCCGGCGAACGCGGTGCCCACGCCGAGCGCCGTGCCGGCGAACACCACACCCGCGTCCAGCCGTTCGTCCCGGCTGGCGGTGAACAGGCCGATGGTCGTCACCCCGCCGGCCGAGTGCCCGGCCGCGGCCACCCGCTCGCCGTCCAACCGGCCGCGCAGCGCGTCGCCGGCCCTGCCGTCCAACGCCAGCACCTGATCCAACGCGTACGACACGTCGGCGGGCTGGTTGAGCACGTCGAGGACGTTGTTGTCAGCACCCTTCGAGGTGTGCGGGAACGTCGGTGCGGCCACCACGAAACCGGCCGCCGCCCAGCGGGTGAGCAGCGTGGCGTAGTCGTCCGGCCGCCCACCCAGGCCGTGACTGAACATCACCACCGGGAACCGGCCGTCCGCGGCCGTCGCCGACCGCTTGGCCGCGCCGCCGAACTGCCCGGTCGCCGGGTACCACAGCGTCGTCGGCAGCGCGCGGCCGTCCCGCTTCAGCTTCAGCTGGCGTACGCCGACCGCGAAGGCGCGCTGTGGTGCCTTCCCGGCGGGGACCTGCGGCGTCGGCGTGGCGGCGGTGTGGGGCTCGGCCGGCGGTGCCCAGGTGCTCCGACCCGGGCGGTCGCCCGCTGAGCAGCCGACCAGACCGGCCATCAGGACGGCGCTGGCCAGCAGTGCGGGGGTGACGCGACGTGGCATGGATCCGATTGTGCCCTGCCCCGTGGACCTGCCCCGTGGACTTCGGCGTGGTGTACGCGCCCGCTCACCCACCGTTCAGCCGGTAACCCCGTGCCCGTCGAGTTCGCGGAGTCTCACCAGATCGTCGGCGTCCTTCGGGCGGCGGGGACGTTCCGGCATCCAGACCGGGTACATCTGCTTGAACTCGATCTGAGCCGCCACCGAGATGGTCGGCGCGGTGAGCGGGCCGATCCGGCCGGGTGGGGCGTCCAACATCCCGGCGGGCAGCGGGGTGCCGGCCCACGACCCGGCGCCCACCGTCGGACGGCCGGCGGCATCCCGACCCAGGTACGCGACGCTGACCTCCACGTCGGCGGCGAACAGGTCGAGCTGCGACTCCACCGGCATTCGCCGGTCGGGTAGCCAACCCCGGGCCAGCAGCAGGCCGGCCAGCCGGTCCGCGTCGTCGCGCCAGCAGTACCAGTCCACGTCGAGGTGCGGGCGGGTCACAGTGCCGAGCTGGAAGTCCATCGCCCAGCCGCCGCGCAGCCACACCGGGATGCCAGCCGCCCCGGCCACCGCGACCACCTCGGCGATGCTTGCCACCTGCCGGCGCGCCAGCTCGTCCACCAGGCGACCGTACCGGCTGATCAGTGGGCCGCGCGGGACTCGTAACCGGTCAGGGTGGGGGAGTGGCAGGGGGCGCGCCGAGCGCGGATCGAGGGTGAGCGTACGCACGCCGACGGCGTACAACCCCTCGGGCGCCTGGCGCGCCGGCACCGGCCCGGTGGTCCCGCCGGCCACGGCGGTGGTCGGCGAGCAGGGCTGTCGCAAGTACAGCCATCAGCCGTGCCGTCCCCATCGTTCCACGGTAGGTGCCCGGGCGGGCGTAGCGGTCCCGCCGTCCGGCTCGGGTGCACCCGCCACCCGGTCGGGTCACCTCCGCCGGCCGGCTCCACACCTGGGACGCCGTGGGCCGGGGACGGTGCCGTGTGACCAGCTTCGCTAGGGTCACCGGCATGCCTGAGAACTACACGGATCCCAGTGGCAACACCGAGGCGTTCCGCGCCTTCAACCAGACGCCGGAGGTTGCGGCGCCGACGCAGGCCCCGTCCCGTCTGCCGCTCATCATCGGTGCGGCAGTGGTCGTCGTGGTGCTGGTGGCACTCGTCGCCTGGCTGGCGACCGGCTGACGGAGTCGCCCAGGCTGGCGACTCGCTGAACAGACCGCATCGACTCGCGCGCACCCTCTGGCCTCCCGGGGGTGCGCGCCCCAGTGCGGTCAGGCCGCCCCGACGACGTCCCGGGTCTGCCGGGCGATCTCGCGCTCCTCGTCGGTGCGGATGACGCAGACGCTCACCTCGGCACCCTCGGGCGAGATCAACCGGTCGCCCTCGCCGTCGTTGCGGGCGTCGTCCACGGTGATGCCGAGCCGGCCCAGTCCGGCCAGCGCGGCGGCCCGCACCGGCGCGGCGTGCTCGCCGACCCCGGCGGTGAAGGCGATCGCGTCGACCCGGCCGAGCAGGGCGTAGTACGCCCCGACGTAGCCGGTGATGCGTCGGCAGTACACGTCGAAGGCCAGTGCCGCCGCCCGGTCACCTGCCGCCCGACGTTCGAGCACCTCGCGCATGTCGTTGACGCCGCTCAGCCCGAGCAGGCCACTGCGGTGGTTGAGCAGGTCGTCGACGTCGTCCACCGACAGGCCGCCCTCCCGGCGCAGGTGGAAGATCACGGTCGGGTCGACGTCGCCGCTGCGGGTGCCCATCACCAGCCCTTCCAACGGGGACATGCCCATCGAGGTGGCGACGCTGCGACCGTTCGCCACCGCGCACGCGCTGGCCCCGTTGCCCAGGTGCAGGGTGATCGTGTTGATCTGTTCGTACGGGCGGCCCAGCAGTTCGGCGGTGCGCCGGGACACGTACGCGTGCGACGTGCCGTGGAAGCCGTACCGGCGGATGTCGTACCGCTCGGCGGTGTCCCTGTCGATCGCGTACGTGGCGGCGGCCTCGGGCAGGGTGTGGTGGAACGCGGTGTCGAAGACGGCGACCTGCGGGACGTCCGGCAGCGCCGCGCGGGCCACCTCGATGCCGGCCAGGTTGGCCGGGTTGTGCAGCGGGGCGAGCGGCACCAGATCCTTGATCGCGGCCAGCACCGCGTCGTCGACGAGCACCGGTGCGCTGAACGTCCGGCCGCCGTGCACCACCCGGTGCCCGACCGCGGTCAGCCCGGTCAGGTCCAACCCGTCCAGGATCTGCCGGACCGCCTCGGTGTGGTCCGCCGGGCCGCCGCCGGGCTCACCGATCCGCTCGACGGTGCCGTGGTCGAGTGCCCGGTCACCGTCGTAGCGGCGCCACTTCACCGACGACGACCCGCAGTTGAGCACCAGCACCCGACTCACGACGCCTCCTCGGTGGCCGCCTGGATGGCGGTGATCGCCACTGTGTTCACGATGTCCGGCACTCCCGCGCCCCGGGACAGGTCGTTCACCGGCCGGCGTAGGCCCTGCATGACCGGGCCGACGGCGACCGCCCCGGCGGAGCGCTGCACCGCCTTGTACGTGTTGTTGCCGGTGTTCAGGTCCGGAAAGATGAACACCGTGGCGTGGCCGGCGACCGGGCTGCCGGGCAGCTTCGTCGCCGCCACCGCCGGGTCGATCGCCGCGTCGTACTGGATGGGCCCCTCGACCAGCAGGTCGGGCCGGCGCTCCCGGACCAGCGCGGTGGCCGCGGCGACCTTCTCCACGTCCGCGCCGGCGCCTGAGCTGCCGGTGGAGTACGACAGCATGGCCACCCGGGGTTCGATGCCGAACCGGGCGGCGGTGTCGGCCGACGAGATCGCGATGTCGGCGAGCTGGGCCGCGTCCGGGTCGCGGTTGACAGCGCAGTCCCCGTAGACGAGCACCCGGTCGGCGAGCAGCATGAAGAAGACGCTCGAGGCCACCGAGACGTCCGGCAGCGTACGGATGATCTCGAACGCCGGCCGGATGGTGGCGGCGGTGGTGTGTGTCGCGCCGGAGACCATGCCGTCGGCCCGGCCGGTGGCCACCATCAGGGTGCCGAAGTAGTTGGGCTGCGCCACGATGTCGTGCGCCAGTTCGGCGGTGACGCCCCGGTGGGCGCGCAGCCGGGCGTACTCGGCGGCGAAGTCGTCGCGCCACCCGCTGGTGACCGGGTCGACCACCTGGGCGTCGCCGAGGTCGATGCCCAGCTCACGGGTGCGCCGAGCGATGTCGTCCGGCCGGCCGAGCACTGTCAGCTCGGCAACTCCCCGGCGCAACAGGATCTCGGCGGCCCGCAGGATCCGCTCGTCGGAGCCCTCCGGCAGGACCAGGTGCCGGGGCTTCGAGCGCGCCCTGTCGATCAGCTCGTTCTCGAACATCAGCGGGGTGACCCGCGTCGACCGGCTGACCCGCAGCCGGCGGGCCAGGTCGTCGGTGTCCACACAGCGTTCGAACGCGCCGAGCGCGGCCTCCACCTTGCGCGGGCTGGCAGTGCTGGGCCGACCCTCGATGCGACTGGACGCGGCCACCGTGTCGTAGCTGTCACTGCGCACCGAGAGCACCGCCAGCCCGGTGTTGAGTCCTTCCACCAGCCGCATGACCCTCGGGTCGGGCTGTTCGCCGAGGGTGAGCACCAGACCGGCCACCGACACCTGCCCGGCCACGTGCGCGGCGCTGGCGGCGACGAGCAGGTCGGCCCGGTCCCCAGGGGTGATCACCAGGGCGCCCTCGGTGAGGTGGCCCAGCACTGTCGGCACATGTGCCGCGCCGACCACGAAGTCCAGCACGTCGCGACCGAGCGCGGCGTCGTCCCCGGCCAGCAGGGTGGCGCCGAGCGCCGCCGCCACCTCGGCCACCGTCGGCGCCGACACGCTCGGCACCTCCGGAATGGCGTACGCGGGCACCGGCAGGTCGGGCAGCGTCATCGGCTCGGTCACCCGGTTGGCGATCACCGCGAGCACCGTCGCGCCCAGGTCGGCCAGATCGTGGTACGCCCCCCGCATCGCCGACGCGACGGCGGCCGGCTCCTGCCCGAAGCCGTCCACCACCGGCACCACCACGCTGCCGAACTCGGTGGCCAGCCGGGCGTTGAAGGCCAGTTCCCTGGGGTGCGCCGGGTCGCCCGGCTCGTCGAAGTCGCTGCCCACCACGACCACCGCCGGGCACTGCCGCTCCACCGCCCGGTAGCGCTCGACGATCGCGGAGATGAGCTGCTCCCGCCTACCGTCGGCGACGAGAGCCGACGCCTCGGCGTAGCTCGCCCCGGCCAGCTCGGACAGCGGCACCTCGACCCGGTAGCGCTCGCTCAGCAGGGCGAGGATCGGGTCCTGGCCGCTGTCGGCCACCAACGGCCGGAACACGCCGATCCGCCCGACCTGGCGGGACAGCAACTCCGCCAACCCGAGGGCGATGGTCGACTTGCCCCCGCCCGACCCCACGCTGGTCAGATACACACTCCGAGCCACGTCCCCAACCCCTGCCTGTTGATCAAGAAGTTTGCGTCAGATCCGGCCCTCATCGTGACCGAAACTTCTTGATCACCGGGTGCGGAACGGGGGTTGGGGGTTAGGCGTCTTCGTCGTCGGGGTCGTCCAGGCGGGCCAGGTAGGTGGCCAGGCGTTCGATGGGGGTTTCGAAATCCGGGTTGAGGTCGACGAAGTCGCGTAGGCGCTCGCCCAGCCACTCCAGCGTGACCTGCTCCTCGCCCCGGCGCTCGACCAGCTCCTCGATGCCACGGTCGGTGAAGTACATGGGGTACGTCCTCGTGCTCGGCCCGGCGCTGGCCGGGCGGATGGGCGGGGGGTCGGTGGGGGGAGGGGGGTTCGGTGGCCAGTGGACCGACGAGAGCCGGGGCAGGACCGTGATGAAACGGCCCTGCCCCGGCTGTCGTACTGAGGTCAGGTCACGGGCGGGGGAGAGCCGCCTCGATCAGGGCGTTCTGCTCGACCTCGTGGGTCTTGGCCGAGCCGACCGCCGGGGCCGCCGCGGCCGGGCGGGAGATCCGCCGCAGCCGGACGTCAGTGAGGTGCTCCAGCAGGTTGAGTGCGACGAACGACCAGCCACCCTGGTTGGCCGGCTCCTCCTGCACCCAGGCGAAGTCCTCCGCGTTCGGGAACTGCGCGAGCGCGGCCCGGATCTCCTCCACCGGCAGCGGGTACAGCTGCTCGAGCCGGAGGATCGCGGTGTCGGTGACGCCGCGCTCCTGCCGGGCCTGGAACAGGTCGTAGTAGATCTTGCCGGAGCAGAGCAGCACCCGCTTCACCGACTCCGGTGCCGGGGCGGCCGTGTCGCGCAGCACCGGCTGGAAGGTGCCAGTGGTGAAGTCCTCCACCGACGAGACGCAGAGCTTGTGCCGCAGCAGCGACTTCGGCGTGAACACCACGAGCGGCTTGCGCTTGGGCGACAGGGCCTGGCGGCGCAGCAGGTGGAAGTAGTTCGCCGGGGTGGTCGGGATGGACACCCGCATGTTGTCCTCGGCGCACATCTGCAGGAACCGCTCCGGCCGGCCGGAGGTGTGGTCGGGGCCCTGACCCTCGTGGCCGTGCGGCAGCAGCAGGGTGATGGCGGAACGCTGGCCCCACTTCACCTCACCGGACGAGATGAACTCGTCGATCACCGACTGGGCGCCGTTGACGAAGTCGCCGAACTGGGCCTCCCAGGCGACGAGGGCGTTGATGTTCTCCACCGAGTACCCGTACTCGAAGCCCATCGCCGCGTACTCGCTAAGCAGCGAGTCGTGCACGAAGAACCGGGAGCGGTCGCCGTCGCCGGTGAGCGACTTCAGCGGCAGGTAGTCGTCGCCGGTGCGGGAGTCGACGACCGAGGCGTGCCGCTGGACGAACGTGCCGCGACGGGAGTCCTGCCCGGCGAGCCGGACGGTGACCCCGTCGTGCAGCAGCGCCCCGAACGCGATGATCTCACCGAAGCCCCAGTCGATGGTGCCCTCGACGGACATCTTGGCCCGCCGGTCCAGCAACTGCTGGATCCGCTTGTGCGGGGTGAAGCCCTCCGGCAGGTTGATGTGCGCCTCGCCGATGGCCTTGACCACTGACGCGTCGGTGGCGGTGTCGACCTGCGGCTCCGGCTCCTCCTCGCGGCGCGGCCGGTTGAGCTGGCGCGGTGCCGAGGCGGCGTCCCGGGTGGCCTTGAAGACCTTCTCCAGTTGCGCCTGGTAGTCGCGCAGCAGCTCCTCCGCATCTTCCACGGTGATGTCGCCGCGACCGATCAGCTCCTCGGTGTAGAGCTTGCGCACCGAGCGCTTCGAGTCAATGATCTTGTACATTTGGGGGTTGGACATCGACGGGTCGTCGCCCTCGTTGTGCCCGCGCCGGCGGTAGCAGACCATGTCGATCACGACGTCCTTGTTGAACGTCTGCCGGTATTCGAAGGCCAACCGGGCCACCCGGACCACTGCCTCCGGGTCGTCACCGTTCACGTGGAAGATCGGCGCCTGGATCATCCGCGCCACGTCGGTGCTGTAGAGGCTGGACCGGCTGTACTCCGGGGCGGTGGTGAAGCCGACCTGGTTGTTCACCACCACGTGCACGGTGCCGCCGGTGCGGTAGCCACGCAGCTGCGACAGGTTGAGCGTCTCGGCGACCACGCCCTGCCCGGCGAAGGCGGCGTCACCGTGCACCGCGAGCGGCAGCACCGTGTAGCCCTCGAGCTTGAGGTCGATCCGGTCCTGCTTGGCCCGGACGATGCCCTCCAGCACCGGGTCGACGGCCTCCAGGTGCGACGGGTTGGCCACCACCGACACCTTGACCGCGTGCTCGCCGTCGGGGGTGGTGAACTTGCCGTTCTGACCCAGGTGGTACTTGACGTCGCCGGAGCCCTGCGTCGAGCGCGGGTCCAGGTGACCCTCGAACTCCGAGAAGATCTTCTCGTACGGCTTGCCGACGATGTTGGCCAGCACGTTGAGCCGGCCCCGGTGGGCCATGCCGATGACGACCTCGTCCAGCCCGTTCTCGGCGGAGGACTCCAGCACCTCACCGAGCAGCGGGATCAGCGACTCGCCGCCCTCCAGCGAGAAGCGCTTCTGGCCGACGTACTTCGTCTGGAGGAAGGTCTCGAACGCCTCGGCCGCGTTGAGCCGGTTGAGCACGTGCTTCTGCTCGTCGGCGGACGGCTTCTCGTACTTGCGCTCGATCCGTTCCTGGACCCAGCGCCGCTCCTCCGGGTCCTGGATGTGCATGTACTCGATGCCGACCCGGCGGCAGTACGAGTCGCGCAGCACGCCGAGGATCTCGCGCAGCTTCATCCGCTGCCGGCCGGCGAAGCCGTTGACCGGGAACTCGCGGTCCAGGTCCCACAGGGTGAGCCCGTGCTGGAGGACGTCCAGGTCGGGGTGCTTGCGAATCGTGAATTCCAGCGGGTCGGTGTCGGCCATCAGGTGACCGCGCACCCGGTACGCGTGGATCAGCTCGTGCACCCGGGCGGTCTTGTTGATCTGACCTTCGGAGTTGACGGCGACGTCGCGCATCCAGCGCACCGGCTCGTACGGGATGCGCAGCGCGGTGAAGATCTGATCGTAGAAGCCGTGCTCGCCCAGGATCAGCTCGTGCATCACCTTGAGGAACTCACCGGACTGCGCGCCCTGGATGATCCGATGGTCGTACGTGCTGGTCAGCGTGATGACCTTGCTGACGGCCAGCTCGGCCAGGGTGGCCTCGGACATCCCCTGGTACGGGGCCGGGTACTCCATCGCGCCAACACCGATGATCGCGCTCTGCCCCTGCATGAGCCGCGGCATCGAGTGCACGGTGCCGATGCCGCCCGGGTTGGTCAGCGAGATCGTGGTGCCGGAGTAGTCCTCCATGGTCAGCTCGTTGCGCCGCGCCCGTCGGACCACGTCCTCGTACGCCTGCCAGAACTGCCGGAAGTCCATCTGCTCGCAGCCCTTGATGGAGGGGACCACCAGGTTGCGGCTGCCGTCCGGCTTGGCCAGGTCGATCGCGATGCCGAGGTTGACGTGTGCCGGGCGGACCACCGCCGGCTTGCCGTTGGCCTCGGCGAACGAGTTGTTCATCTCGGGGTGCTGCACCAGCGCGCGCACCATCGCGTAGCCGACCAGGTGGGTGAAGCTGACCTTGCCGCCCCGCCCGCGGGCGAGGTGGTTGTTGATCACGATGCGGTTGTCCACGAGCAGCTTGGCCGGGACCGCGCGCACGCTCGTCGCGGTGGGCACGCTCAGTGAGGCGTCCATGTTCTGGACGATCTTCGCGGCGACGCCCCGCAACGGGGTGGTCTGGGGGCCGTCGGCGCTCGGCGCGGTGGCCTTGGCGGCCGGCTTGGCCGCGGCGGCCTTCTCTGGGGTGGCCTTCGGAGTGGCCTGCTTGGCCGGCGCCGACTGGGTGGCGGCCGGCTTGCTCGCTGGTGCCGTCTTGGCCGGCGCGCTCGGCTGGGCGACAGTGGCGGCCGGCTCCGGCTGCCCGTCCGGCTCGGGGGCGGCCGTCGGCTTGTCCGACGAGTCGACGCGCGGGGTGCCGGCGCCCGGTGCCGGTCGGTAGTCGGCGAAAAAGTCGTGCCAGGCCGAATCGACGCTCGATGGGTCGGCGAGGTAACGCTGGTACATCTCCTCGACGATCCACTCATTCGGGCCGAAACCCGCCAGTGGGTTCTCCTGCGAAGTCTGCTGGGTCGACACGGCCGGTATTCGCCTCTTTCACGCGGGTTTGTGTGGCACGCGGTGGGTCCGTCGCGCCCGATTAGGAGCACGGACTGGACAGCTCCCAGGCTACGCCGTACCGAACCCGCAGGCATTTCAGCCTCGGTCCCGTGGCCGGTTTCACAGAAGATGCCATAAGTTCGGCAACGCCTGCGGGACAGCTTTCCGGCTGGTAGGGCACGACCGAAAGTCGACCGGCCGAGAGCACCGGGGTGGCGGCCGTGCGGCCGCCACCCCGCAACGTCGTCGGTCAGGAGATGTCGCGCCTGCGCATCAGCAGGGTGCCGACCACGCCGGTCACCACCGCGTACCCGATGAGCACGGCGGCGCCGGCCCAGCGCGGCGGGTTGCCGGGGATGTCCGCCCCGGTGACCATCAGAGACGAGGCCAGCGACGGCACCAGCAGTTGCAGGTTGTTGATCCAGTCGCCCCAGCGGTCGGCCAGGATGGCGATGACGAAGATGGCACCGATCGAGCCGCCCAGGTAGAGCAGGATGCCGGTCACGGTGGCGCCGATCTGGCTACGGATCAGCACGCCGATGCCGACGCCGAACACTGCCCAGAGCAGGTACGCGAGCAGGTTCAACCCGATCGCCCGCCAGGCGGCGTCGTTGCCCAGTTGCGACTCCATCCCCACCGCGTTCAACACCGCCGACCCGGCGATCAGGTTGAACACGGTGGTGACCAGCCAGAACAGCAGCGCCAGCACACCGGCCGCGACCAGCTTGGCGGTCATCACGGCGGTGCGGTGTGGGTTGGTGAGGAAGGTGGTGGTCACCGTCTGGTGGAAGAACTCGCTGGTCACCACGATGATGCCGAGCAGCATCACGATCAGCAGGCCGAAGAACTGCCCGGTGGTGAAGAGGTTCGACGACAAGGCGTCCGCGCTGGACGCCGCCGCCAGGGTGTCGGCCTGGTCCGCCGGCACGTCGCCGAGGTTCCCGTTGGTCAGGGTGTCGGCCTGGAGCCAGTTGATGAGCAGCGTGAGCGCCCACAGCGGCAGCGAGATGAGCGCGAAGATCCACCAGGTGTTTGTGGTACGGATCTTGAGTAGCTCGGATCGGACCAGGTTCATCGGATGCCCGCCTTTCCGGCCGTCAGCTCCAGGAAGACCCGTTCCAGATCGGGCCGTTCGGTGGTCAGTTCGTGCAGCTCGACCCCGGCCGCGAGGGCGGACCGGCCGATCGTCGGGGCGTCCACCCCACCCACCAACAGCACGCCCTGCTCGCCGGTCTCGATGGTCGCCGACTGCGCCTTCAGGGCTGCGGTCAACGCCTCGGCCTGCGGGGTGCGGACCCGGACCCGGGCGCCCTGGGCCATCGACCCGAGCACCTGGTCGACCGGACCCTGCCGGACCAACTGCCCGGCCGCGATGATCACCACGTCGTCGGCGAGCAGCTGCATCTCCGACAGCAGGTGGCTGGAGACGAGCACCGTCCGGCCCTCGTGGGCGAGGTTCTTGAGGAACCCCCGCATCCACCGGATGCCCTCCGGGTCCAGCCCGTTGGCCGGCTCGTCGAGGATCAGCACACGGGGGTCACCGAGCATCGCGGCGGCGATGCCGAGCCGCTGCTTCATGCCCAGCGAGTAACCCTTGAACTTGCGCTTCGCCGCCGGGGTCAGCCCGACCAGCGCCAACGCCTCGTCGGCCCGCTCCTTCGGCAGCCCGGCCGCCGCGCAGATGACCCGCAGGTGGTTGATGCCGGTGCGGCCCTTGTGCGCGCTGGACGCCTCCAGCACCGCGCCGACCTGCCGCAGCGGGTCGGCGAGGTCGGCGTACCGCTGACCACTGATGGTGGCCGTGCCGGCGGTCGGCGTGACCAGATTCAGCAGCATCCGCAGGGTGGTGGTCTTGCCAGCGCCGTTCGGGCCGAGGAAGCCGGTCACCCGTCCCGATGCCACTGTGAAGGACAGGTTGTTCACCGCCCGGACGCTCTTGTACTGCTTCGTCAGACCGGACACCACGATCTGACCGTCGCTGGTGGGGCTTCGCTGCCCGTCAGACATCGTTCTCCTCCCGTGTGTGGCGTCTAGGTACGCCGTGGCACAGCGTGACGGCCCGTGGCAACAAGGTCAATCAGGCGCGGTCCGTACGTTTGCGTCCGTCGCGGGGTGGAGGCGACTCATCCCTACGAACGACGACCGGGGCTCAGCGGGCGATCCAGGTGGCCCGGGCCGCGCCGAGCAACGACCCGTCCGGTCCGTACAGGCTGGTGTGCACCAACGCCTTGCGTCCCTCGACGCGCAGCAACGCCCCGGTCACGACGCACTCGTCGCCCGGCGTGGGGAGCGCCGCGACCACGGCGGCGATCCGTCCCAGCAGGTACGGGCGGCCCGGCGCGAGCACCGCCCAACCACCGGGGCAGTCCAGCGCCGCCCAGACCGTGGCCCCACCGACCTGCGCGGGCGCGCGAAACGGCGCGGCGGTCCGGCCGTCCGGCAACCGGCCGGGGAAGATCCGCAGCCCGTCGGCCCGGTCCGGACCGCAGACGTAACAGCCGGGGAACGGATGCTCGACCAGGCCGGGGTAGCTGGCCGCGGCGGCCACCGCCGTACCCAGGTCGACAGGGGGTACGACGGCATCGACCACGTCGGCCGGGCGCACCTCGGCCACCAGCTCGCCGGTCGGGTCCCGGACCTCGCCGTCGACAAGGGTCAGCTCGGTATCCAGCGGTGGGGGCCGACGCAACGTCACCTCGACCGGCCCGCCGCCACCCGCCTCGGCGGCGAAGGTGCCCGCGCTCCAGCCGCCGTTGCCGGAACCGGCGGGCCCGTTGTAGCGGGACTCGATGCGCATGGTCGACCTCCGGTGGTGCGTGCCGGCGTCGTCGCCGGCCGGCCCGGGCAGCCTCGCACGGCCTCCACCGGGTCTCGCCAGCAGTCTCGCCTGCCGGCGTTCATCCGATCGACACCAGTGGTCCCCGTGGACGGCAACCCGGGCACCTACACAGATCCCATGGCCGTTCTGCATGCCGCTGGCGCACCCCTGAAGACCAGCGGATACACCCTGCTGATCGCCGACGACCCCATCCAGGTCGCGGCCGCGCAACGCCTGCGCCACGAGGTGTTCGCCACCGAGCTCGGCGCCACCCTCCTCCCCGGTGAGGCCGGGTTGGACGTGGATCCCTTCGACGCGTACTGCGACCACCTGATCGTCCGCGAGGACAGCACCGGCGCGGTGGTCGGCACGTACCGGCTGCTGCCGCCGGGACGCACAGCCCGGCGCTACGCCGAGGACGAGTTCGACCTGAGCCCGCTCGACCCGCTCCGCGGCGACCTGGTCGAGGCGGGCCGGTCCTGTGTGCACCCGGACCACCGCTCCGGCGCGGTGATCAACCTGATGTGGGCCGGCATCATCAGGTACCTGCACCTGCGCGGCTCCCGCTGGCTCGGCGGCTGCGCGTCGGTGCCGGTGGCCGACGGCGGGCGGACCGTCGCCGAGGTCTGGACCCAGGCCCGGGACCGGCACCTGTCGCCGCCGCCGCTGCGAGTGCGCCCGCTGCGGCCCTGGTTCACCGAGGCGGCTGCCGCCGGCCCGCTCACCGCCGCCCCGGCCGGCCGGGTAGGAGTTCCGCCGCTGCTGCGGGGCTACCTCCGGCTCGGCGCGTGGATCTGCGGCGAGCCGTCGTACGACAGCGACTTCGGCTGCGCGGACTTCTACGTCCTGTTCTCCCTGGACCGGATGAACCCGCGTTACCTGCGGCATTTCCTGGGCGGAGAGCAGCGGTGACCGCCGTGCCGCGTGACCTGTGGCGGCCCTCCTCGGGCTGCGACGACGACTGCCTGCCGGCGGCCGGCGAGGTGCCGGCGGTGCCGGTGGCCCGCCGGGTGCTCCGGCTGGTCGCCGCGCTCGGCATGCTGCTGGCCGGGATCCCGGTGGTGCTGCTGCTGCCGGTGCTTCCCAGCCGGGAACGGCAGGGTCTGGTCAGCGGCTGGGCCCGGGCCACCGCGCGCGCCTTCGGCGTCCGCCTCGTGGTCAAGGGTCGGTTGCCCCGGCGGCGCGCGCTGCTGGTCGCCAACCACGTCTCCTGGCTGGACATCCTCGCCGTGTTGGCGGTGGCGCCCACCCGGATGGTGGCGAAGCGCGAGATCCGCTCGTGGCCGGTGGTGGGTCTGCTGGCCGCGGCGGCGGGCACCGTCTTCGTGGACCGCGCCCGGCCGCTGGCGCTGCCGAGGACCGTGGACCAGGTCGCCGACGCGCTGCGCGCCGGGCGGTCGGTGGCGGTCTTCCCGGAGGGTACGACGTGGTGTGCCGGGACGGACGCCACCGACTGCCGCCCCGGCGGTGGTTTCCGGCCCGCCACGTTCCAGGCGGCCATCGACACGGGCAGCCCGGTGGTGCCGTTGCGCCTCACCTACCGCTGTGCGGCCACCGGGTCGACCACCACGGCGGCCGCCTTCCTCGGTGCGGACACCCTGCTGCGCTCCGTGGCCCGGGTCGTCGCGGCGCGGGACCTGGTGGTCTCGGTGACGATCGCCGGCGCGCTGCACCCGGCCCGTGACGCCGATCGACGGTTGCTGGCCCGGGCCGCCGAGTCGGCCGTACACCTGGTGCCCACTCCAGGTGCCGTGGCGCGGACCCGGCTGCGGCCGGTGCCGACGGTGGCCCCCGCCGTTCCGCTGTCGCAGCGGCTCGCCGATCGCGAGCTGGACCTGGCGGCCTGAGCCGAAGGCCCCCGCGTCCGCGCGAAGATCGTGCGGTGGGGCGAGACTCGCGACTGTCTTGTGCTGTCGCGATGTATCGCGTTACATTCTTCTCCTGTTCGGCGTGCCTCCCGCACGTCGTCGAGAGGGGGACGCCATGGCCGGCTGGACTGTCGAGAGCCCGCAGCGGATCACAGTGGACGCTCCCGTCGTCCGGCTGGACGTTCGGCTGATCAGCGGGCGACTCAACGTGGTCGCGACCGACGGGCCGACCCGGGTCGACGTGACCCAGGTCGGCCGACGGCCGGTCCTGATCGACCACAGCGACGGCCGGTTGAGCATCCGTCAGGAGCGCGGTCGAGGCTGGTCGGACGTGCTGCGTTGGTTCCGGATGATCCACCGCTATCCCCGGGTGGACGTCTCCGTCGCGGTGCCCGCCGACGTCCTCGCCGACCTCGGTCTGGTGGCGGGCTCGCTCGTCGCCTCCGGCCTGCGCCGGCAGACCGATGTCCACGTCGTCGCCGGCCAGATCACCCTGATGGGGCTCCGCGGCAGCACCTCCGCGAAGCTCACCTCGGGGCCGGTGGAGGCGCTCGGCGTGCGCGGGGACCTCACAGTGGAGACGGTCTCCGGGGAGGTGATCCTCGCCGACAGCGCCGCCGACCGGGTACGGGCGCAGACCGTCTCCGGCGCCATCACCTGCGATCTGGACAACCCCCGGCGCAGCGAGATCCGGTTGACCACCATCTCGGGCAGCATCACCGTCCGGGTCCGGGCGGACAGCGACCTCGCCGTTCAGCTCAACACCGCTTCCGGGCGCATCACCAGCGGCTTTCCGCAGCTACGCAGCTCGACGTTCCCACTGCCCAGCAGCGAGGGGGTGCTCGGTGCCGGCGAAGGTAAGCTCTGGGCTTCCGCGACCTCGGGGAGCATCGCCCTGCTCGCCCGAGCGGTCGACCACGACGGGGAGGAGCTGCCGTGACCTCCGTGTTCAGCCACGGGCGGCTCCGGCTCTACCTGCTCAAGCTCCTCGACGACGGCCCGAAGCACGGCTACGAGCTGATCCGCCTGCTGGAGGACCGGTTCCTCGGCCTGTACGCGCCGAGCGCCGGCACCATCTACCCCCGCCTGCAACGGCTGGAGGTCGAGGGGCTGGTCAGCCACACCGCTGCCGGTGGCCGCAAGACGTACGACATCACCGACGCCGGTCGGGCGGAGCTGCGCCAGCGGGCCGCTGAGTTGACAGCGCTGGAAACGGACATCGCGGCCACCGTGGCGGACCTGTCCAGCCTGGCCGGCGAGATCCGCAGTGAGGTACGCGGGTCGGTACGCGACCTCAAGCGGGAGCTGAGCGAGGCCACCCGGCAGACCCGGCGGGCCCGGTGGGAGGCACCCGTGCCACCGCCTCGCCCGGCGCCGACGGCCGGGCCGCAGGCCGAACTATTCGACGAACTGGACGGGCGGCTGGCCGCGTTCACCGTCGAGGTGGGTCGTCTGATGCGCGCCCGACAGTTCAGCGACACCCAGTTGCGCACCGCGATCCGGCTGCTCGACGGGGCCCTCGACGGGCTGCGTCGCCTGCTGCGCTGACCGTCGCCGCAGCACGACCGGCGACTCACAGCCTTTTTGCAGGAAGCGTCCAGCGCTGGCGCAGTGATGTCACCGATGATGGGCGCATGCCCGCTACCCAGACCGAGGCGCGACTGCTCGTCGTCGAGGACGACCCCAACATCCTCGAACTGCTCTCCGCGAGCCTGCGGTTCGCGGGCTTCGACGTGGCCACCGCGACAAGTGGGAGCGCGGCGCTGCACGCCGCCAAGGACCACCGGCCCGACCTGGTGGTCCTCGACGTGATGCTCCCCGACCTGGACGGCTTCGAGGTCATCCGGATGCTGCGCGAGGGCGGCACGCGTACCCCTGTGGTGTTCCTGACCGCCCGGGACGCCACCGACGACAAGATCCGCGGGCTGACCCTGGGCGGCGACGACTACGTCACGAAGCCGTTCAGCCTCGAGGAGTTGACCGCCCGGATCCGGGCCGTGCTGCGCCGCACCACGACCGGCGAGCAGACACCGTCCAGGCTCACCTTCGCCGACCTTGAGTTGGACGAGGAGACCCACGAGGTGCACCGGGCCGGCCAGCGGGTGCAACTGTCGCCGACCGAGTTCAAGCTGCTGCGGTACCTGATGCTCAACGCCAACCGGGTGCTGTCCAAGGCGCAGATCCTCGACCACGTCTGGAACTACGACTTCCGTGGTGACGACAACATCGTGGAGTCCTACATCTCGTACCTGCGGCGCAAGGTCGACACCACCCAACCCCGACTGATCCACACTCTGCGCGGGGTGGGGTACGTACTGCGCAAGCCGGCGGCGTGAACGCTGTCGAGCAGGCGAAGGGGCGGGTCCGCGGTGTTCCGCTGCGGATCAAGCTGGTCACCTCGGTGCTGGCACTGGTCGCCGTCGCGCTCCTGGTGATCAGCGTCTCGACCGCGTACTTCCTGCACAACTATCTGGTCGACCAGATCGACCAGGAGTTGCACGACTCCGCCAAGCGGATCCAGAACATCACGGCGTCGTCGAGAACCGTCCTGCTGCCGACCGACTACGTGATCGTGCTGACCGACACGGTAACCGGCAAGGCGTTGATCCCGGTGTTCGACACCACCAACTTCCGGATGGACGATCTGCCGTCGTGGCCGAGCGACGCGGACGGGTTCCGGGCCGTGGAAGAGGCCCGCAACGGTGCTCCGTTCACCGCCCGGGCCCGGGACAGCTCGGTGCGCTGGCGGATGCTCTACACGGAGCTGCCCACCGGCCAGATGGCAGCGATCGGTCAGCACCTGACGGACGTCGACCTCGCCGTCAAGCGGCTGGCCTGGATCGACCTGCTGGTCGGCGGTGCGGTGCTGATCATGTTGGCGTCGATCGGCGCGGCGGTCGTCCGGACCAGCCTCAAGCCCCTCGTCGAGATCGAACAGACCGCCGCCGCGATCGCCGGCGGTGACCTGACCCGCCGGGTGCCCGACCCGGAGGAGGGTCAGGCCGAGCCGACCTCGGAACTGGGCCGGCTCTCCCGTGCGCTGAACGCGATGCTCACCCAGATCGAGGCGGCGTTCACCGCCCGAGCCGCCTCGGAGACCTCGGCGCGCTGGGCGGAGAGCGCCGCCCGGGATGCCGCCGCCGCCGCTCAGGCGTCCGAGTCGCGGGCCATCCGCTCCGAGGAACGGATGCGGCGGTTCGTCGCTGACGCCTCGCACGAGCTGCGGACTCCGTTGACCACCATTCGGGGCTTCGCCGAGCTGTACCGACAGGGTGCGGCCCGCGAACCGGAGCAGACCGCCGGCCTGCTGCGCCGGATCGAGGACGAGGCGTCCCGGATGGGGCTGCTGGTGGAGGACCTGCTGCTGCTCGCCCGGTTGGACATGGAACGGCCGCTCTCGCTGACCCCGGTGGAGTTGCCGGTGCTCGCCTCCGACGCGGTGCAGGCCGCGCGGGCGATCGCACCGGACCGGCAGATCGAGCTGGAGATCGCACCCAAATCCGGCCCGCTCGTCGTCTCCGCCGACGACGCGCGGCTGCGTCAGGTGATCGGCAACCTGGTCACCAACGCGCTCACCCACACCCCACCGGAGGCCGAGATCCGGGTACGGCTGCGCGCCGAACCGGGCGGCTTCGCCATCGTGGAGGTGGCCGACACCGGTCCCGGCCTCTCCCCGGAGCAGGCGGAACGGGTCTTCGAGCGGTTCTACCGGGCCGACGCTGCCCGTACCCGTCGGGCCGACGGCAACACCGGTACCGGCCTCGGCCTGGCCATCGTGGCGGCGCTGGTCGCCGCTCACCACGGCTCGGTCGAGGTGGTCGAGACACCGGGTGGTGGGGCCACCTTCCGGGTTCGGCTGCCGCTGCTGCCGCAGGTCGACGGAGCGGGCGAGTGACTTTCAGCCAACTTCCAGGACGGTTCCAGGTTGATTGCAGTGCCGCGGGAGAAGGTAGTGACATGACCGAGTTCGAGTCCGACCCGCAGCGCCGGCCGGCCCCCACCGACGCCGAGCCGTCGCACCCCACCGCCGAGCTGCCGCGCGACGAGCGCGTGCAGTCCGACTCCCCGACCGCTCCCGTACCTGTCGTCCCGACCGCCGACGCCGCGGACACCACCGCCGCCGCCCCGGCCGCCGGGTACGCCGGCTCCGCCGCGCCCGCCGGCCCGCCGGCCGCCGCGCAGCCGACCGGCTACGAGCCGTCGACCGGCTACGAGCGCCCGGCCCCGGCCGCGTCCGCGCCGCCGTACCCGGTCGCCGGTCACCAGACGCCCGGCCAGCCCGGCTACCCACAGCCGGCCGCCGGCCACTACCCCGGTGCCCAGTGGTATCCGGGGCAGCAGTCCGGCTGGGCCGGCGGGGGCCAGCCGGGCATGGCGTACGCCCAGCACCAGCAGCACCCCGGCCAGCACCCCCAGCAGCACCAGCAGCACCCGGGCCAGCCGGTCCCGCCGTGGGGCCCGCAGGTAGCGCCGCCCGGCAGCGGCCCCCGGCCGGGCCGGATCGCCAAGTTCGCCGGTGCCGGCGTCGCGGTCTTCGCCCTGATGCTCGGTTCCGGCGTGGCCGGCGGGGCGCTCGCGCTCGCCCTCGACGGCGACGGCGGCGGTGTCACCCGCACCTACTCCGCGGCACCTGTGATCAATGGCGCCGACCTCCCGAAGATCGCTGCGGCGGTGCAGGACAGCGTCGTCTCGATCACCACCGACAGCGGTGAGGGCTCCGGGGTGGTGCTCAGCGCCGACGGGTACGTGCTGACGAACAACCACGTTGTCGCGTCCGCCGCTGGTGACGCCGTACGGGTGGTCTTCGCCGACGGCAAGACAGCCGACGCGAAGATCATCGGCACCGACCCGAAGACCGACCTGGCCGTCGTGAAGGCCAACGGGGTGAGCGACCTCAAGCCGGCCAAGTTCGGCGACAGCGACGCCATGCAGGTCGGTGACCAGGTGCTCGCCCTGGGCAGCCCGCTCGGCCTCCAGGGTTCGGTGACCTCGGGCATCCTCAGCGCCCGGGACCGCACCATCCGGGCCGGCGAGGGCCAGCAGCAGGACCCGAACCAGCAGAGCCAGCCGGTCAGCTCGATCTCCGGCCTGCTCCAGACCGACGCGCCGATCAACCCCGGCAACTCCGGTGGCGCGCTCGTCAACACCCGGGGCGAGGTGATCGGCGTCAACACCGCCATCGCGACCTCCGGGCAGAGCACCGGCAACATAGGTGTCGGGTTCGCCATCCCCAGCAACAAGGCCAAGGACGTCGCCGGCAAGCTCCAGCGCGGCGAGAAGGTCAGCCACCCGTCACTCGGGGTCGGCGTCAACCAGGCCGAGGGCGGCGGCGCGCTCGTCGCCTCGGTCACCCCGGGAAGCCCCGCGGAGAAGGCCGGCCTCCAGCGCGGCGACGTCGTCACCAAGTTCGGCGACAAGGCGGTCAACGACTCGGACGACCTGGTCGGCGCGGTGCAGGCCGGCAAGGTCGGCGACCGGGTCGAGGTGCAGTTCAAGCGCAACGGTGCCGAGAAGTCGGCGACGGTGACCCTCGCCGAGACGTCCTGACCGGTAATCCAACCTGCTTCCTCCCTCCGGCGGCGGGTGGCGGGGCCGAGGGGGTCGGCTCCGTCACCCGCCGCTTCTTTCCGCCCGGACGGCGGTTCACCCGGATCGGGTGAACCGCCGTCACCCGTCCGCCCGGCAGGTTCGGTGGGCGACGACCGGAACCGGGGGTGGGGTGCCGTGACCGAGGTGCTGGATGTCCGCGACGACGAGCGGATCCAACGCGACGTCCTGGCCGAACTGGCCTGGGACGCCCAGCTGCAACCGAACGAGATCGGGGTGACCGTCGACCAGGGCGTGGTCACCCTGACCGGCTACGTGGACGGTGCCGCTCGTGGTTGGGCGGCGACCCGGTGCGCCCAGCGGGTCCGTGGCGTACGGGCGGTCGCCGACGCGATGGAGGTGCGCCTGCCCGGGACTCCGGGGCGTACCGACGCCGAGGTCGCCATCGCCGCCACCCGGGCGTTGGAGTGGGACAGCTTCGTTCCCGCCGAACGGCTGGACGTGACGGTGGCCAACGGCTGGCTGATGCTGCGCGGTGAGGTCGAGTTCGGGTGGCAGCGGCGGGCCGCCGAGGGTGAGGTGCGCCGGCTCGACGGGGTGCGGGGGATCACCAACCTGATCGAGGTACGACCTGCGGCGCCGCCGGAGGCCGAGCTGCTGCGCCGGGACGTTCAGCGGGCGCTGTCGCGCACGCTCGGCGGCGAGCGGGTGACAGTCGAGGTGGACGGCGACACTCTGGTCCTCGCCGGGGTGGTCCGCTCCTGGTGGGAACGCGACCAGGTCGAGCGGGTGGCGTGGTCCGCGCCCGGGGTGCGGGTGGTCCACGACCAACTCCTGGTGGGCGGGTGAGCGTCCGGCATGTCCGGTTTACCCGTGACGTCACTGGGAAACCGCCGCCGACCGGCGGTGCCGCCGGGGACCAACGGGAGGACTCGTGGCAGTGAACCACCCGCCTGCGGGGCGCTCCGATGAGCGGTCGCTGCGCATCGCGATGGTGGTTCCACCGTGGTTGTCCGTTCCGCCACCCGGCTACGGCGGCCTCGAGCAGGTCGTCGCCGCCCTGGTGGACGCGCTCTGCGCGCAGGGGCACGCGGTGACCCTGTTCGGTGCCGGCGCTGACCACGGCACGGCGGCCGACGGTTTCGTCTCGACGGTCGCCGAGGTCCAGTACGAGCGGCTCGGTGAGTCACTGCCCGAGCTGGCCCACCTGGCCCGGCTGAATCGGCTGATCAGCGCGGCCGACTTCGACGTGATCCACGACCACACCACAATCGGTCCGCTGGTCGCCGGCCGCCGGGCCGTGCCGACGGTCTCGACGGTGCACGGAAACCCCGTCGGGGAGTACGGCGACGTGCTGAGCGACATCGACGAGGGCGTCGCTCTGGTGGCCATTTCGCACGCCCAGCGTCGGCTGAACCCGAACCTGCCCTGGGCCGGCACTGTGCACAACGCCCTCGACATCCGCGGCTTCCCGCGGAAGCACACGCCCGGCGCGGGGCCCGTGCTGTGGCTGGCCCGGTTCAGCCCGGACAAGGGCCCGGACACCGCCATCCGGGCGTGCCGGGCGGCCGGGTTGCCCCTGCTGCTGGCCGGCAAGTGCAACGAGCCGGCCGAACGCCGCTACTACGAGCAGGTCGTCGCGCCGATGGTCGACGACGACGTGACTGTGGTGTTCAACGCGGACCGCGCGACGACGCTGCGGATGCTCGTCGACGCCCGCTGTCTGATCATGCCGATCCAGTGGGACGAACCGTTCGGCATGGTGATGCTGGAGGCGATGGCGACCGGCACGCCTGTTGTCGCGCTCAACCGCGGCGCGGTGCCCGAGCTGGTCCGGCCGGGGCTGACCGGGCTCGTGGTCGAGCGGTCCGAGGAGCTACCTGCGGCGTTGCTCGCGGCGGAGCGGCTCGACCCGGAGGACTGCGTGGCACACGTCGCGCGAAGCTTCTCGGTCGAGCGGATGGCGAGCGGCTACGCGGAGGTCTACCGGCGCTTCGCCCTCAGCCGGCAGGACGCCCCCGCACCGGCCCGGGTGCCGGTGCGCTGACCCACCGGGGGTAGCCGGGTCAGGCCCCGGTCGCGCCCAACTCGGCAATGGCGGCGTCGAGCCGGGAGGCGTACGCCGGGCTGATGCCGCCCTCACCGAGACGGACGGTGACCTTGGCGCGTAGCCGGGCCACCGGCGGTGCCAGCTCCTCCCGGCCGGAGCTGACCGCCACGGTCAGGTTTCGCAGCTCGTTGCGCAGGTCGAGGGCCACGTCGTCGCGGATCTCCCCGGCGCTGAGCCCGGCACCGATCAACCCGTCGACCCGGTTCGCGACAGCGGTCAGGGTGCCCGGGTTCGAGGTGGGCGCGCCGGTGGTCGGCTTCGTCGGCGGTGGCGGGGTCGGTGTGATCGGCGCGGACGACTCGATGGTCGTCGGCCCGGTCGACGGGATCGTCACCGGGCCAGCGGAGGGCTGGGCCCGGCGGGTCGGCTGCTGTTCGGGCAGCAGAGCCACCCCGGCCACCGTCACCCCGACGGCCAGTACCAGCAGCAACACCAGCCGCCGCCCTGACCAGCCCGATCGGGGCGTCGGCTCGTCCGAGGTGTCGCCGACCGGTCGCCCCTCCGGTGGGACGCTCACCGTCGCGACGGCGGGCGACTGCGGTGGCAGCGGCTGGGTGGGTACCCGGATGGTCGCCGTCGGGGGCTCGGCGGGCAACGAGTGGTCGCGCAGCGCGGTGGCGACCTGCCGGGCCGTCGGCCGGTCGGCCGGGTTCCGGGCCAGGCTGCGCAGACAGATCTCCGCCACCGCCGCGGGCAGGTCCGGCAGGTCGGCAAGGGTCGGCGGCGGGCCGCTGGCCAGCGCGACGCTGAGCTGCTCCCAGGTGTCCGCCGGATACGGGACCCGGCCGGTGAGCGCCTCGTGCAGCAGCACGCCGAGCGAGTAGACGTCGGTGGACGGCTGGGCCGGCGCGCCGTCGAGACGTTCCGGAGCCACGTACGCCGGGGTGCCGAAGGTCTCGCCGTCCTCGTCCTCGTCGGGCGCTCCGATCCGGGTGGCGATGCCGAAGTCGAGCACCTTGACGCCCGTCCCGGTCATCATCACGTTCGCCGGGGTGATGTCCCGGTGCACGATGCCGAGCCGGTGCGCGGCGGCCAACGCGTCAGCGACCTGAGCGCCCACCTGCACCGCCTCGGCCCACGGCAACGGCCCCTCGGTGAGCCGCAGCTTCAACTCCTCGCCGGTGAGCAGTTCCATCACCACGAACGAGGTGATCGAGCCGTCCGGGTCGACAGTCTCGCCGTAGTCGTGCACGGAGGTCAGGTGCGGGTGCACCAGTTGGGCGGCGGCCCGGGCCTCCTCGCGCACCATGCCCCGGAACCGCGCGTCGGCGGCGAGGGACGGGGCGAGCACCTTGAGCGCGACCACCCGGTCCAGTACCTCGTCCCGGGCACGCCAGATGACCGACATGCCACCGGCGCCGATCTGGTCCAGAAGTCGGTATCTGCGAGCCAGCAATCGGCCCGGATGCAGCGCTGCCTTCACGGATCGCACCTGCCTCAGGGGTGGGAGCGGTATCAGGTTGCGCGAATGTGTCCGGCCTGTCAACGCCGTCGCCGCCGGCCGTCGACGGGCGGTGCGTGCCGTGCGCCGACCGCCGGTCGACAGTGGCCCGCCTGTCGACAGCAGCTCACCGGTCGACAGCGGCTCACCGGTCCAGAGCGGGCCCGTGCCAGGATGGGAGACATGGCGGCGGGACCGGTGGCGTTCGTGCTCGGCGGCGGGGGAGTGCTCGGCGCGGTCGAGGTGGGCATGTTGCGCGCGCTGTTCCGCGCCGGCATCCAACCCGACATGGTGCTCGGCACCTCGATCGGCGCCGTGAACGGCGCGCTGGTCGCCGCCGACCCGTCGGAGGCGGTGACCGACCGGCTGGTGCGGCTGTGGGCCTCACCGGAGGCGAGCGAGGTGTACGGCGACTCGGTCGCCCGTCAGCTGCGCCGCTTCGCCGCCCGCACCCACCTGCACTCACCCCGACCGCTGCGCCGCCTGCTGGAAACCGAGTTGGGGGTGGACACCACCTTCGCCGACCTGCGGGTGCCGTTCCGCTGCTGCGCCGCCCACATCGAACGGGCCGCCGAGCACTGGTTCGACAGTGGCCCGGTGGTGCCGGCGGTGATGGCGTCGGCGTCCGTGCCGGGGCTGCTTCCGCCGATGCAGATCGACGGCGCGCACTACGTGGACGGTGGGATCGTCAACTCCATCCCGATCGGCGAGGCGGTGGCCGTCGGCGCCCGCCGGATCTACGTCCTCCAGGTGGGTCGGATCGAACGGGAGCTGACCCCGCCCCGCCGGCCGTGGGAGATCGCGCAGGTCGCGTTCGAGATCTCCCGCCGGCACCGCTTCTTTCGCGAGTTGGCGGCGCTGCCCGAGGGAGTGGAGGTGCACGTCCTACCGACCGGCGGGCTCAACCCCCGCGACGACACGCCCTGGGCGTATCGGGACATGGCAGCGGTGGGGCGGCGGATCAGCCGCGCGTACACCGCCTCCCGGCGTTACCTCGCCACCCACCTGGAGCAGTGATGCCACTGCCTCCCCGGTGGTTGCGTCGGCTGCTGTTCGCCCCCGCCGTCGTGGTGCTCGCCTTCTTCGTGGTCACCACGTTGCCGGTCTGGGCGCTGCTCGCCGCTGCCGCGTCCCCGCTGGTCCCGGGCCGGTTGCGCCCGCTGCGACTGCTCTGGATCGGCTGCGTCTACCTGGTCTGGGACGCTGCCGCGCTGCTCGCGCTGTTCGTGCTCTGGGTCGCCTCAGGCTTCGGCTGGCGGGCCCGGTCCCCGGCCTTCCAGCGCGCGCACTACGTGCTGGCCGGCTGGTTCTTGCGGGTGTTGTTCTGGCAGGCCCGCTGGACACTGCGCCTGAGCATCGACGTGGTGGGCACCGACCCGGACACTGCGCTGCCCGGCCGGCCCGAGTTGGTGCTGTGCCGGCACGCCGGGCCGGGCGACTCGTTCATCCTCATCCACGGGTTGGTCAACTGGTTCCACCGCGAGCCCCGGATCGTCCTGAAGGACAGCCTCCAGTGGGATCCGGCGATCGACGTGCTGCTCAACCGGCTGCCCAACCGGTTCATCGCGCCGACCCCGGAACGCGGCGAGGAGACGGTACGCCAGGTCGGGCACCTCGCCGGCGGCCTGGACGACAACGACGCGTTCGTGATCTTTCCCGAGGGCGGCAACTTCACCCCCGGGCGACGGCTGCGCGCCATCGCCCGGCTGCGCTCGCTCGGCCTGGAACGGATGGCCCAGCGCGCCGAGCGGATGCGCCACGTGCTCGCCCCGCAGCCCGGTGGGATGCTCGCCGCACTGGACGCCGCGCCGGACGCCGGGGTCATCTTCGTCGCCCACACCGGGCTGGACCGGATGCTGACCGTCGCCGACGTGTGGCGGGAACTGCCGATGGACAAGCGGATCGTCATGCGGTTTTGGTCGGTGCCTCCGGAGGACGTCCCCACCGGACGGCAGCAACGCATCGACTGGCTGTTCGACTGGTGGGCGCAGATCGACACCTGGATCGCCGCCAACCGCTGAGCGGAGCGGAGCCCCGCAGTCGCGAACGAAAGGCGGGCTTCGGTGAGTGCGAGGAGTGCAGCGGAGCGGAGCCCCGCAGTCGCGAACGAAAGGCGGGCTCTGCTGCGTCTGGCCGCGTAGGGTGCCTGCGTGGACGAGATCTGCGTGGTGACAACTGTGGTGGACGCACGTGCGGTCGCCGACGTGTTGGCGGCTGCGGCCGTCGCCGGCAGGCTCGCCGCCTGCGCCCAGGTGGGCGGTCAGGTGGACAGCACCTACTGGTGGCGGTCCGGGATGGAGACGAGCACCGAGTGGTCGGTGCAGTTCAAGACCGCACCGGACCGGCTTGCCGCGTTGCTGGACCAGATCCGGGTCAGCCACCCGTACGAGGTTCCGGAGATCCTGGTGTCCAGGATGGAGAGCGGCAACCCCGACTACGCCACCTGGGTGTACGAGCACACCCGCTCCTGAGTACGCGCACTCTGGGTGGCACCGGGGTCGGTTGTCGATGATGACCGGGTGGACGACACCCGTTACCCCTGCCCCGCCTGCGGCGCACCGGCCGACCTGAGCGCCGGTTGCTCGGGCTGCCATCGCGCGCCCGACCCGATCGCCGCCGAGGTGGTTCGGCTGAGCCGGGAGGCCGCCGAGCTCGAGCCGAAGGTGGAGCAGGCGCGCCGCGCGTACACCGAGCTGGCCGGACGTCTGTCGGCCGTGTCGCGGCGGCGGGCCGAACTGGCGGCGGTCGTCCGCGCCGGGATGGCCGCCTCGGTGGTGGCGCGCCCGGTGGCTCCCGTCGGGCCGGTGCCGTCGATCGGTCCGGGCCCCGGGGTGGCGGCGGATTCCCGGCCTGGTGCGGCGGAGACGTCGACGCGGACGATCCAGGGTCTGCTCTTCGTCCTCGGTGGACTGCTGCTGGGCACCGCGGCGGTGGTGTTCACAGCGGTGGCCTGGGCGGCGGTGGGGGTCGCGGGGCGGGCGTTGATCCTGGCGGCGTTCACCGCGCTCGCCCTGGGTGTGCCGCTGCTGGCGGTCCGCCGGGGCCTGCGGGGGACCGCGGAGACGTTCGCCGCGGTGGGGTTGCTGCTTGTGGTGCTGGACGGTTACGCGGCCTGGTCGGTGGACCTGGCCGGCGTGTCCGACTGGCCGGGCAGTCGGTACGCCGCGCTGGTCGGGGGGGCCAGCGCGGCGGTCGCCGTGGCGTACGGCCGGTGGAGCGGGTTGACGGGGCCCTGGTTCGCTGCCCTGGTGGCCGCGCAGCCGGCGTTGCCGCTGCTCGCCGCCGAGGCCGGGCTGGGTGCGGCGGGGTGGGCGTTGGTGCTGCTCGGGGTGGCGTCGCTGAACCTGGCCGTGTGGGCCGCGCTGCGGGAGCGGGACGGGGCGGCGCAGCTCGTCGGTCGGTTGGTGGCCGGCGCGGGTCACGTCGCCGCGCTGGTGGGTGCCGCGGCGTGCGCCGTGGTGCCCCTCGTCGCCGGGCGGGCGGGGGGTTCGCCACTGCTGGCCGGGGTGCCGCTGGTGCTTGTCGCGCTCACCGGGTTCGGCGCGGCCTGGCTGGTCGGAGGTCGGGCGCTACGGGCGGTGGCGGCCGGGCTGCTGGTGCCGGTGCTCGCCGCCGCGCTGCTGCGTCCGGTGGCGGAGCTGCGGCCGTCAGTGCTGCTGCTCGCGGCGGCGATGGTGGCGCTCGGGCTGGCCGTCGCCGTGCGGCTCCTGCCGGTGCCGGCTGGGGCGGCGGTGGACGGTGGCGGCGGTTGGCGGACCGGCCCGCGGGCCGGCGCGCTGTTCGTCGCGGCGGGCACGGCGCAGGTCAGCGTCTTGATCACAGTCGGGCTGGCGGTCGCCGCCGTCGGCCGGTCGCTGCCGCCCTGGGGTGGGGCGGGGACGGGGCCGGACCTGCGCTGGGGCTGGCAGGTGGCGGTGGCGGTGGCAGTGGCGGTCGGCGCGACGGCGCTGCTGCTGCCCCGGACGACACGGGCGGTGCTCGCCACCGCCGGCACGGTGGCGGTGCTGTTCGCCGTACCCGCCGGCTGGACGGCCTCCTGGCCGCAGGTGGTGGCCATCGACCTGGTCGGCGGGGTCGCGCTGCTGCTCGCCGTGCTGGCCCGTCCGACCACCCCACCGCTCGCCCTGCGCATCCGTGCCCTCGGTGGTGCGCTGCTGCTCGGGCACGGGCTGCTCGTCGCCCTGGCCGCCCCGACCGGTGCCCTGGTGGTGCTGGGCGTGGTCGCTGTGGTCGGGCTGGCCCTTGCCGTGCGACGGGGGGCCGGCGCGTACCGGGAGGTGGCCGGCCTGGGTCTGCTGGCCGGGCAGCTCGCGCTGCCCGGTATCGCGGCGGTGGCGCTGTTCGCCGCGGGCGGGCCGCCGTGGTGGCAGGCCCGGCTCGCGCTGGCCGCCGCCGGGCTGTCGCTCGTCGCGGCGCTCGCGGCCCGTCGCCATCGGATGGACCTCATCGGGTACGCGGTGACCGGTGCCGTCGTCGCGGTGGCCGTGCCGGGCCTCGCGCCACTGGTGGGGGCGGGTGACGAGCCGCTCACGCTGTACGCCGCGCTGGCGGCGCTGGGTATCACGTTCGTCGCCCTCGGGGATCGGCCGGTGGCTGACGAACGCGAGGCGGCCCGGTCGGCGGCCGACGTGCCGGCCCGGTTGGCGGCTGAGGCCGACCCGACCCGGTCGGCGGCTGAGGCGAAGCCGATCCAGTCGGCGGCTGAGATCGGTTCGGTCCGGTCGGCGCTGTTGCTGACGGCCGGCGGAGTCCTGGCGGTGGTCGCTGTCCTGGCGGCGCTGCCGACGGTGCTGACCGCGCTCGTGTCGCCCGATGGCGCTCGAGGTCGGGTGTGGTCGGGGGCGCCCACTGTCGTCGCCGACCTGTCGGTGCTCCCGGTCGGCTTCGCGCTTGTCGTGCTGGCGGTGGCCGCCGCGCTGGCTGGTCGGCGGGTCGGCCGGCCGGTACCGCCCGCGCTGCCGTTCGTCGCGGCGGCGTTGCCGGTACTGCTCACGGCGGTCGGCGTGCCGTGGCCGGTGCTGCCGGCGGCCGTCCTGCTCGCCGGCCTGGCCGCGCTGCTGTTCACCGCGCTGGCGGCGGCCCGCCCGGCACTCACACCGGTCGCCGTGCCGGTGGGCGTGGTGCTGGTGGGCTCCGGGGTGCTCGGTCTCCTGGCCACCCGGGCCCTGACGCTCGCGGCCGAGGGCGCGCTACTGGTGGCGGCGGTCGCGGTCGCCGTCGGGGCGCGCCGATTCGAGGTACGGGTCGGTGGTTGTCTCGCCGCCGTTGGTGCCGCGTCCGCGTTGGCGGTGACCGCCCCGCTCTCCGGTGGGCTGCCGTTGCGGGCTGCCGCGTACCCACTGCTGGCGGTGGCCGTGGTGGTGCTGGCCGCCGCCGCGCTCACGTCGGCGCAAGCCCGGTTGGGGCGCGTCCTGGACGCCGCCGCGCAGGCCGTCGTGCTGGTGGCGGCGCTGCTCGCCGTCGAGGTGGCGCGGCACCTCGCCACCATCTGCGTGCTCTGGGGTGTGGCCGTGGCGCTGCGACTGCTGCGCCGGGGGGAACCGGCCGGGCGGCGGTGGGCGTTCGCTGGGATCGCCGCCGGCAGCGAGCTGCTCGGGGCCTGGGTGCTGCTCGCCGCCGGTGGGGTGACGGTGCCGGAGGCGTACACACTGCCGGCCGCGGCGCTCGCCGTCGGCGCGGGCCTGCTGGCGCTGCGTACCCGGCCGGGGTTGACCAGCTGGCCGGCCCTCGGCCCGGGGTTGGTCGCGGCGTTGCTGCCCAGCCTCGTGTCGGTCCTGGCCGGGGCGGACCCGCAGCCGTGGCGACGACTGCTCCTCGGCGCGGCGGCCACCGGCGCGGTGCTGGCCGGCGCCACCCGTCGCTGGCAGGCGCCGGTGCTGCTCGGCGGCGGGGTGCTGACGCTGTTGGCGCTGCACGAGCTGGCCCGTGGGTGGGACCTGCTGCCCCGGTGGATCTACCTGGGGGTCGGCGGGTTGGCGCTGGTCGGGCTCGCTGCCACCTACGAGCGGCGGCGGCGTGACCTGGCTCGACTGCGCGCCGCGGTGGGCCGACTGGGTTGAGCCGGACCAGTGGGGGTAGGGCCTGCACTACCCCCCATTCGGGGGCTGTCGGGGTTACTCAGCGCTACCCCGATCGGGAGACTGACATTAAGCCCGAACCACCCCGGTACGGGCGCAAGTCGAACGGGAGCAGCGATGGCGCTCGGAGCGGTGGCAGAACCGCCGGTACGACGGCGAGGCAGTGACTACGCACAGTTGTCCCGACGGATCAGCCAGGCGGGCCTGCTGGAGCGGCGCCCCGGCTGGTATGTCACCCGCATCGTGCTCACCCTCGGTGCCTTCGTGGCCGGCTGGGTGGCCGTGTTCCTGCTCGGCGACTCCTGGTGGCAGCTGCCCCTCGCCGCCCTGATGGCGGTGGCCACCACGCAGGTCGCGTTCCTCGGCCACGACGCCGGGCACCGCCAGATGTTCCGTCGACGCGGCCCCAGCGAGGTGGTGGGCCTGTTCGCCGGCAACGCGGCGGTCGGCCTCAGCTACGGCTGGTGGGTCGACAAGCACAACCGGCACCACGCCAACCCGAACCACGAGGACGAGGACCCGGACGTCGGCGCGGGCGCCCTGGTGTGGACACCCGAGCAGGCGATGGAGACCCGTGGGATCGGTCGCTGGATGGCCAGGCGGCAGGCGTACCTCTTCTTCCCGATGCTCCTCCTGGAGGGCCTGAACCTGCACGTGGCGAGCATCCGGGCGATCGTCGGTCGGGAGCCCAACGGCGGGTACACCGTCCCGATGCGGCACCGGGCGGTCGAGGCGGCGCTGCTCGTCGCTCACACCGTCGGCTACGTCGCGCTGCTGCTCGCGGTCATGTCCCCGCTCAAGGCGCTGCTCTTCGCCGTCGTGCACCAGGCACTGTGGGGCCTCTACATGGGCTGCGCGTTCGCGCCGAACCACAAGGGCATGCCGATGCCCACCGCCGAGGACGAGCTGGACTTCCTGCGCAAGCAGGTGCTGACCTCCCGCAACGTACGCGGCAGTCGACTCGTGGACACCGCGTTGGGTGGCCTCAACTACCAGATCGAGCACCACCTCTTCCCGAACATGCCCCGCGCCAACCTGCGCCGGGCCCAGCCGATCGTCAGGGCCTACTGCGTCGAGCAGGGCATCCGGTACGCCGAGACCGGGCTTGTCGAGTCGTACCGGCAGGCACTGGGTCACCTGCACGAGGTGGGCCGGCCGCTGCGCGGCTGAGCTGCCCAGCGGTGGCGCGTCCGGCTCTTCGGACGCGCCACCGGTAGGGTCTGGTCATGGCAGACCTGCTCACCGCGGACGCGGTGCGAGAAGAGCTGAGCCGGTTGCCCGACTGGTCGGGTGACCCGACCGGCCTCGGTCGTACCGTCCAGCTCGGCAGTTTCCCGGCGGCCATCGCGGTGGTGGACCGGGTGGCGACGGTTGCGGAGAAGCTCGACCACCATCCCGACATCGACATCAGATGGCGGACCCTGACCTTCCGCTGTGTCACGCACTCGGCCGGTGGGGTCACCCACCGGGACGTCGAGCTGGCCCGGCGCATTGACGACATCGTCCGGAGTGCGGCATGAGATTCGAGATCAGCAAGGTTCTGGATGCCATCGAAGGTCGGGTCTGCACGGACCCGTCCCTGGCCCGTGCCGTGGTCGACCTGGCCGAGGTGATCCGCTACCAGGACATCGACGGTGGTCGGCCGGCCAGCCTGCTCCGCCTCGGCATGGTCATCGACGCGCTCTCCCGCGAGCTGGAGGAGGACAGCGTCCAGGTCTACGCGGTGGTCCACCGGGCGTTGCTCTCCGACGCCGACCTCACCTCCAACGAGCGGATGGTCGTTCGCCGCTGGGCCGACGACGGGCTCGTCGAGGTGCTCGACAACCCGGGTGACCGGATGTTGGAGGTCGCCGACCTGCTCGGGTTGCCGGTGCTCAGCCGGGTCCGCTTCGACGGGCTGCGCGGTCGGTTCCCGTGGCTGGTCGAGCAGCCCGGTCGGGTGGTCGCCCCGGTGCCGGGCGCCGGCGGGCCGGTGTTCATCGCCCACGTCGGTGGTGGGCACTCGCCGGTGGCCGGCAAGCGGTCGCCGACCGGAGTGAAGCTGCTGGCCCGCCAGTGGCGCTGCCCGGAGTCGGGCTGCGCGCTGTTCGGCGGAGGTGGCGGAGGTGGCGCGTTCGCCGACCTGGCCGGAGGTGCTGACCGCAGCCCTGCCGCGCAGCCGCCGCCCGCGCTGCGCAACGGCGTACCGACCTGCCCTCGGCACGGCGTACGGCTCGGTGACGGCGGCCCGCGTCCGCGTACCGAAGTGCTCGCGGTGCGGGTCGGCGGCCTGGTCCGACGGCGGTTCGTGCTCAGCGAGGAGCAGCCGATCGTGGCCGGCCGGGCCCCCGAGCAGGACGGCGGGATCATGCTCGGGCAGTGGCTCAACGACGAGGCCCGGCGGTGGATCAGCCGTGGTCACGTCAGTTTCGAGCTGCGGGTCGGCGAGGTCATCGTGACCGACGTCAGCACCAACGGCTCCGGTATCCGCCCGGCCGGTTCGATGGCCGAGTCGGACCGGATCCCGCTGGCGCCTCAGCAGTCCCGGGTGTTGGGCGAGAACGACATGGTGGAGCTGTACCCGGGGGTGCAGATCGGCCGGGCCGAGGAGTTGCCGACCGGTGCCCCGTTCACCCCCACCTCGGTGATGGCGGAGGCCCCGACAATGGCCATGCGCCTACCTCGACCCTGACGCGGCAGGCGGGCGCCGGAACCCCGGCGCCCGCCTGCCAGCAGGTTCCTCGGTCAGCCGGCCAGCACCTCGGCCAACTGGGTCACCGCCAGGTCGATCTCCTCTTCGGTGATGACCAGCGGTGGGGCGAGCCGGATCGTGGACCCGTGGGTGTCCTTGGCGAGCACCCCACGCGCGGCCAGCCGCTCGCACGCCTCACGGCCGCTCATCAGCGCCGGGTCGATGTCCAGACCGGCCCACAGGCCACGGACGCGTACTCCGATGAGGCCCTTGCCGACCAGCCCTTCCAGGCCGGATCGCAGCCTTTCACCCAGCTCGGCCGAGCGGCGCTGGAACTCGCCGGTCGCCAGCAGCCGGACCACCTCGATCGCCACCGCGCAGGCCAGCGGGTTGCCGCCGAAGGTGGAGCCGTGCTGGCCGGGCTTGAGCACACCGAGCACGTCGGCGTTCGCGGCCACCGCGGACACCGGCACGATGCCGCCGCCGAGCGCTTTGCCGAGCAGGTACATGTCGGGCACGACGCCCTCGTGGTCACAGGCGAAGGTCGCGCCGGTACGCCCCAGACCCGACTGGATCTCGTCGGCGATGAACAGCACGTTGCGGTCGGTGCAGACCTGGCGTACGCCCGGCAGGTAGCCCTCCGGCGGCACCACCACACCCTGCTCACCCTGGATCGGCTCCAGCAGCACGGCCACCGTGTTCTCGTCGATCGCGGCGGTCAGCGCGTCCAGGTCGCCGTACGGCACGACAGTGAACCCCGGGGTGTACGGCCCGAAGTCGGCGCGGGCATCCTCGTCGGTGGAGAAGCTCACGATGGTGGTGGTCCGGCCGTGGAAGTTGCCCTCGGCGACCACGATGTTGGCCTGCCCGGCGGGCACGCACTTGACCTGGTAGCCCCATTTGCGGGCCACCTTGATCCCGGTCTCCACCGCCTCGGCGCCGGTGTTCATCGGCAACACGAGGTCCTTGCCGCACAGCTCGGCTAACTCCCGGCAGAAGTCGGCGAACTGGTCGTGGATGAACGCCCGACTGGTCAGCGTCAGCCGATCCAGTTGGGTGTGCGCGGCGGCGATCAACTGTGGGTGCCGGTGACCGAAGTTCAGCGCGGAGTAGCCGGCCAGGCAGTCCAGGTAGCGGCGGCCGTCCACGTCGGTCAGCCAGGCGCCCTCGGCGGACGAGATCACCACCGGCAGGGGGTGGTAGTTGTGCGCAGTCCAGCGCTCGGCGTCCCGGACCGCTTCCGGTGTACGCAGCTTGTCATCCACGATCACTTGCTTGCCTTTCCCTGACGGAGTCGCAGCGTGCAGCACTTCGGTCCGCCGCCGGCCTTACGTAGCTCGGACAGGTCGACCCCGATGGTTTCGTAGCCCCGGTCGCGCAGCTTGGCGGCCAGGTCGGTGGCCTGCGCGGGCAGCACCACGTGCCGTCCGTCGCTCACCGCGTTCAGCCCGAGCACCTCGGCGTCGGCCATGGTGGCGTGCACCGCGTCGGGGAAGAGCCGACGCAGCACGGCCTGGCTGCCCGGGGAGAACGCCTCCGGCAGGTACGCAACGGTCCGCTCGTCGAGCACTGTCAACGCGGTGTCCAGGTGGTAGAAGCGCGGGTCGACCAGTTGCATGGTGATCACCGGGTAGCCGAAGACCTCCTGCAACTGGGCGTGCGCGGCGTGCGCAGTGCGGAAGCCGGTGCCGGCCAGCAGGTGGTCACCGGCCAGCAGGACGTCGCCCTCGCCCTCGTTGACGTGCTTGGGGTCGTACATCTCGAAGCCGGCGGCCTCGAACCAGGCCCGGAACGCCGGAGCCTCGTCGGCGCGCTGCGGGTCGCGGAACTGCACTGCCATCGCCTTGCCGTCGATCACCGTGCCGCCGTTGGCGGCGAAGACCATGTCGGGCAGGCCGGGCACCGGAGTGATCTCCTCGACGGTGTGGCCCAGGTCAAGGTACGTCTGGCGCAGCTGCTCCCACTGCCGGACGGCCAGCGCGGCGTCGACCGGCGCGCTCGGGTCCATCCAGGGGTTGATCGCGTAATCCACGGCGAAGTACGTCGGCCGGCACATCAACAGGCGCTGGCTGGTGGCGTCCATCGTCATTGTCCTGCTCCCAGGGGTCGGGCGCGCCCGGCCACCATGGCCCACGGGCTGGCGCCGTTGCTCAACGGTATGCGGCGTCAGCGGCAGGATCCACCACTGAGAGTTGCGCAGGCCGTAGATCCGTTGCGTGTGGCGGGCCGTCCGAGGCGATTCGTTGCGTCAGAGCGTGGAGGCGCCGGATCCCGTGTCGGTGGCCGAGTGGCCCGACGGCCGGGCTGGGGGCGGTGGGCCTGGGGGCGGAGTGGGACGCACGAGGTCGCCGCTCGGCGACCTGAACCGGAACCGTCGAACCCTGGACACACTTCAGGGGCGGCGAACCGCCGCCCCTGAAAGGGTGTCTTCCCGGCCGGTGAACCACCGGACTGATCGGGCTGCCGGCGAACCGCCGGTTGTTCACCGGTGCATCACCGGCGAGCGGAACAGTGCCCGCTAGAAACGATCCACAAACTGTGAGTCAAGCCACTCGCGGAAGCGCTGCACCCAGTCGCCGTCAGTGGTCGGCCAGTCGAACTGACCGGTCATCGCGAGCACCCCGATCACTACTGCGGCCAGCCCGATCAGCACGCCGAAGAGCGCGTCGGTCTTGCCGGCGACGTGCCGACGACGGGTTGCCATCAGACCGAGCACCGAGAGCACCGCGCCGAACGCGCCGAGCCCGATGCCGTACCCGGCCAGGGTCCCGGTCAGCACGAACGCCGCACCGGCGACCGACACGATCAGGCCGAGGGTGGCGAGCAGGCTGGCACGCGGCTTCGGGCCACGCGTCACCGGCGGCTCGGGCGCGATCTCGCCCGGGGTCGGGTCGACCGGGCGGTCCGTGGTGGCCCGGTCCGTGGTGGCCCGGTCGGTGGTGTCGGGCCGACGGGTCGTGCTGTCGAGGTCGGCGTCCCGCTCGGCGGTGCGCGTCGCGCTCGCGGCGACGGCTGGCCGGGCCTCGGTCTCCACCTTGCCGGCGGTGCTGGTGCGGGGCTCGGGCGTGACCGGTCGGGTCGTGCCGTTCACGGGCTCCGGTGCGACCGGGCGGGTCGTGCCGTTCGAGGGCTCGGGCGCAACCGGGCGGGCACCGCCCCGGGAGTCGGCCTCCACCGGCCGACCGGTGGCAGCTCGGGCCACCGCCGCCCGCTCGTTGGCTCGCCGCTCAGCCTCGCTGGTCTGGCCGCCGGTCGCGCCGCCGCTGCGGTACGTCGTCTGGTCGCCGTCCCGGTCGGTGACCACCGGGCGACCGGCGCTGTCGTCGGACTGGGCGGTCTCGGCGACCGGGGTGTCGCCGCCGTCAACGCGGCCGTCGAGGTTCTCGTCCCGCGTCGGCGCCGGCTCGGACCGGCGGGACAGCGAAGGAATCCTGACCACTACACACCTCCTGATGAATGCGTGGTGGCCGACGGAAAGGGTGGCACCCACGCGGTGTCGCCCCTCGAATACCCACCTGGGCGTTTCCTGACACCAATCCTGGGTACGGCCGCCCTGCCGCCTTGCCTGTCACGCGGCCGCCGCGTCATGGACCGCCCTTGCGAGGTACGGCCCGAGGGCACGGCTGAACGTCCCGGTGATGTGCCCGACTGTGTCCCGGTAAGTGATCACGTTGCCGATCACGGCCGGGCACGAGGTCGCGTCGCAGAAGTACGGCCGCAGGTCCACCAGTTCGACGCCAGGCACCATCGCGGCCGCCGCGACGAGAGCGTCGGTCTCGGCGTACGCCTGCGACACCGGGGTGGCGCAGTCGTGATCGAGGACCGAGAAGTTGACCCGTCGCACGCACTCCAGGGCCGCCTCGGAGACGCCGGGGTTGTCGGCCACGACAACGATCTTCGTCCCTCGCGCGGCGACCGGCTTCCATGCCTCCGCGTACATCCGCGACACCCAGTCCTTGTCCGGCGCGGTCTTGTGCCGTGCCGCGGTGACGATGACGATGTCGTACCGCGGGCCGGTGACCAGCCGCTGCTGAATGTCCTTCATCGTCTCGTCGCAGGTGCTGCCGGTGCCGGTCTGGATCCATTGGCAGCCCCAGCCGACGTAGCTGTCGAGCTTCCAGCCGTACGTCGCCAGTTGGGTCCGAAGCCCTGGCAGCAGCATCGCGGCGTGGCTGTCGCCGAGCAGCGCGACCGAGGTGGTCCCCGGGCCTGACTCGCCGTAGGTGCAGGTGCGCATCGGTGCCCGCTCGGCGATCCAGCAGTCGAAGGCACCGGCGGTGTCCTTCGTCAGGTTGGCCGAGGCCGGAAGGATGAAGTTGCCCTGCACCGGCGGGCAGCCGAGGCTCGCGTCCCGGGCGGCGGCACCGAGGCAGCGTTCGGTACCAGCGGTCGGCTGTGCATCCGCCGGCGTGGTGTTCCACACCGGCGTGGCCGCGGCGACGGTTACCGACAACACGAGCGCTGCGGCGACCAGGCCGGGCCGCAGGACGGCGGTGAGCCCACTGGGCCGGGGCGGACGCGGCGCCCTGTGGGTGGGGATCCGCGAGGCCGGATAAGCGGCAGGTGCCGTCCCGGCCGCCGGGCGGCGGCCCCAGGTCACCTTGCGCAGCGGGTCTTCCACGCCGTGATACCCGACGACGGAGAGTGCGGTGATCAGCACCGCCGCGGTCACGTAGTAGGCCATGCTGTCGCTGGGCATGAGCGCCGCGAGGAGCACGACGACCGGGAAGTGCCAGAGGTACAGCGAATAGGAGATGTCGCCGACGTAGCGGCTCACCGGGTTGGTCAGCGGCCACAGGTACGGCTGGTCACCCCCAGCACCGGCGGCGATGACGAGGGCTGTGGCGAGCACCGGCAGGGTCGCCCACGGCGCCGGGAAGCCGGGCGTCGCTGGCACGAGGAAGAGCGCGGCGACGATGCCGGCCATGCCGAGCCAGCCGAGCAGCGTACGGCCAGCCACCGACCGGATGGCGAGAGTGCTGCCGAGGACCGCCACGAGCGCCCCGACCCCGAGTTCCCAGGCGCGGGAGAACGTGGAGAAGTACGCCACTGTCGTGTCGGTACGGGTCTCCCACACCGACCATGCGAACGAGGCGACGGTGATCGCACCGATCGTGGTGCCGATCGCCAGCCGCCGTGCACGTAGACCCCACGCGAAGCGGCGGACCCCGAACAGCAGGATGCCCAGCATCAGCCAGGGCCAGACGACGTAGTACTGCTCCTCGACGGCGAGGGACCAGAAGTGCTGCACCGCCGACGGCGGCAACCCCTCCTGGAAGTAGTCGGTGCCTTCGCGGGCGAACCGCCAGTTCGCCATGAAGAAGAATGAGGCGACCACGTCGCGCACAAGCTGACCGAACCGTACGGTGTCGAGCAGGAAAGACGCCGCGACGACGGTGCTGACGAGGACGAGTACCGACGCTGGAATGATCCGCTTGAACCGGCGGACGTAGAAGCCCCGGAACGAGATGGTCCCGGTGCGATCGTGCTCGCGCAGCAGCAGCGACGTGATCAGATAGCCGGAGATGACGAAGAAGACGTCGACGCCGACGAACCCGCCCGACGGGTACCGCACGAGGTGGTCGGCGATGACGGCAAGCACCGCGACGGCCCGCAACCCCTGCACGTCCGGGCGGAACGTGGTCGGCTTCGCGGTCGGCGCTGGATCGACCGGATCGGCCCGCTGCTGCTCGTACGTCGTGTGGCCGACCGACATCCGACCGTTCTCCCCCCGCCCGTCGTCCGCCGAGACGTCGGCGGAACCGGTGAGAGTATGCGGCATGCACCAACGCGGTGGAAGGTGTGAGCGGTTGGTGGCATACGTGGTCAGGATGCCGTCCCTATCGCGCCGGACCGAATCGGCGCAATGCCGACACCGCCTGGTGCCATTACGTGCGCTCCTTTGTCCGTATTGGCCAGGAAAGCAGGTACGCCCTCTTTATCTACTTCGGACGGTCGATTCTGGGGAGCCGTATTTCGCGCACCATTCAGCTCTGTGTGCCCGGCCTTACCAGGCGCGCGACAGAAGTGCACGCACGCCCCACCCCGGCCCGAGATTGCCAGGTCTGGCCAGCGGTTGACGGCGGTCACGTTCTCGCAGGCCCGTCGGTATCTCTGAGAATTGCTGTCTATCCTTGGCACCCGTGCCAGAGGGACACACCATCCACCGCTTGGCGGCCCGGCACGCCGAGCTGTTCGCCGGGGACAAGCTGCACGCCGCAAGCCCGCAGGGCCGCTTCGCCGAGGGCGCCGCCCGACTGTCCGGGACCGTTCTGAACGGCACCGAGGCGTACGGCAAACACCTGCTGCACCACTACGCGGGTGAGTTGACCTTGCACGTACACCTTGGGTTGTACGGCAAGTTCACCGATGGGCCGGGGGAGCCGCCTGAGCCGGTCGGGCAGGTGCGGCTGCGGCTGGCCAGCGACCGGCACTGGCTCGACCTGCGCGGGCCCACGGCCTGTGAGCTGCTCACTCCACCCGAGGTGGCCGCGCTGCGGGACCGTCTCGGGCCGGACCCGTTGCGCGGCGACGCCGACCCGGAACGGGCGTACACCCGGATCGCCCGGAGCCCCACCCCTCTCGCGGCGCTGCTGCTGGACCAGTCGGTGGTGGCTGGCACCGGCTTGATCTTCGTGACCGAGGCGCTGTTCCGGGCGGGGGTGTCGCCCAGGATGCCGGGCCGACAGTTGACCAGGGCCGGCTGGGACGCGCTCTGGGCCGACCTCGTCGGGCTGATGCGGCACGCGGTCACGCACGGCCGGATCGACACGGTCCGCGACGCGCACCTGCCGGAGGCGATGGGCCGGCCCGCGCGGGTCGACCGGCACGGCGGCGAGGTGTACGTCTACCGCCGCCCGGGGGCACCCTGCCACGTCTGCGGCACCGACATCAGCCGCGGCGAACTGGCCGGCCGCAACCTCTACTGGTGCCGAACCTGCCAGCCAAGCTGACCCACCCCACCCACCCACCCACCCACCCCGGCCCCTGTGCCCCCGGCCGCCCTGCCCCCGCCAGGAACAGGACCGCGCCGATCTTGCAGTTTCTGTTGCTGAAATGGCCGGATGTGCCCCGTAAGTCGAAACAGAAAGTGCAAGATCGCGGGAGTTGGGGCCGGATTGGCTCGGCGATCATGGAGTTGTGGTGCCGGTTCTGGGGTTGTACGGGGTCTTTGTCGCCCACCACAACTCCTTGATCGACCATGTCGGGCCGGTTGACGGGCTTGGGGTCGGGCCACGTGCGACGCTCCTCGGACCTCAGTCGCCGTCGAGCAACCAGCGGACCACGTCGATCTTCTGAGGGAAGACGATGCCGTCGGCGACGCTCCAGGCCAGTGTCTGCCCGATCGTCCAACCTCGGATCCGTTCCCGGTCCAGCCCCAGGTCGGTGCTGAGCCGGTCCAGTCGGTGCCGGACGGCGGCCGGCGAGTGGCCCAACTCCGGGCCGCGCACCATCGGTACGACCGAAAACTCCCGTTCCCCGGTCAGCGGCTTCGGGTCGATCGCCAGCCACGGCCCTCGCTCACCGGTCAGCCCGCCGCCGCTCAGCCTGCTATCGGTCAGCGCGCTGTCGGGCAGCCCGTCGGAGGCGAGCAGGTCACCGGCCAGCCCGCCGGCGGCGAGCACGTTGCCGGCGTGTAGGTCCTGGTTGACCAGCACCTGCTCGCCCTGGCTGGAGGCCAGGTCGCTGAGCAGGTCGAGCGCCGCGTCGAGCAGCCGTCGTTCGTACGGTCGGCCGGCCCGGTCCCAGGCTCGGGGCATCCGCTCGATCCAGCCGGCGGCTTCACGTGCGAGCGGAGTGAACGGGGCGCCGGCGGGTCGCCAGAGACGGGGGAGCAGTCCGACCACCACGTCCAGCGCCCGGTCCGGCGGGAGGTCGTGCAGGGGAGTGCCGGGCTGGCAGCGTTCGAGCAGCAGGGCACGCCGCTCGGGGTCGTGGGCGAGCAGACGAATCGCCCCGTCGCCGTCCCAGTGGGTCAGCGCGTCGGCCTCGTGCCTGCTGTCCTCGTCGGGGTACTGGAGCTTGAGCACCGCCGCAGTGCCGTCGGGCAGGTCGGCGGGGAGCGCCAGTGAGGCGTACGCCCGTCGGAAGGGCGGGCCGACCCGCAGCGACCACCGTTCGGCGCACTCCGCCAGCCGTGTCGGGAGTGCGGCCAGCCAGGCGCGACCGGCGGGTGTTCCGCGTACCCAGTCGAGCCCTTCGGGTAGGTCCATCTGGCCCTCCTGAGCGGTGTGGCGGTTCGGGCCGGCTGCCGGGTGTTTCGGCCGGGCCACGGCGTTCCCACGCCGGTCCACAGTGGCTAGCGTGGAGCGGGTGCAGATTGGCGTGAACGTACCGAACTTCGCTCCGGGCACCGACCCTGACGTGTTGCGTCGGTGGGCGCAGCCAGTGGCCGCACACCACAAGACCCAGGAGGATCGATGACCCCTGACGACGAGAAGTTTCTCCGCCACGCCGTGGACATCGCCAGGCGGGCGGGGGCTTCCGGCGAGCGGCCGTTCGGCTCGTTGCTTGTCGACGCGGCGGGAGTGGTCCTGATCGAGGACCACAACACAGTGGTCTCCGATTCGGACATCAGCGCCCATCCGGAGTTGAAGCTGGCCCGCTGGGCGGCTCGGGAACTGTCTCCCGAGGTGGCCGCCGGCACCACCATGTTCACCAGTTGCCAGCCGTGTGCGATGTGCGCGACGGCGATCGAGCGGTCCGGCCTCGGGCGGGTGGTGTTCGCCCTGTCGACCGAGCAGTTCGAGGAGGTCAAGCCGGCTACCCCGCCGCTGCCCCCGGTGACGTACGAGGGGCCGGCGCTGTTCGACGAGGCACGCCAGCCGATTGACGACTACTACTGACCGGAACCGTCGCGGGGCGCTGTGACGTAGCCGGAATTGACAGTCGGCCGGCTACCGGAGCAGGGTTGAACGGTGACAACGATGTCAACGGGCAAATAGGAACAAAAGCTTCCTACCGCGCGTCGGCCCCCGCCGGTCGATTCGTGGCGTACCGTTGGCGGTTTTGCGGCGCGGACCCGGTCCGTACGCCGATCCTGGCCGTATGTTCCATTCCTACTCGACGGTGACCAGCTGAAATGACCGACGTGCCCCGATCCGACGCCGCAACGACCCCCGCTCCGGAGGGGTCGCCAGACCTGCCCGATCTGGACGAGTTCCTCGTCGACCAGACCCGCATGCTGCTCGACACCGCCCGCCGCTCGGTCCGGCCCGAGGGCGGGTTCTGGTGGCTCACCGACGACCGCACCCCGGATCGCGGCGAACCGGTCCACACCTGGATCACCTGCCGGATGACCCACGTCGCCGCCCTCGCCCACCGCAACGGCGACCCGGACGCCGCCGCCCTGGTCGACCACGGGATCGCCGCGCTCAGCACGCTGCTGCGCGACGAGCGGTACGGCGGCTGGTTCGGCGCGGTGGACCAGCAGGGGGTACCCGTCAACGACCGCAAGGCTGGCTACGACCACGCGTTCGTGCTGCTCGCCGCCTCCAGCGCCGCGCGCGCCGGACGCCCCGGCGCGGACCTTCTGCTCGCCGACGCGCTGGCTGTCGTCCAGGACCGGTTCTGGGACGACGACGCCGGCGCGGTCCGCGAGTCGTGGACCCGGGACTGGACGGTCACCGAGGACTACCGGGGCGCCAACAGCAGCATGCACATGGTCGAGGCGTTCCTCGCCGCTGCCGCCGCCACCGGCGACGCGAGCTGGGCCGACCGGGCCCTGCGTATCGCCACCCACCTCGTCCACGGTGAGGCGGCCCGGCACGACTGGCGGCTGCCCGAGCACTTCACCACCGACTGGACGCCGCTGCCCGACTACAACCGGGACCAGCCCGCCGACCCGTTCCGGCCGTACGGCTCGACGATCGGGCACTGGCTGGAGTGGGCCCGGCTGCTGCTCGAGTTGGAGGCGGTGCTGCCGAAGCCACCCCGCTGGCTGCTCGCCGACGCCCGCGCCCTGTTCGCCGCGGCGGTTCGTCGCGGCTGGGCGGTCGACGGCGCGGACGGCTTCGTCTACACGATCGACTGGAACGACCGGCCGGTGGTCCGCTCCCGGATGCACTGGGTGCTCGCCGAGGCCATCGGCGCGGCGATGACCCTGTACCGCCGCAGCGGAGACGCGGTCTACCTCGACTGGTACCAGGTCTTCTGGGCGTACGCCCGCCGCAACCTCATCGACCGGACCGGATGGCGGCACGAGTTGGACGCCCAGAACCTGCCCTCCGACACGGTCTGGCACGGCCGACCGGACGTCTACCACGCCTACCAGGCGGTACTGCTGTCCCGCGCGGCGGACGGGCTGGGCGGCCCCGGCCCGCTCGCACCAGGGGAGGTGACCGCGTGATCGTCGTCGCGGGTGAGGCGTTGATCGACCTGGTCGTCAGCGCCGAGGGGCAGCGGGCCGTGCCCGGTGGCTCCCCGGCGAACGTCGCCGTGACACTGGCCCGGCTCGACCAGCCGGTACGGCTGTTGGCCCGGCTCGCCGACGACGACTACGGTCGGCAGCTCGTCGCGCACCTGAGCGCCAACCGGGTGGACCTGGAGTGGGCGGTCCGTGCCGAGGAACCCACGTCGGTGGCGGTGGCCACCCTGAACGCCGCCGGGCAGGCCAGCTACGAGTTCCGGTTGGCCGGTGCGGCGGACTGGCAGTGGACACCCCAGGAGTTGCCCGAGCTGGCCGCGTCACCGGCGATCGCGCTGCACAGCGGGTCCCTCGCGCTCGCGTTGGCTCCCGGCGCGGAGGCGCTGGAGGGCCTGCTCGCCCGGGAACACCAGCGGGACGGGCTCACCGTCTCCATCGACCTCAACCTGCGGCCGAGCATCGTCACCGACCGGGCAGCCGAGCAGGAGCGGGTACGCCGGCAGATCCGCCTCGCGCACCTGGTCAAGGCCAGTGACGAGGACCTGGCCTGGCTCTACCCGGACCGTTCGGTCGCCGACGTGATGACCGAGTGGCGTACGGCCGGAGTGTCCGGTGCCGTGGTGACCCGGGGTGGGGACGGCGCCTGGCTGCTCGCGCCCGACGGCTCGCTGCACGAGGAGCCTGCGGTCCGTACGACGGTGGTCGACACCGTCGGTGCCGGCGACTCCTTCACCGGGGGCCTGCTGGCCGCGCTGGCCGACCTCGACGCGCTCGGTGACCGGCCGGCCGACCGGCTCGCCGCGGTCACCCCGCAGCAGTGGGGTGTGGTGCTCCGGCAGGCGGCCACGGTGGCCGCGCTGACCTGCGCCCGCCGAGGCGCCAACCCGCCGACGCGAGCAGAACTCGAAGCTCTCCTGAACACCACGCCCTGACCGCAGCCGCCTCCGCGATCTTGCACTTTCTGTCCCGGCAAAAGACGCAATCCGCGCAATTGGCCAACAGTAAGTGCAAGATCGCGGGGGCGGGGCGGGGTCAGGCTAGGCCGCGTTCGAGGAGCCTGGTGGGGAGGACTGTCGTGGTGGGTGGGGTGTCGTCGCCGGCGATTCGTTGGAAGAGGCGCTCGGTGGCTACCCTCGCCAGCTCCCGGGTGTCGTAGGCGACGACGGTCAGTGGTCGGGGCATCAGGTGGGCCAGCTCGAAGTCGTCGAAGCCGACGAGCGCGGCGTCGCTGCCCCGCCGGTGCAGCTCCTGGAGCGCACCCACAGTGAGCCGGTTGTTGGCGCAGAAGAACGCGGTGGGCGGTTCGGGCAAGTCGAGCAGCGCGGCGACCGCCCTTCCGGCCTCCTCGGGAGCAATGAGCCGCTCGCGAATCAGTGACTCGTCGGGTGCGACCCCTGCGGCGTCCAGCGCCGCCCGTGCCCCGGCCAGCCGCTCACGAATGGTGGGCACGCTCGGCGCGCCGAGCAGCAGCCCCACCCGTCGGTGCCCCTCGTCGAGCAGCGCGCTGACCCCGGCGTGGCTGCCACCCCTGTTGTCCAACAGCACCGCGTCGGCGTGCAGCCCCTGCGGCGGCCGGTCCAGGAACACCACAGGCATGCCCAGCTCGACCTCACGACGCAGGAACGAGTGGTCCAGGCCCGCCGGCACCACCAGCAGGCCGTCGACCCGGCGCTGGGTGAAGTCCTGGAGCAGGGCGCGTTCCCGCTCCGGGTCCTCCTCCGACGACGCGGTGATCAGCATGGTGCCGTGGGCGGCGGCGATCTCGGCGGCGACGCTGGCGATCGTCGCGTAGAACGGGTTGGCGATCTCCTCGATCAGCAGCCCGACCGTGGCGTTGAGCTGGCGGGAGCGCAGGTTACGGGCGATGTCGTTACGCCGGAAGCCCAGCTCGGCGATGGCGGCCAGCACCCGGCCGACCAACTCCTGCCCCACCGGCTCGTCGTTGACGACCCGGGAGACCGTCTTCAGGCTGACGTCGGCGCGCCTCGCCACGTCGACCATCGTGGGACGCCGACGCACTGTCGGGCGGGTCGGGGTCTGGGTCACGGGGTGGTCCTCCACGGCGGGCGCGGGTCAGCGGTCGAGGGCGGCGAGCGCGTCGACCGCTTTTCGGGCGGCGATGAGCACCGGATCCCAGACCGGCGCGTACGGCGGAGCGTAGCCGAGGTCCAGCTGCGTCATATCGTCCACCGTCATGCCGTTCCACAACGCCACGGCGAGCGTGTCGATCCGTTTGGCCGCCTCGGACCAGCCGACGATCTGCGCCCCGAGCAGCCGACCGCTGGGGCGCTCGGCGATGAGCTTGACGGTCATCGGCCGGGCACCCGGGTAGTAACCGGCCCGGTTCGTCGACTCGGCGATCACCGAAACGAACTCGAAGCCGGCGGACGCGGCCTCCCGTTCACGCAGGCCGGTCCGCCCCACCTCCAGGTCACAGACCTTCGTGACCGCCGTGCCGATCACGCCAGTGAAGGTGGCGTATCCGCCGCCGATGTTGATTCCGGCGACCCGGCCCTGCTTGTTGGCGTGCGTGCCCAGCGGCACGTGCACCGGCAACCCGCTGACCCGGTGCAGGGTCTCCACGCAGTCACCGGCCGCCCAGACGCCGGGATACTCGGGCACCCGCATCCGGCGGTCCACCCGGATCGCGCCGGTCGGCCCGAGGGCGATGCCGGCGGCCTTCGCGAGTGCGGTGTTGGGGCGTACGCCGAGACCCAGGACCACGACGTCGGTCGGGATCGGCCCCTCGGCGGTGACCACGGCGGTGACCCGGCCGTCCCGCTGTTCCAGACCAGTCACCGGCAGGCTGGTGCGGATGGTGACGCCGAGCCCGCGCATCGCGTCGGTGACCAGCTCGGCCATGTCGGGATCGACCGTCGCCATGGGCTGCTCGCCGGCCTCCACCAGGGTGACCGAGAGGCCGCGTTGGATCAGGGCCTCGGCGATCTCGACGCCGATGTACCCGCCGCCGACCACCACGGCCCGGTGCGGCTGCGGGTCGGCATCCAGCCAGTGCCGCAGCGCCGCACCGTCGTCGAGGGTCTGCATGCCGAACACGCCGCCCGCGTCGGTGTCCGCCCACGACGGCTTCACCGGCACCGCGCCGGTGGCGTACATCAGGTCGTCGAAGCGTTCGCGGACCTCGCCGCCGCCGGTCAGGTCCCGGGCCACCACCTCGCGGCGTTCCAGGTCGATGGCGGTGACCTCGTGGCGCATCCGGACGTCCATCGCGTACTCGGTGCGGAACGTCTCCGGGTCGCGCGCGATCAACGCCTCCGGGCCGGGCACCAGGCCGCTGATCCAGTACGGGATGCCGCACGCCGAGTAGGAGGTGAAGTTGCCGCGTTCGAAGACGACGATCTCCAGGTCGCCACGGTTGCGGCGGCGTCGGGCTTGGGACGCCGCCGACATTCCGGCGGCGTCCCCGCCGATGACGATCAGCCGTTGCGCCACGGACTCATCCTGTCACGTGGTGATCAGCCGCGGGTCTGACGTGCGACGTCCTGTACCACGTCGGTGAGTCGGCCGGTGCGCTCGAACACCGCGCGCTGCCGTGCCGCGCCGCTGCCGTGCCGGCGCAGGCCGCCCAGCAGGTCGGTCACCTCGGCCCAGTCGCCGTGCTGCTCCAGCGCCGGCCGCATCCGCTCCACGAACCGGTCCAACAGCTCCCAGGCTGGGCGCAGCTCACCGCTCGTGACGTCGACGGCCTCGCCTTCCAGGCCGTCATGGGCGGCCCGCCAGTGCGCCCCGACCAGCAGGTGGTGGTCGGTCTGCACCGCCGGCCGGCCGGCCTCGACATCCGCCATTGCGGTGGCCACGACCGCCCGGACCAGCGCGGCGACGAGCACCGCGTCGTCCACCGACGGGCAGACGTCGCCGATCCGCAGCTCCACCGTCGGGTACTTCGCCGACAGCCGGGCGTACCAGTAGAGCATCCCCTCGTCGAGCATCACCCCGCTGGAGATCAACTGCCGGATCAGCCGCTGGTAGTGCTCGTGCGACTCCAGGAACGGCGTCGGCGCCACCGACGGCCAGCGCTCCCACTCCACCGAGCGCCAGCTGGCGTAGCCGGTGTCCTCGCCCCGGGAGTACGGCGAGTTGGTGGTCACGGCGTGCAGCAGCGGCAGCCACGGCCGTACGTGGTTGAGCACCTGCACGCCGGTGTCCGGGTCGGGCACCCCCACGTGGACGTGCATGCCGTTGTTGCCGGGGCCGGGAACGAGCAGCCGGAAGCGCTCGATCATCAGGTCGAAGCGGGGCTTGTCCACCACGGGTGGGACCGGGCCGTCCACCGGGCCGGTGCCGATGGCGAGCAGGCGTACGCCGGCCCGCTCGGCGGCGTCGGAGAGCGCCCGACGCAGTACGCCGAGGGAGTGCCGGATCGACGAGAGCTCCAAGCCGGGCGGGCTGCCGATCTCGATCTGACTGGTCTGGAACTCCCGCTCCACCTGTCCGCGAAGTTCGGCCGGCACCTGTTCCATGACGAGGTCCACGGCCGGAACCGCGGCCCCGGTGTGCGGGTCGACGAGCAGGAACTCCTCCTCGACACCAACGGTGAGCAATCCGGTGGCCGCAGCCCTGTCGCTGAGCTCCTCCGTCACCTGACCCGTCATCGACATCACCCGTCCGTTTCCACCGTTCGCGGTCCGTCCGCGTCGGTCCACCGCTGGTTACCCAACGTGGCGATGCCGGGAAACGTGGCGGCGACACGTCGTCCTCGGTGCGGGCCGCCGGATTCGGCTGGGGCAGGTGGCAGCGGGCGCGTCCAGTCGGCTCTTGAGCAGGCGGTGCTCCGCCGCCCACAGGCCGCCCCGACGGGTGCTCTGGACAGAAACAGTTAACTGTCTTAATAATAAGTGACAATGTTGACGTCCATAAATGCCCGTCCCGGCCCGGAGGGTCGCATGAAACGCTCCAGAACTCTTGTCCTGTCCCTCGTCGCCGCCCTCGCGGCAACCCTCGGCGCGGCCTGGGTGGCGCTGCCCGCGTACGCCGCCGGAGCCACCGCCAGCTTCGTCAAGACCGCCGACTGGGGCTCCGGCTGGGAGGGGAAGTACACAGTCACCAACGGCGGCAGCTCGACGATCAACGGCTGGAACCTCACCTTCGACCTGCCGTCCGGCACCACCCTCGGCAGCTACTGGGACGCGCTGCTCAGCTCCACCGGCCAACGGCACACCTTCACCAACAGGTCCTGGAACGGCACCATCGCCCCGGGCGCGTCGGTCTCCTTCGGTTTCCTGGCCAGCGGCTCCGGTTCGCCGAGCGGCTGCCAGCTCAACGGCGCGTCCTGCGGCGGCGGCACCCCACCCACCACGCCTCCGCCGACCACGCCGCCGCCGACCACGCCGCCGCCGACCACGCCGCCACCGACCGACCCGCCCACCGGTGGGCTGCCCAAGCACCTGCTCACCGGGTACTGGCACAACTTCGACAACCCCGCCGTCGAACTGCGGCTGCGCGACGTCCCCAACGAGTACGACCTGGTCGCTGTCGCCTTCGCCGAGGCCACCTCGACACCCGGCGCGCTCACCTTCGGCGTCGACCCCGGACTTGCCGCCTCGCTCGGCGGCTACACCGACGCGGACTTCACCGCCGACGTCCGCACCCTGCACAGCAGGGGCAAACGGGTGATCCTCTCCGTCGGCGGCGAGACCGGCCGGGTCGCAGTGAACAACGCCGCATCAGCCGCCGTCTTCGCCGACACGGCCGCCGCCCTGATCGCCAGGTACGGCTTCGACGGGATCGACATCGACCTGGAGAACGGACTCAACCCGACGTACATGGCGCAGGCGCTGCGCGCGCTGCGGGCCACCGTCGGATCGGGCCTGATCATCGCGATGGCACCGCAGACCATCGACATGCAGAACCCGGCCGGCGGCTACTTCAAGCTGGCGCTCGACATCAAGGACATCTTGACCGTCGTCAACACCCAGTTCTACAACTCCGGCGCGATGCTCGGCTGCGACCAGAACGCCGCGTACGGCCAGGGCACGGTGAACTTCATCGTCGCGTTGGCCTGCATCCAGTTGGAGGCCGGGTTGCGCCCCGACCAGGTCGGCCTCGGCCTACCCGCCGGGGCGGGTGCGGCAGGCGGCGGCATCGTCGCGCCCAGCGTGGTGAACGCCGCCCTGGACTGCCTGGCCCGGGGCACCAACTGCGGGAGCTTCCGCCCGCCACGCACCTACCCGGGCATCCGCGGCGCGATGACCTGGTCGGTGAACTGGGACGTCAGCAACGGCAACGGTTTCGCCAACACGGTGGGCCCGCACCTGGACACCCTGCCCTGACCGTCGTCGCCGACGCCGGGCGGGGCGTCGGCGACGGGCGGTGTCGCGGATCAGCGACCGGCGGTCACCGACCGCCGGTCGTCGCGCTTGCGGCGCTTGCGGACCTTACGGATCGCCCAGCTGGCCACCATCACGACGAACACCGCGATGATCGCGTAGTTGAACCAGTCGCTGTAACGCGCGACGTCCTGCCACCGGCTGCCGAGCGCGTAACCGGCTCCCACGATGAGACCGTTCCACGCCGCGCTGCCGATGGTGGTGAGCAGGATGAACTCGCCGAGCGGCATCCGGTTGGCCCCGGCCGGCACGGAGACCAGGCTGCGGACCACCGGCACCACCCGGCCGATCAGCACCGCCCACCGGCCGTGCCGCTCGAACCACCTGTCGGCCTTCTCCAGGTCGTCGCTGTCGACCAGCGGAATGTGGTCCAACCAGCGCTTGAGCCGTTCCTCACCCAGCGCCGCGCCCAGCCAGTAGAGCACCAACGCGCCCACGAGCGAGCCGACCGTCGCGGCCAGCACCACGAGCAGGACGTTGAACTTGCCCTCGTGCGCCAGGAAACCGGCGAGCGCCAGCACGATCTCGCTGGGGATCGGCGGCACGATGCTCTCCAGCGCCACCAGCAGCGCCACGCCGACCGGGCCCATCGCCTCGATGACAGTGGCCACCCAACCGGTCAACCCAGTGAATTCGGACGGGTCGCCAGCCTGGGCGTACGCCATTGTCGTCCTTCCGGTCGGCTGTCGGGGATCGGAGGGTCATACCCACCTGGGCGCGATCTACACCTCCGGGTGCAGCGCGGTGTCCGCCGGCCCCTGCCGCCAGCCGGTGAACACCACTGTCAGGCCGGCGCGGGACGGCGCGCAGCAGAACGGGCCGGCCATCGCGTCGGCGGCCGGGTCCAGCGGGGCGAGGCGGACCAGAAGCCACTGCTCCTCGTCGACCCGGGCGCGGACGGTGAGCGCGTCGCCGGCCCGGCTGACGCGGACGGTCACCTCCCGGCCCGCCCACTCCGGCACCGGCGCCACCGACCAGTCGGAGAACTCCCTGGTCACCACGGCGCCGAGCTGCACCTCGCCGTCGCTGATCTCCACACCCGCCTTCGTCCAGGTCCGTTCGTCGACACGCACGAACGCGCCGGCCTGGTCGAACTGCGCGGAGAAGTCGAGCCGGAAGCTCACCTCCATGGCGGTGCCGACCGGCAGCGGCGCCAGCAGGGCCGGGCCGTTGTCGTGGACGAAGCCGTAACTGGTCCGCCGCCAGAAGTCGCTGTCCGCGGCCGGCTCGACGACCAGCTCGCCGGTCGGGCCCTCCTCGACGCGGACCGGCGGGTGCAGCCACGTGCCCCGGGACCAGTCCAGCAGTTCAGTCGGCGGTACGAGGTCGTTCTCCATGACCGGCACGGTAGCCCACCGTGCTCGCCGGTCGGCCCGGCTGGTTTGCCACAGTGATCAACTGGAGAGATTTCTTCGGCATGGGTGACCGTTGGTATTCCGAAGCCGTCGTCTACTGCCTCGACATCGACACGTACGCCGACTCCGACGGCGACGGGGTCGGTGACATCCGTGGGCTGATCGGGAGGCTGGACTACCTGGCCCGGCTCGGGGTGACCTGCCTGTGGCTGCACCCCATCCACCCCTCGCCCAACCGCGACGACGGCTACGACGCCACCGACTTCTACAACGTGGACCCGCGCTTCGGCACGCTCGGCGACTTCGCCGAGCTGCTGCACCAGGCGCAGAACCGGGGCATCCGCGTGATCATCGACCTGGTGGTCAACCACACCTCCGACGAGCACCCCTGGTTCCAGTTCGCCCGTTCGTCGCCCGACTCGCCGTACCGGGACTGGTACGTCTGGTCCGACACCGAGCCTGCCGACCGGCACCAGGGCATGGTCTTCCCCGGCGAACAGGACGAGACCTGGAGCTACGACCGGACCGCCAAGTCGTGGTTCTACCACCGGTTCTACAAGTTCCAGCCGGACCTCAACTTCGCCAACCCGCAGGTTCGCGCCGAGGTCAAGAAGATCATGTCGTTCTGGCTCCAGCTCGGCGTATCCGGCTTCCGGATGGACGCGGTGCCGTTCATCATCGAGCTGACCGAGCCGGGCAACCCGAACTCCCCGAAGGACTTCGAGTTCCTCACCGAGATGCGCCAGCACGTCCAGTGGCGTCGCGGCGACGCCGTCCTGCTGGCCGAGGCGAACGTCGAGCCGGACCAGCTGCCGACGTTCTTCGGTGACGCCAGCGGTTCCGGCAACCGCATCCACATGCTCTTCGACTTCATGCTCAACGGGCGACTCATGCTCGCCCTGGCCCGGGAGGACCCGGAGTCGCTGATCGAGGCGCTCCGCGACACCCCGAAGCTGCCGGTCGGCGGGCAGTGGGCAACCTTCCTACGCAACCACGACGAGATCGACCTGTCCCGGTTGACCACCGAACAGCGCAACCAGGTGTACGCGAAGTTCGGCCCGGACGAGAACATGCGCATCTACGACAGGGGCATCCGGCGCCGGCTCGCCCCGATGCTCGGCAACGACCGGCGGCACATCGAGCTGGCGTACGCCCTGCAGTTCTCGATGCGCGGCACGCCGGTGCTGCGCTACGGCGAGGAGATCGGGATGGGCGAGGACCTGTCGCTGCCCGGTCGGGAGGCGATCCGTACGCCGATGCAGTGGTCGTACAAGCCGAATGCCGGCTTCTCCACGGCAGACCCGGAGAAGCTGCTCCGCCCGGTGATCGACAAGGGTGAGTTCGGCTACCAGACGGTGAACGTCACCGCCCAGCGGGGCGACTCGAAGTCGCTGCTCGCCTGGTTCGAGCGCATGATCCGTACGCTGCGCGAGGCTCCGGAGATCGGCTCCGGCTCGACCACCCACATCGACGTGGCGATGCCGGCTGGTGTGCTGGCGCACCGGGCCGACGGGCCGACGGGAACGATGGTCTTCCTGCACAACCTGGGCACCGACGACGTCGAGGTCGACCTCAGCAGTCTGGAGTCGGAAGCTGACCTGCCGATCGACGTGCTCGCCGACCGTGGTTACGGAGAGTTGGGGAAGCTCGGCGCGGTGAAGGTCTCCGGCCACGGATACCGGTGGATTCGCCTATGCCGAGGGTCGGCCTGTTGACGTTAAGCTCCTCCGATCGACCCCACGTTACCGGGAGGTAATCATGTCGGAGGAGCCCCGCGTCGCCATCGTCACCGGAGCCGCACGCGGCATCGGCGCGGCCACCGCCCGACGGCTGGCCGCCGACGGAATGGCTGTCGCCGTGGTCGACATCGAGGAGGCGGCCACCAAGGAGACGGTGGACGCCGTCGTCGCTGCCGGGGGCCGAGCGCTCGGGGTGGGCGCCGACGTGTCCGACCGGGACCAGGTCGAAGCGGCGGTGAGCCGGGTCGCCGCCGAGTTGGGCCCGCCCACTGTGCTTGTCAACAACGCCGGTGTGCTCCGCGACAACCTGCTGTTCAAGATGACGAACGCCGACTGGGACACCGTGATGGGCGTGCACCTGCGCGGTGCGTTCCTGTTCAGTCAGGCCGCCCAGAAGCACATGGTGGACCGGAAGTGGGGGCGGATCGTCAACCTCTCCAGCACCTCCGCGCTCGGCAACCGGGGCCAGGCGAACTACGCCGCGGCCAAGGCCGGTCTGCAGGGTTTCACCAAGACGCTCGCCATCGAGCTGGGGCCGTTCGGGGTGACTGTCAACGCTGTCGCGCCCGGCTTCATCGTCACCGACATGACGGCGGCCACCGCCGCCCGGATGAAGGTCGACTTCGACGACTTCCAGAAGCACGCCGCCGCCGAGATTCCGGTCCGTCGGCCGGGCCGGCCGGAGGACGTCGCGCACACCATCTCGTTCCTGGCGAGCGAGGGCGCCGGGTTCGTCTCCGGTCAGGTCATCTACGTCGCCGGCGGCCCACGGGACTGACCCGTACTCCAAACGAGGGCGCTTCCCTGAACGGGCGGCGCCCTCGTCGCGGGGTCAGGCCGGGGTGCGGCGGGTGCGCCAGAGCCAGAGCAGGCCGAGCACCGGCAGCACCAACGGGATGTAGCCGTACCCGCTGCCGAACTGCGACCAGACCGTCTCGTCCGGGAAGAGTTCCTTGTCGACGAGGCTCAGGATGCCGACCGCCACCACCCCGACCAGCTCCACTGAGCAGCACACCAGCGCGACCCGTCGGCCGGTGTGCCCGGCGCGGGCCAACCCCACCGCCGCCACGATGTAGATGAGCGCGGCCACCCCGGAGAGCAGGTACGCCACCGGCGCCTCGTCGAACTTGGTGGCGATCTGCAGGCCCGCCCGACTCGTCGCCGCGATGGCGAACAGCAGGTAGACGGCGATCAGCAGTCGACCCGGGCCGGAGTTCGTCCGCCGCGGGGCCGGTCCTGTCTCAACCACCGAGCACCTCCCAGGTCTGCTGCAACCGGACCACGACCACCGGGGCCACCAGGCAGACCGCGCACACGATCGCCGACCCCCAGCGGGTCGGCTCCATCCGGGCCAGCACCCAGGCCAGCGGCGGCAGGCTCACGAGCGTGACCAGGTAGCCGAAGAAGGCGCCGGGCTCGCCGGGGCGATCCCCGCCGCCCACCGCGACGAGCGCCAGCACCGTCAACACCAGCAACGCCACTTCGAGTACGCCCAGACCGACGACCTGCACCCGGTCCGGCGGCCGGTGGCGTAGTGCCGCCACCAGCGCCCACACCGCCACGAGCAGGGACAGCACTATCGACACTGTCGCGACGATCCCATCCACCGGTGAGTCGGTGGCCACGCTGGTCACCGGCACCACCCGGTCGTTGCCTCGGTCACCGGCACAGCCTACTAACCGTCGTAGTAAAGGAGTGCCCTGCCTCTCCGCGTGTGACGCACGCCCGTCACGGTTGCCGCCGCCCTCCGCCCCGACGCCGCCCGGCGGATCGCTGGCTCTCGGGCGGGGGCGTCGCGCGCGGGGTTCGCCCTTTGCTCTGCACCCGCCCGTGCACCACTCACGCTGCGTGACTGGCGCGTGGGCGGGTGCAGAGCAAAGGCGGCGCATCTGTGCTGCGGCCCGTTTGCTCGCTCGCCCCGCGTGACGGGGCGAGGGCGAGCGTTCAGTCGCCTGCCTGCAGCCAGTAGACCGAGACGGCGGAAAGCTCGTCGGGCCCGTCGTTCCGAAGCTGGTGCGGCACCCGGCTGTCGAACGCCGCGACGTCGCCGGCCCGCAGGACACACGTCTGGTCGGCGAACGTCAACGTTCCGGTCCCGGACACGATGATCCACATCTCACGAGACCGATGGACGTCCAGGTCATTCGAGGTGTGCGGGGCCACCGACCAGCGGGCGACCTCGAACGGGGCGGGCGCCGTCGACGCAAACGGCAGCAGCCCGCGGTGCACGGGGCCACCCTCGGTGAAGTCGTACCAGTGGTCAAACGTCACGACACCGCTGGTGATCGCTGGATTCGCGTTCGGCATGTCGTCGAGACTGCCGCGCCGCACCCGGTGTGTCTGGCGGCAATCGGACCTGGCGTTACCGAGAACCTCAACGGCGGTGGGCTGCTTCGATTGGTCCAACCCGCCGCCATCATGACCGCCGGGGCGACTAGCGTGAATCACGTCCGTGGCGTTGCCACGGTGCGGGGGAGACAGCGGAGGTACACGTGCTGCGGTTCGGGTTGTTCGGCACCGGTCACTGGGCGATCGAGACGCACGGGAAGGCGCTGCACGCTCATCCCGACGCGGAACTGGTGGGGGTGTGGGGTCGCAACCCGGAGCGCGCCTCCGCACTGGCCGAGCGGTACGGGGTGCCCGCCTACGCCGACGTCGACGCGCTGATCGAGCAGTGCGAGGCCGTCGCCGTCGCCCTGCCGCCGGACATCCAGGCCGACATCGCGGTCCGGGCCGCCCGTGCCGGCCGGCACCTGCTGTTGGACAAGCCGCTGGCGCTCAGCGTGGCCGACGCCGACCGCGTGGTGGCCGCCGCCGACGAGTCCGGGGTCGCCTCGGTCGTCTTCTTCACCCAGCGGTTCCAGCCGAACGTGACAGCGTTTCTCGCGGCCACCGCCGCCGCCGGGGGCTGGCAGCACGGCCGGACCACCGCGTTCGCGTCGATCTTCCAGGACGGCAGCCCGTACGGCGGCTCGCTGTGGCGTCGGGAGCACGGGGCGCTCTGGGACATCGCTCCGCACGCGCTCTCGATCCTCCTGCCGGTGCTGGGCCGGGTGACGCAGGTGGCGGCGATGGACGGCCCCAGCGGGATGGTGCACCTGCTGCTCACCCACGAGGGCGGTGCGACGAGCAGCGCCTCGCTCTCGCTGGACGCCCCGACCGAGTCGATGGCCCGGGAGTTCGTGTTCTACGGCGAGAACGGCATCGAGAACGTCCCGTTCGGCGAGAACGACGCCGCCACTGCGTTCGGCGTCGCCATCGACCAGCTCGTCGAGCAGGTGCGGGCCGGCACCCGGGACCACCGCTGCGACGTCCACTTCGGCCGCGAGGTCGTCACCATCATCGCCGCCGCCGAAACAGCCCGAGCCGAATCCCGCACCATCCCCGTCCCCTAACGACCCCCCCACCCCCCACCCCCCACCCCCAGCCCGGGTTGATCAAGACGTTTGCGTCAAAAAAGCCGCTCGGCTTGACGCAAACGTCTTGATCAACGGGATGAGGCGGGGCGGGGGCGGGGCGGGCGGGGTGGGGGTTGGTCAGGTGAGGGTGGACAGGGCGGCGTTCAACTCGTCGGGCGAGTTGAACTGGTCCGGGGAAAGGGCCTGCAACATCTGCAGCATCGCCGTGCTGGCCCCGTTCTCCTGCCCCCAGCGGATCAGGTCCTCCCGGGAGACCGGGTAGTCGAGCCCGGCCAGATACTCCTGCAACTGAACCCCGGTGACCGTCATGTCGGCCGGCTACCCGCTCGCGGTGGCCGTACACCGGCCGGATCGTGCACCCACGACGACCCGGCAGCCGGCGTGTCGGCCCGCGACGCGCCCACGGTTTGCCGCAGTGGCGGCCGGGTAGCCGCTGGCATGCTGGTTCAGCGGCTCGGCGCGCCGAGCGATTTCGACCCGTTGCTGGAGCGCGTTCGCAACGCCCGGGTGGTGATGATCGGTGAGTCGACCCACGGCACTTACGACTACTACCGGCTGCGGGAACAGCTCACCCGCCGGCTGATAGCGGAGTGCGGCTTCTCCTTCGTCGCCGTCGAGGGCGACTGGCCCGACTGTGATCGGGTGCACCGGTCGGTGACGGCGGCGCCCGGCGGCGCGCTCGAACCGCAGCTCGCGCTCGACCAGTTTGAGCGCTGGCCGACCTGGATGTGGGCAAACGCCGAGGTGTCCCGGTTCGCCACCTGGTTGCGGGCCTGGAACGTGGAGCGGCCGGAGGGGCAACGGGCCGGGTTCCACGGGCTCGACGTGTACAGCCTCTGGGAGTCGATGCAGGCGATCTTCGACTACCTGGGGGAGGAGGACCCGAAGTCGCTGGAGGCAGCGCAGGACGCGTACCGGTGTTTCGAGCCGTACGGCAAGAGGGTCGAGGAGTACGGCGCGGCCAGCCGGTTCGTCTCCGCCCGCTGTGAGGAGGAGGTCGTCCGGTTGCTTGCCCGGACCCGCGAACATGCCATCTCCGGCGGCCCGGATCGTTTCTCCGCCTGGCAGAACGCGGAGGTGGTGGCCGGCGCCGAACGGTACTACCGGGCGATGGTGGCCGGCGGGCCCGACTCGTGGAACATCCGTGACACCCACATGCAGGACACCCTGGACCGGCTGCTGGACCGGTACGGCCCGGACGCCCGGGGCGTCGTCTGGGCGCACAACACGCACATCGGTGATGCGCGGGCCACCGACATGGCCGCGGACGGGATGGTCAACATCGGTCAGTTGGCCCGGGAGCGGCACGGGGAGGACGCGGTTGCCCTGGTCGGCTTCGGCAGTTACCGGGGAACGGTGATCGCCGCACCCCGGTGGGGTTCGCCGCCGGAGGCGATGGTGGTGCCGCCGGCTCGGGAGGGGTCGATCGAGCGGCGGCTGCACGAGCTGATGCCGGAACGGGCGGTGCTGATCTTCGGCGGCGACGACCAGCCGGGTTGGGTCACCGAGACAGCGGACCACCGGGCGATCGGGGTCGTCTACGACCCGTCGTTCGAGTCCTGGGGGAACTACGTGCCGACCAGGCTCGGTGACCGCTACGACGCTTTGATCTGGTGCGACGACACCACGGCCCTGCACCCGCTGCCGGTCGGGGCGGCCCCCGGCGAGATGCAGACCTACCCCGCCGGAGTCTGACGCCGCCCGGGTGCGCCGATCATGGAGTTGTGGTGCTTGACGGAATGCCCTTCATCGGGGCACGACGGGCACCACAACTCCATGATCGACCAGGTCGAGCGGGTCAGACGTGCGTCGGCGTGCGGTCTTCGAGGTGGTGGCGCAAGCCCTCGCCCTCGATGTCCACGTTGGGCAGGACGCGGTTGAGCCAGCGGGGCAGCCACCAGGCCCGGTCGCCGAGGAGCGACATCACCGCCGGGACGATCGTCATCCGGACCACGAACGCGTCGATGGCAACGCCGACGGCGAGCGCGAAGCCCATCGACTTGATCACCGGGTCCTCCAGGAAGACGAAGCCCCCGAAGACCGACATCATGATCAGCGCGGCGGCGGTGACCACCCGCGCGCCGTGCCCCATGCCGCTGATGGTGGCCTGGCGGGCGGTCTCACCGTGGACGAAGTCCTCCCGCATCCGGCTGACCAGGAACACCTCGTAGTCCATGGCCAGGCCGAACAGGATGCCGATGAGCAGGATCGGCAGGAAGCTGATCAGCGGGCCGGGCGTGTCCAGGCCGACGAGGTCGGCGAGGTGCCCCTGCTGGAAGACGGCCACCGTGATGCCGAACGTGGCGGCGACGGTGAGCAGGAAGCCCAGCGCCGCCTTGATCGGCACCAGCAGCGAGCGGAACACGAGCATCAGCAGCAGCACCGAGAGGCCGACCACCAGCAGCAGGTAGACCGGCAGCGCGTCGGAGAGCTTCTCGGAGACGTCGATGCCGATCGCGGTGACGCCGGTGAGCAGCACGTCCGCGTCGGAGATCCCGCCGACCGCGCCCCGGATGTCGTGCACCAGGGTTTCGGTGGCCTCGTCGGTCGGGCCGGTCTTCGGCACCACGCCGAGCAGCGCGGTCCGACCGTCCGGGCTGAGCTGCGGCGGTGCCACCGCGAGGACGTTCTCGGTGCGCTGGAGCAGGGCGGTGACCTGCGGTACGGCGGCCGAGGTGGCCTGCGGCGTGTCACCGGCGACCACCACGGCGAGCCGGCCGGTGAAGCCCGGGCCGAAGCCCTCGACGGTGAGGTCGTTCGCCACCCGGGCGGGTGAGCCGACGGCGGCCGTCGCGGCGCCCGGCAGGGCCAGCCGCATGTCGGGCGTGGGCAGCGCGAGCAGGCCCAGGCCGAGCAGGCCGACCAGGATGACAGGTACGCGGAAGCGGGTGATCAGCCGCGCCCAGCGGAAGCCGAACCTGTTGTGCTCGTCGATCGCCGCCGGCCGGTCGGTGACGTCCGAGTCGTCCTCGGCGGCGCCGTCGGTGGGAACGGTGCCGTCGGTGGGGACGGAGCGGAGCCGCCGGGGGAGTACCCGGCGACCGGCGAAGCCGAGCAGCGCCGGCTGCAGGGTGATGGCGACGAGGACGGCGACGGTGACAGTGCCGGCGGCGGCGAGACCCATCACGGTGAGGAACGGGATGTCCACCACGGCGAGCCCGGCGAGGGCGATGACCACTGTCGCGCCGGCGAAGACCACTGCCGAGCCGGCGGTGCCGACGGCCCGGCCGACAGCCTCCTCCGGGGACAGGCCGTCGAGCAGGTTCTGCCGGTGCCGGGACGTGATGAAGAGTGAGTAGTCGATGCCGACCGCGAGGCCGAGCATCAGCGCCAGGATCGGTGCGGTGCTGGTGAGCTGGACGACGCCGCTCAGCGCGAACAGGCCGGCCATGCCGGCGCCCACGCCGATCAGCGCGTTGAGCATCGTCATGCCGGCGGCGACCAGGGACCCGAACGTGATGATCAGGACGATCGCGGCGACCAGGACGCCGAGCGCCTCGGTGGAGCCGATCTCCGGCTCACCGCCGAGCACCTCACCGCCCGGGGCGACCTGCCAACCCTGGGCCTTGGCCGCCGCGCCGACCTCCTCGTACGCGGTGCGCTGCGCGTCGGTCACGTCGTCGCCGCCGGTGGCGAACTGAACCTGGACCAGCGCGTACCGGCCGTTCGGTGAGACCGCGCCGACCTGGAGCGGGTTCACCGCGCCGACCACGCCGGGCAGTGTCGACGCCTGCTGGACGAGTTCCTGCACCACTGCCTGCCCCTGCGGGGTGGCCAGTTGGCCGTCGGCGGGCGCCTTGATCGTGATGGTGCCGGTGGCGCCACTGGCCGCGGGGAACTGGTCGGCCAGCAGGTCGAGTGCGCGCTGGCTCTCGGTGCCGGGCATGGTGAAGTTGCTCGCCGTCGGGCCGCGCAGGGTCGCCGCGGCCAGGCCGGCGCCGACGAGTACGACGAGCCAGAGCGCGACGACGAGCCGTCGCCGGCGCAACGCGCCCCGGCCGAGCCGGTAGAGCAGGGTGGCCATCAGGAGTCCTTGTCCTCGGTCGTGGGTGGAAGGGGCAGGGGTGCGTCGACGGGTTCGACAGCCCGCCGGGCGAGGGTGAGCAGGGCGGCACGCAGTTCGTCGTCGGGGATGTCGACGAACGCGGCGCACGCCTCGGAGATGCCGGCGAGGAGCACCAGCGCGGCGACCTGGGCGCCCGGTCGGGCGGAGTGCCCGGCGAGGGCGTCCCGCAGCCGGTCGGAGATCTGCTGGATGTGCGCGAAGGCCGGCTGGCACAGCAGCTCTGGGAACTCGCCGCGGAGCACGGCGATCTCCTGCCGGAATCGGACGGCGAGGTCGACGAAGCCCCGTGCGGCGACCTCCTGGGCGGCCGCGCCGGTCAGGCCGTCGAGTTGGTCGTCGAGGCTGCGGAGCACGTCGATCGCGGGTGCCATCAGCTCGGCGAGCAGGGCTTCCTTGTTGGCGAAGTGGTAGAGCACGGTGGCCTTGGAACAGCCGACCTCGCGGGCGATGTCCTGCAGGGAGGTGCCCCGGTAGCCGGTCACCGTGAACTGCCGCGCCGCCGCGGCGAGGATCTCGCCGTGCGTGTCGGGTACCGCTCTGGCCATGCCCGGTCCACCTCCCGCAGACCAGCATGCCTGACCGATCGGTCAGACCCTGACCGATCGGTCAGACCGAGGCGGTGGCGTTCACCACACCGCAGCCCGGTTTCAGTCGGTGTGCCGGGCGTCGTACCTGGTCCGCGCCTCGGCGATGGCCCGGCGGTGCCGTTCGGCCCAGCTGGTCAGCGCGACGAGCGACTCGTAGAGCTCCAGTGCCATCGGGGTGGCCGTGTATTCGACCTTCGGCGGAACCGTCGGGTAGACAGTGCGGTGCAGCAGGCCGTCCCGTTCCAGGTTGCGCAGCGTCAGCGTGAGCATCCGGCGACTGATTCCCTCGACGTGCCGCTCCAACTCGGTGAAGCGCACCGGGCCGTGCGAGGCGGACACCAGGATGCTGATGCTCCACTTGCCGCCGACCCGGTCGAGCACCTCGCGGACTGTGCACGCCCGCGCCTGCCCGGGGGTGAACGGAACGTTCTCGGCCGCACAGGTCAGCTCGGCTGCGACCTCGGCGGACACATCGCTGTTCCTCTGGGACATCAAAGTGCCTCCTTCCGCTCCGGTTCATGGTCACAGACGATGACCTCGGTAACAAACCGTGCACCAAGGAGGGTTCTCGTGGAGCGTGTCGCCCCGTCCCGCTGGCCAGCGCTGCTCGTGCTCTGCGCCGGCAGCCTGATGATCATCCTGGACGGCACAGTCGTCGCGGTGGCACTGCCCGCCGTGCAACGCGACCTGGGCTTCACCGCCGCAGGCCTCGCCTGGGTGGTCAACGCCTACCTTGTCGCGTTCGGCGGGCTGCTGCTGCTCGCCGGCCGACTCGGCGACCTGCTGGGGCGGCGGGGGGTCTTCCTGGCCGGCGTCGTGCTGTTCACAGTGGCCTCGCTGGCCTGCGCTGTCGCCACCGGACCGGCCCTGCTGGTGATTGCGCGATTCGGGCAGGGGGTCGGCGGGGCGCTGGCCATGGCGGTCAGCCTCGGCATGATCGTCCGGCTCTATCCCGAACCGGCCGAGCGGGCCCGCGCCATCGCCGTCTTCAGCTTCACCGGTGCGGCCGGCGCGTCCGTCGGCACCGTCGCCGGAGGGGTGCTCACCGAGGCGGCCGGATGGCGGACGATCTTCCTGGTCAACGTGCCGATCGGGGCGGTCATCCTGGTCGCGGCCCTCCGCCGACTCCCGGCCGAACGGGGGATCGGCCTGCGCGCCGGCCTGGACCTGCCCGGCGCGCTGCTCGCCACCGCCGGCCTGATGGCCGCCGTGCTGGGCATCGTGGGAACGGGCGAGCACGGCTGGACCAGCCCTCGGACGCTCGGCGCGGTGGCCCTCGCGGCGCTGCTGCTCGGCGGGTTCGCGCTACGGCAACGGGTGGCGGCGGCCCCGCTGGTGCCGTCCCGGGTGCTGCGTGTCCCGGGTCTGCTGGCGGCGAACGCCGTGCAGTTCCTCATGGTCTGCGCGTACTTCGGGTTCCAGTTCCTGCTCGCCGTCGAGCTGCAACTGGTGCTGGGGCTGGACGCCGCCGCGACCGGCTGGGCGTTCCTGCCCACCCCGGTCGTGATCGCTGTGGTCTCGCTCGGCCTGGCCGGCCCGCTGATCGCCCGCTTCGGTGCGCGCACCGTACTGCTGGTCGGGCTCGGCCTGGCGACCGTCGGTTTCCTGGTGCTCGCCCGGCTGCCCGCCGACGGCGCCTACGTCGCTGACGTACTCCCCGCAATGCTGATCTTCGGCGTGGCCGGCGGTCTGACCCTGCCGGCGGTCACCACACTGGCCATGGCCGGCGCGACCGACACGGACGCCGGGCTCGCCTCCGGCCTGGCCAACACCACCCAACAGGTCGGCGGGGCGGTCGGCCTGGCCGCGCTGGCCACCCTGGCCGCCGCGCGTAGCGACGGGCTGCGGGCCGCCGGCTGGGCCGAGACCGCCGCGCTCGCGGGCGGTTACCGGACCGCGTTCGCCGTGGCCGCCGCACTCGTGGTCGTCGCGTGGCTGGTGGCGCTCACCACCCTGCCGCGACGCTCGACCGGGTCGTCGCAGACCACCGATCCGGCGGCCCGGCCGTGGTGGGCGCCGGAACCGATACGCACCGAAGCGCCGCGTCCGGTTGACCGACGGCACCGGGGCCGGGAGGGTGGTCGGGTGAGTGAGGCTGACGAGACCCGGGACGGCGTGGCCCTGACCAACCTGGACCAGCCGCTGTCCGACCGCGATGACGCGACGAAGCGTGACCTGGTCGACTACCTCGACGCCGTCCGCGACCGGATCCTGCCGCAGCTGCGGGGTCGGCCGCTGTCGGTGATCCGGGTCCGCCCCGGCCAGCCGCCGTTCATGCAGAAGAACCTGCCCCGCTACACCCCGGACTGGGTACGCCGGGCGCCGGTGTGGGCGGAGGCGTCGCACCGGGAGATCTCGTACGCCCTCTGCGACGACCGCCGCACCCTGCTCTGGTTCGCCAACCAGCGGGCCGTGGAGTACCACCCGACGCTTGCCACGGTGACGGACCTGCACCGGCCGACCCACCTGATCCTCGACCTGGACCCGCCGGACGGCGACGGGTTCCGCGCGGCCGTCGACGCGGCCCTGCTGGTCCGCCAGGCACTCGCCGACGCCGGCCTGGCCGGTGCCGTCAAGACCAGCGGTGCCAAGGGCGTGCACGTCTTCGTCCCGGTGACCGACGAGCCGACGGCCGAGGAGTTGGCCGCTGCCACCCGGGCGCTCGCCGTCCGCGCCGAGCGGCTCGACCCGGCGTTGGCCACCACGGCGTACATCAAGGAGGACCGGGGTGGCCGGGTGTTCGTGGACGCCACCCGGGCGGGTGGGGCGACGGTGGCCGCCGCGTACAGCCCTCGGCTGCGCCCCGGGATGCCTGTGTCGTTCCCGGTCGACTGGGCCGACCTGACCGCTGTGACCCCCGCCGACTTCACCATCCGGACCGCGCCCGCACTGCTCGCCGACGGCGACCCGTGGGCGGCGCTGATGCCGGCCCCGCAACCGCTCCCCGCCGACCTGGTGGCCGAGGGGAGGACCATCCCGGTGGCTCGGGTGCAGGCCATGCACGAGGGGAAGCGCCGGGCCCGCGCCCGCCGTGACGCCGGCTGACCGGGCCGGCTTCTCCAGACGGCTGACCCGGACCCGGAACGGGGGCCCGGGTCAGCCGGGCTCGATCGTGGGGCCGGGACGCGTCGGGGATGACGGCAGGCCCGCGCCCGGCGAGCGGCCGACTGTCGGTGGGTTGTGGCACGATTTCGCAGGTGAGCAGCAAATCCGAGGCGACCCAGCGACTGGACGACCTGGCGCGGCTGCGCCGGGTCCGCGACCGGATCGACAGGGAGTACGCGCAGCCGCTCGACGTCGGGGCGCTCGCCGATGGCGCGCACATGTCAGCCGGTCACCTCAGCCGCGAGTTCCGCCTCGCGTACGGCGAATCTCCGTACAGCTACCTGATGACCCGGCGGATCGAGCGGGCCATGGCCCTGCTGCGCCGTGGCGACCTGAGCGTCACCGCCGTCTGTTTCGCCGTCGGTTGTTCGTCGCTGGGCACCTTCAGCACCCGCTTCACCGAGCTGGTGGGTGTGCCGCCGAGCGTCTACCGGCGGCGGACGGCGCAGGCGACGGCCGAGATGCCGTCGTGCGTGGTCAAGCAGGTCACCAGACCGGTCAGGAATCGAGAAGCGCGGGTCACCGAGGCGCAACTAGCGTGACCAGCATGGACATCACCATTCATTCGAGTTTCCTGCCGCACACCGACCCGGAGGCCTCGCTTGCCTTCTACCGCGACATCCTCGGCTTCGAGGTCCGCCTCGACGTCGGATACGAGGGGATGCGGTGGATCACGGTCGGGCCGGTCGGCCAGCCCAGCACCGCCATCGTCCTGCACCCGCCGGCCGCCAATCCGGGCATCACCGACGACGAGCGGCAGACCATCCTCGAGCTGATGGCCAAGGGCAGCTACTTCGGCGTCAACCTGGCCACCGCCGACCTCGACGCCACCTTCGCGAAGCTGGAGGCCAGCGACGCCGAGGTGGTCCAGGAGCCGACCGAGCAGCCGTACGGTGTGCGCGACTGTGCCTTCCGGGACCCGGCCGGCAACATGGTCCGCATTCAGGAACTGCGCTGATCCCTGCGCGCCAGACAGATGGAGACACGATGAGCACGGCCAGCCAGCCGTCCGCGCCGCACGTCGCCGACAGGCATGACCTGATCCGGGTGCAGGGAGCGCGGGTCAACAACCTGAGGGACGTCAGCATCGAGATCCCGAAGCGGCGGCTGACCGTGTTCACAGGTGTCTCCGGCTCCGGCAAGAGTTCGCTCGTGTTCGGCACCATCGCTGCCGAGTCCCAGCGGATGATCAACGAGACCTACAGCACCTTCGTGCAGGGCTTCATGCCGACGCTGGCGCGGCCCGATGTCGACCTGCTGGCCGGCCTGACCACGGCGATCATCGTGGACCAGGAGCGGATGGGCGCCAACTCCCGCTCCACCGTCGGCACCGCCACCGACGCCAACGCGATGCTGCGCATCCTGTTCAGCCGCCTCGGGCAGCCGCACATCGGCTCTCCCAACGCGTACTCCTTCAATGTTCCCTCGGTGAAGGCGACCGGGGCGATCACCGTCGATCGCGGCGTGGGCAGGACGAAGACCGAGAAGGCGACCTTCAACCGTCTCGGCGGCATGTGCCCGCGCTGTGAGGGCATGGGCGCGGTCACCGACATCGACCTGTCGGCGCTCTACGACGACAGCCTCTCGCTCAACGAGGGTGCGATCACCATCCCGGGTTACAGCATGGAGGGCTGGTTCGGCCGGATCTTCCGGGGCTGCGGCTACTTCGATCCGGACAAGCCGGTCGCCAAGTTCACCAAGCGTGAGCTGCACGACCTGCTCCACCGGGAGCCCACCAAGATAAAAATCGACGGCATCAACCTGACGTACGCGGGCCTGATCCCGTCGATCCAGAAGTCCTTCCTCGCCAAGGACATCGACGCGTTGCAGCCGCACATCCGCGCCTTCGTGGAGCGCGCGGTGACCTTCACTACCTGCCCCGAGTGCGCCGGCACCCGGCTCAGCAAGGAGGCCCGGTCGTCCAAGATCAAGGGCAGGAACATCGCCGACGCGTGCGCGATGCAGATCAGCGACCTGGCCGCCTGGGTACGCGAGATCGACGAGCCGTCGGTGGCCCCGTTGATCGCCGGCCTGCAACACCTCCTCGACTCCTTCGAGGAGATCGGGCTGGGCTACCTGTCACTCGATCGGCCGTCCGGCACGCTCTCCGGCGGCGAGGCGCAGCGCACCAAGATGATCCGCCACCTCGGCTCCTCGCTCACCGACGTCACCTACGTCTTCGACGAGCCGACGATCGGGCTGCACCCGCACGACATCCAACGGATGAACGAGTTGCTGCTCCAACTGCGTGACAAGGGCAACACGGTGCTGGTCGTGGAGCACAAACCCGAGGCCATCGCCATCGCCGACCACGTCGTCGACCTCGGGCCCGGCGCTGGCACTGACGGCGGAACAATCTGCTACCAGGGCAGCCTGGCAGGTCTGCGGGCCAGCGGCACCATCACCGGTCGCCACCTCGACGACCGGGCGGCTCTCAAGGAGACGGTGCGGACGGCCACCGGCACCCTGGAGATCCGGGGCGCCACCGCCAACAACCTGCAGGAGGTCGACGTCGACGTACCCCTCGGGGTGCTCGTCGTCGTGACCGGCGTCGCCGGCTCCGGCAAGAGCTCGCTGGTGCACTCCTCGATCCCGGCCGGCGCTGGTGTCGTGTCGATCGACCAGGGCGCGATCCGCGGCTCACGGCGCAGCAACCCGGCCACGTACACCGGGTTGCTCGACCCGATCCGCAAGGCGTTCGCGAAGGCCAACGGGGTGAAGCCGGCGCTGTTCAGCGCCAACTCCGAGGGCGCCTGCCCGAGTTGCAACGGCGCCGGCGTCATCTACACCGACCTGGGGATGATGGCGGGCGTCGCCGCCCCCTGCGAGGAGTGCGAGGGCAAGCGGTTCCAGGCGTCGGTGCTGGAGTACCGCTTCGGCGGTCGCGACATCAGCGAGGTGCTCGCGATGTCGGTGACGGAGGCCGAGAAGTTCTTCGGCGCCGGCGAGGCGCGTACGCCGGCAGCACACGCCATCCTCGACCGTCTCGCCGACGTCGGGCTTGGCTACCTGAGCCTGGGGCAGCCGCTCACCACCCTCTCCGGCGGCGAGCGGCAACGACTCAAGCTGGCCACCCACATGGCCGAGAAGGGCGGCGTCTACGTCCTCGACGAGCCGACCACCGGCCTGCACCTGGCCGACGTCGAGCAACTACTCGGCCTGCTCGACCGCCTGGTCGACGCCGGTAAGTCGGTGATCGTCATCGAGCATCACCAGGCGGTCATGGCGCACGCCGACTGGATCATCGACCTCGGCCCCGGCGCCGGCCACGACGGTGGCCGGGTCGTCTTCGAGGGCACACCGGCGGACCTCGTCGCCACCCGCCGCACCCTCACCGGCGAGCACCTGGCGGCGTACGTCGGCACCTGACGGGCCGCGCCGCCAGCTCGTCCGGGGTCCGGACGGCAACGCGGACCACACGCGACGCGAGGTGTCGGACTGTCGTTGCACACTGTGTGACCTCCGTCCCGGCTCACTCGCCCACCGCAACCCGCTGGGGACGCCGCATCGTCATCGGGCTCACCGCCGCCGCGTTCGGCCCGTACCTCGCGCCGGGCCTGCGTACGGAGCAGGTGGCCGTCTACGGTGCCGCCGCCGTCCTGTGCCTGGCCGGGTTGTGGATGCGACCCCGCTTCACCGGCACCGCCGTCTGGGCCCTCGGGGCGCACCTCAGTCTCTTCGCGGTCGCCACCATCGGGGTGGTCCTCCCGCCCCAGAACCACACGTTGTACAAGGCCGGCGACGTCGTGGCGGGCTTCGACAACATCGCCCTGCCGCTCGTGGTCGTCGCGGCTGTCGCGATGCTCGTGGGAGCCGGTGCGGACCCGGCCCGGATGCTCCGTGCGGTGTGCACGGTGACCGTCCTGGCGATGGCCGCGAACGCCCTCGTCGCCGTGTTCTCGGCAGCCGGTGTCGAGAGTGATCTGCTGGCCCGCTTCCGGCTCTTCGGTGAGACGGAGAGCGTCGCTGACCGCGCCGAACAGTTGGGCCGCTACTCGGGAATCTTCAACCAGCCGGCCGAGGCGGGGGTGCTGTACTCGGTGGCCGTCCTCGCCGCCCTCTACCTCTACCAGCGGCAGGTCGGCAAGCTGGCGGTCGTGTTGCTGCTGCTCAGCGTCGGCGGGGTCCTCTCCGTCTCGAAGATCTTCCTGCTGGTCGGCGCACCGATCGGGATCGCTTACGTCATCCTGGCCAGCGGCCGGCGACGGCGACTGTCGGCAGCCGCCGCCGCGAGCGTCGCCGTCTGGTTCACCGCCCACGCCTACCTGGACCAGTGGGACGGGCAACGGTTCGCCATGCGCCTGTTGCCGGGCAGCGGCGGCGACGACCAGCTCGGCCTGTACACCGCCGGCCGGGTCGGCGGCCAGTCCAGTTTGCAGCAGGCAGTGGACGTCATGACCGCGCTGTCCCCGGCGTCCGGGATGGGCTTCGGAGGGTTGCGGGTCGCGTACGACAACGGCTGGGTGGAGGCGCTCGTCGTCGCGGGCGTCATAGGTGTCGTCCTGCACACCGCCGTCCTGGCCTCGCTCGCCGTGGGGTGGTTGCGGAACCGGAGTCACCGCCCCGAGTCGCCGTTCGCCGGCGCGTTGATCCTGCTGCTCATCGGCGCCTCCACCGGGTTGCCCGCCCTCACCGCCAACCGCTGCGCGACGGTCGTGTGGTTGCTGCTCGCGCTCCTGCTGCTGGTGAGAGCCGACGGTCAGCCCGGCACCTGGTGGCAGCGCCCCGGCCGCGGGCAGCACCGGCACCAGCCGACGCTCGTCCCACCCCCGGTGCCGACGGCTGTCTGGTCAACACGATGAAGGCTCCTGACCGAGTTGCTGGTCAGGAGCCTCTGGTGGTGATCAAGTTTCTTTGACAAGTGTGCCCCCGGCAGGATTCGAACCTGCGCCACCGCCTCCGGAGGGCGGTGCTCTATCCCCTGAGCTACGGGGGCTCAGCGACTGGAGAAGACTAGCAAACCTCCAGTGGGTACGCCGAATCGGTATCGGGTGAGCCGATCCTGTCGGATCGGCCCACCCGGTGCTCAGGCGGCTACCGCCCGCCCGCAGCTGGGCAGCGGGTGGAGGACGATCCGGCGCGGAAGCCGGCGCGGCCACTCGTTGCGTGGCCACGAGCCGTCCACGATGAGGTGCACGGTGCGCTGCTCCTCGCCGCTGAGCCGCAACACGAAGTCGCGGGGGAGCGGCGGGTCCACGGTCGGCGTAGTGATCATGAAGCGCACCCGGCCGCGAGACGAGACCGCGGAGATCACGTCGGCGGCCGGCATCGTGCCGCGCAGCCGGACCCGGCCGATCCAGTAGACCTCCGCGAGGTGCTCCTGGGCGGCCCGGGTGATCCCCGGGTACTCACTGCGGACCCACCGCTCGACCGCGCTGACGCAGAGCCCGCAGGCCCGCTCGCGCGGCTCCCTCGGACCCAACCCCCAGGCCCGCAGGTACGCCCCGACCGCCCCGACGTCCAACGGCAGCTCGAAACGCCGCTGGATGAGCGTGGTGAGGCTCTGCCTCGTCCACAACTCCTCGTCCAGGTCGAACTCATCGGGGTGAACGCCCCGCAGCATGTCGATCAGCTCGAGTTCCTGTTCGCGACTGAGCAATCCCGGCTCGCCCTGCCGCTGTCCGCGACGGACGGCTGCCACCGCCCCGTCACCACCGATGGTGTGGCGTCGGCACCAGCTGGTGACCGAACGCCGTGCGTCTCTGAGTGCAACCCCCACGTCTTGGGCAACGAGCCCGAATCGCAACTGGTCACGATATGTGGGGAGAAAACTCTCTAAGCAACGTAATCGCCTGTGCCACGCAAAACACCCACAAAGGGCAATATGGGACGTTAGGGATATGTGGGGCGGTCTGTCCGCGTTGATCGACTCGGTTTCACGGAAGTCGGGGCGTCCGGATCACGCGGACAGCGCGGTTTCCTGCAACCCGAGTCGATCAAGGCCCCACACCCAGGTCGTGGCATGGTGCGGCCCGCGTCACCGCCGTCCTGCGGTGGTGACGCGGGCCGGATGCGCCTGCCCGCCGGTCAGCCCTTGGCCTGCGCCTGGAGCTGCCGGAGGTTGTTGAGTTCGCTCTGCTGGGTGTTCTTCATGGTCTGCGCCACCCGCACCACCTCGGCGTTGTCGGTAGCGTCGAGCGCCGCGTCGATCATGTGGATGCCGCCCAGGTGGTGTGCGTACATCAGGGTCAGGAACTGCCTGTCCACCTCGATGCCCTGAGCGTTGCGCAGGGCGGTCATCTGTTGCGGCGTCGCCATGCCCGGCATCAGACCGTCAGTGGTCGTCGCCCCGTCGGACATCCACGACATCGGCGGCTTCGACCCGGTCGGGCTGAGGCCCCACTCACGCAGCCAGGTCTGCATCGCGCCGATCTCGCCCTGCTGCCCGGTGGCGATGTCGACGGCGATCTGCCGCACCTCGGGGAGGGTCGCCGACCGGTACGCGATCAGGCTCATCTCCACCGCCTGCGCGTGATGGGTCGTCATGTCCCGGGCGAAGCCCGCCTCGACCGAGGCGTCACCGGGTCGGGTGATCCGCGGGGTGAGTAAACCGCCCGCGTAGCCGAGCAGGAGCCCGACCACCAGCATGATGGCGAGCGCCAGCAGGCCGTAGCGCGACGCCGGGGCCCGGCCGCCCTCGTCCGGGTCGGCCGGGATCTCGTCGTACTCGCTGTCGGTGGTGGCCGGAGCGGTCATTGCCGTCCTTACTGGGTGGGCTGCTGCTGCTGGAGTTCACGCGGCGTGGTGCCGGTGGCGGTGATGCCCGTGTTGCAGAGCGCCGTCGGGCCCTCGACGGAGGCGTTCACCCGCAGGTCCTTGATGAACTCGTCGATCCGCGGGTCGTCGGCGTTGTCGAGCTTCAGCTGGTAGCCCCAGGCCTGCAGCGAGATCGGCTTGTCGAGGTTGTCGTACGGGCTCATCAGCATCTTCTCGACACCGCGCACCTTGCCGGCGAGCTTCTCGACCTGGTCCTTGGGCAGGTCCGGGCGGTAGGTGACCCACACCGCGCCGTGCTCCAGGCTGTGCACCGCGTGCTCGCTGGCGATCGGGGCGTCGTAGACGTCGCCCATGCAGTTCTGCCAGGCGGCGTTGTGCACGCCACCCACCGGTGGCGAGTACTTGTAGGTGAGCGGGCCCGCCTTGTGCGACTCGTAGTCGAGGCTCGTCTTGTCGGTCTTGCGGATGTTGACGATGCCGTCGATGGCGTCGGCCCGCTTGTCCCACGGCTTGGAGCCCTGGAACGACGCCCAGGCGCCGTACCCGAGGATGCCGGCCGCGAGCACGCCCACCGCGACGAAGAGCGCGATCGGCCCCCACGCGCGGCCCTGGCTCACCTTGACCGGGGTGACCGGCTTGCGCGGGCCCTTGCCGCCGGCGCGGGGGGAGCCCGTCGGCTTGCCGGAACCGGCCTTGGCGCCGGACGCCGGCCGGCCCGCGGCCGGCTTCTTGCCGGTGCTGACCACGGTCTGGCGGCGCTCAGGGCCACCCGGGGTGCTGATGCTCATCGTGCCTCGTCAAGTCGGTCGGTCAGGGGAATGGCGGGCCGGATGACGCGCAGGGGAGCCGCCGAGTGCCCGAGTCTACCCCCGATAACATGGTTGGGTGACTCCTGCAGAACTAGCCTCGGTCGTCCTTACCGCCGCCCACGCCGTCTTCGAGCAGCGTGGGCTCGACCTCGCCGCACTGCCGGCGAGCACCGTGGTGGAGCGACCGCGCAACCCCGAGCACGGCGACTACGCCTCGACGCTCGCGCTGCAGTTGAGCAAGAAGGTGGGCGTTCCGCCCCGGGAGCTGGCGACGGCCCTGGCCGACGAGCTGGGTCGGGCACCGGGGGTCAAGTCGGTGGAAATCGCCGGGCCGGGCTTCCTCAACATCCGGCTCGACGCGGCCGCCGCCGGCCAGCTCGCCCGGGTGATCGTCGAGGCCGGCGCGGAGTACGGCCGCAGTGACCGGCTCGCCGGCGAAAAGATCAACCTGGAGTTCGTCTCGGCCAACCCGACCGGGCCGGTGCACATCGGCGGGGTCCGTTGGGCGGCCGTCGGTGACGCGCTGAGCCGGCTGCTGCGGGCCACCGGTGCCGACGTCGGCACCGAGTACTACTTCAACGACGCCGGTTCGCAGATCGACAGGTTCGCCAGGTCGCTGCTCGCCGCGTCGAAGGGTGAGCCGGCGCCGGAGGACGGCTACGGCGGGGCGTACATCGGCGAGATCGCCGCCGAGGTGCAGGCCCGCCGGCCGGAGGTGCGCTCGCTGGACGACGACGCCGCCCAGGAGGTCTTCCGGGTCGAGGGCGTCGCGCTGATGTTCGACGAGATCCGCTCCTCGCTGCGGGACTTCGGGGTGGAGTTCGACACCTACTTCAATGAGAAGGACCTGCACGACCGGGGCGAGTTGGACCTGGCGTTGAACCGGCTGCGCCAGCAGGGGCACCTGTACGAGTCCGAGGGCGCGACCTGGCTGCGCACCACCGACTTCGGCGACGACAAGGACCGGGTGCTGCGCAAGTCCAACGGCGAGTGGACGTACTTCGCCGCGGACTGCGCCTACTACCTGGACAAGCGCGAGCGCGGCTTCGAGCGGGTCGTGATCATGCTGGGCGCCGACCACCACGGCTACATCGGCCGGATGAAGGCGATGTCGGCCTGTTTCGGCGACGACCCGGAACGCAACCTGGAGATCCTCATCGGGCAGCTGGTCAACCTGCTGCGCGACGGCGCCCCCATGCGGATGAGCAAGCGGGCCGGCACCGTGATCACCCTGGAGGACCTGGTCGAGGCGATCGGCGTGGACGCCTCCCGGTACGCGCTGGCGCGCTACTCCAGCGACTCGCCGATCGACATCGACATCGAGTTGTGGACGCGGGCGACCCGCGACAACCCGGTCTACTACGTGCAGTACGTCGCCGCCCGGACGGCGGGCGTGGCCCGCAACGCCGCCGAGGTGGGGCTGGTTCCGGGCGACGCCGACGCGTTCCACCCCGAGCTGCTCGACCACGAGAAGGAAAACGAGCTGCTCAAGGCGCTCGCCCAGTTCCCGGCGGTGGTGGCGACCGCCGCCGAGCTGCGGGAGCCGCACCGGGTGGCCCGCTACCTGGAGGAGAGCGTCGCCGCCTCCTACCACCGGTTCTACGACAACTGCCGGGTGCTGCCGCTGGGCGACGAGAAGATCACCGACCGGCACCGGGCCCGGCTCTGGCTCAACAACGCCACCCGCACGGTGATCGCCAACGGCCTGTTCCTGCTGGGCGTCTCCGCACCCGAGAGGATGTGACATGAGGGCTCATGAGGCGGGTGCGCTGCACGCTGACATCAACAACCGGGGGCCGGCCTGGCTGCGTACCCCGGAGGACGTCAACGCCCTGCTCCCGACGCTGTGGCCGCGCAGCGTGGCGCGCGGCGCGGACGGCGCGGTCGCCGTCGCGGGCCTGAGCGTCCGCGACATCGCGGCCGAGTTCGGCACCCCGGTGTACGTCCTCGACGAGGCCGACCTGCGCTCGCGCTGCCGCGACTTCCGGGCCGCCTTCCCGACCGAGGACATCTTCTACGCCGGCAAGGCGTTCCTCTGCCGGGCGGTGGTCCGGATGATCGCCGAGGAGGGGCTGCACCTGGACGTCTGTTCGGGTGGCGAGCTGGCCACCGCGCTCTCCGCCGGGATGCCGCCGGAGCGGATCGGCTTCCACGGCAACAACAAGTCGGTCACCGAGCTGAGCCGGGCACTGGACGCCGGGGTGGGCCGGATCATCGTCGACTCGTCCACCGAGATCGACAGGCTCACCGCGCTGGCCCGCGAGCGTGGGGTCCGGCCCCGGGTGCTGGTGCGGGTGACGGTGGGCGTCGAGGCGCACACCCACGAGTTCATCGCCACCGCCCACGAGGACCAGAAGTTCGGCTTCTCGCTGGCCGGGGGTGCCGCCGCCAACGCCGCGTTCAAGATCCTGGACGAGGGTGTGCTGGAGCTGCGCGGTCTGCACTCGCACATCGGTTCGCAGATCTTCGACGCCAGCGGCTTCGAGGTCTCGGCCCGTCGGGTGCTCGCCCTCCAGGCGCAGATCCGCGACGCCCGGGGGGTGGAGCTGCCCGAGCTGGACCTGGGCGGCGGCTTCGGCATCGCGTACACCACGCAGGACGACCCGGCGGCACCGCAGGATCTGGCCAAGCGGCTCCGCAAGATCGTCGACTCGGAGTGCGCGGCGGAGAACCTGGCCGTGCCGCGCCTGTCGATCGAGCCGGGCCGGGCCATCGTCGGGCCGGCCGTCTTCACCCTCTACGAGGTCGGCACGGTCAAGCCCCTCGACGGCCTCCGCACGTACGTCAGCGTCGACGGTGGGATGAGCGACAACATCCGTACCGCCCTCTACGACGCGTCCTACTCGGCCACACTCGCCTCGCGGACCTCCGACGCGCAGCCGTTGCTCGCCCGCGTGGTGGGAAAGCACTGTGAGTCCGGGGACATCGTGGTGAAGGATGAATTCCTGCCCGCCGACGTGCAGCCCGGAGATCTTGTCGCAGTGCCCGGCACTGGTGCGTACTGCCGAAGCATGGCCAGCAACTACAACCATGTGCCCCGGCCGCCGGTTGTCGCGGTGCGCGACGGCCAGGCGCGTCTGATCGTCCGGCGGGAGACCGAAGACGATCTGCTGGCATTGGATGTGGGATGACGTCACCTGTGCGCTTGGCGCTGCTCGGCTGTGGCACTGTCGGCCAGGAGGTGGTCCGGCTGCTGCACGATCAGTCGGCCGACCTGGCCGCCCGGATCGGCGCCCCGCTGGAGATCGCCGGCATCGCCGTCCGTCGGCTCGGCCGCGACCGGGGTGACCTTCCGGTCGACGAGGACCTGTTCACCACCGACGCGCTGGGCCTGATCAAGCGCGACGACGTGGACGTGGTGATCGAGGTGGTCGGTGGCATCGAACCGGCCCGGAGTTGGCTGGTCGAGGCGCTGCGCGCCGGCAAGAGCGTGGTCACCGCCAACAAGGCGCTGCTCGCCGAGGACGGCGTGGCCCTGCACGAGGCGGCGGCCGAGGGCGGGGGCGACCTCTACTACGAGGCGTCGGTGGCCGGGGCGATCCCGCTGCTGCGCCCGCTGCGGGAGTCGCTGCACGGCGATCGGATCAACCGGGTCACCGGCATCGTCAACGGCACCACCAACTTCATCCTCTCCGCGATGGACGCGACCGGTGCCGGCTTCGCCGAGGCACTCGAAGAGGCAACCGCCCTGGGGTACGCGGAGGCCGACCCGACCGCCGACGTCGAGGGCTTCGACGCGGCGGCGAAGGCGGCGATCCTCGCCTCGTTGGCGTTCCACACCCGGGTGGGGGCCGCCGACGTGCACCGCGAGGGCATCACCGAGGTGACCGCCGCGGACATGGCCAGCGCCCAGGCGATGGGCTGCACGATCAAACTGCTCTGCATCGCGGCCCGGGGTGTCGACTCCACCGGCCGGGAGACGGTGAGCGTCCGGGTGCACCCGGCGATGATTCCGCGCAGCCACCCGCTGGCGAGCGTCGGGGACGCGTTCAACGCGGTCTTCGTGGAGGCGGACGCGGCCGGTCAGTTGATGTTCTACGGTCGGGGCGCCGGCGGTGCGCCCACCGCCAGCGCGGTGCTGGGTGACGTGGTCGCGGTGTCCCGCAACCGGCTCGCCGGGGTGCGTGCGGCCAGCGAGAGCGCGTACGCGGACCTCGCGGTCCGGCCGATGGGTGAGGCGTTGACCCGCTACCACGTGAGCCTCGACGTGGCCGACCGTCCGGGTGTGCTGGCCTCGGTGGCGAGCGTGTTCGCCCGGCACGACGTGTCGATCGCGACCGTCCGGCAGGGCTCCGCGGGCGGGCCGGCCGGCCGCGACGGCGACGCCGAGTTGGTCATCGTCACGCATGTGGCACCGGACGCCGCGCTCGCTGCCACAGTCGGTGAGCTGCGCGGTCTGGACATCGTCAGGTCGGTGACGAGCGTGCTGCGGGTCGAGGGCGGCGCCTGAGTCGTTGCATCATCGACGGACGGCTTGCGTGTCCCGCCAGGTGGGTAAGCCGGGGTGTGCCATCGACCACTCCGGCAGGCTGGTCCAAGGTGGCCCTGATGCTCGGCTGGGCGCGTCGGTAGAGGCGAGGAGAACGACATGTGGCGGGGTCTGATCGAGGCGTACCGGGATCGGCTGCCGGTCACCACGGCCACGCCGGTCGTCACGCTGCACGAGGGGAACACCCCGCTGTTGCCGGCGCCGGTGCTGTCCGCCCGGCTCGGGTGCGACGTGCACCTCAAGGTGGAGGGCGCCAACCCGACCGGCTCCTTCAAGGACCGGGGGATGACCCTCGCGGTGTCCAAGGCGGTCGAGGCCGGCAACAAGGCCATCATCTGCGCCTCCACCGGCAACACGAGCGCCTCCGCGGCGGCGTACGCGGCCCGGGCCGGTCTGACCTGTGCCGTGCTGGTGCCCCAGGGCAAGATCGCGTTGGGCAAGCTGGCCCAGGCGCTCGTGCACGGCGCGAAGCTGCTCCAGGTGAACGGCAACTTCGACGACTGCCTGGCGACGGCCGCCAAGCTCGCCCAGGACTACCCGGTCGCGTTGGTCAACTCGGTGAACATCGACCGGTTGCACGGCCAGAAGACTGCCGCCTTCGAGATCGTCGAGGCGCTTGGTGACGCCCCCGACATCCACTGCCTGCCGGTCGGCAACGCGGGCAACATCTCCGCGTACTGGATGGGCTATGCGGAGGAGTCGGCCGTCGGCGCCACCACCCGGACGCCGAAGATGTACGGCTTCCAGGCCGCCGGGGCGGCCCCGATCGTGACCGGCCAGGTGGTTCCGCAACCGTCGACGATCGCCACCGCGATCCGGATCGGCAACCCGGCGAGCTGGACCAAGGCGCTTGATGCCCGGGACGCGTCGGGTGGCCTGATCGCGTCGGTGACCGACCGGGAGATCCTCTCCGCGTACCGCCTGCTCGCCCGCGAGGTGGGGGTCTTCGTCGAGTTGGGCAGCGCGGCAAGCGTGGCCGGCCTCCTGCAGCAGGCCGCGGCGGGCGCGGTGCCGCCCGGTTCCACTGTTGTCTGCACGGTGACCGGCCACGGGCTGAAGGACCCGGAGTGGGCGATTTCCACCGCGCCGTCACCGGTGACCATCGCGAACGACCCGCTGGCGGCGGCCCGCGCTCTCGACCTGGCCTGAGCGCGCCACCCGCCCGGGGCGGGCCCGCGGTCGGCGGGACAGCGTGGGGGCGGCGGGGGTCGGAAGAGGCGAGTCCGGCACACTTTCGGGTATCCCCGCCCGCATTCTCGTTCAGGAGTGAACCAGGCCGATGTCGCTGCTCGCCAGATTCAGCCTCGCCAACCGAGCGCTCGTCGCACTCTTCGCGGTGGTGATCACGGCGTTCGGGGCGTTCGCCGTGCCATCGCTGAAGCAGCAACTGCTGCCGTCGCTCGAGTTCCCCGCCGCGTTCATCGTGGCCCCCTACCCCGGCGCCGGCCCCGAGATCGTCGAGTCGCAGGTGACCGAGCCGATCGAGAATGCCCTCCAGGGCATCCCGGGGCTGGACAAGGTCACCTCCACGTCCCGCGAGGGAGCGGCCACCGTCCAGGTGACCTACGAGTTCGGCACCGATCTCGACGACGTGGTCAACAAGATGCAGACCGCGCTGAGCCGGATCGACTCCCAGTTGCCGGAGAGCGTCGACCCGCAGGTCATCGCGGGCAGCACCGACGACCTCCCGGCGGTGGTGCTGGCAGCGGCCGGCGCGACGGACGAGCGCGTGCTCGCCGAGAAGCTGCGCACCACTGTCGTGCCGGAGCTGGAGGGCATCGAGGGGGTCCGCACCGTCGAGGTGACCGGCACCCGCGACAACGTCGTGGTGATCACCCCCGACCCGGCGAAGCTGGCCGCCTCGAAGATCCAGCCGACGGCGATCGGCGCGGCGCTGAAGACCAACGGCGTGGCGGTTCCGGCCGGCGCGGTGACCGACGGCGCGCTGACCCTCCCGGTGCAGGTCGGCACGCCGATCGCCACACTGGATGAGCTGCGCGGCATCGTCGTCCTCCCGGCTGCGGCACCGGTCCGCCTCGGTGACGTGGCGACTGTCGAGCAGCAGCTCGCACCGGCCACCGCGATCACCCGGACCAACGGCAAGGACAGCCTCGGCATCGCTGTCACCGCGGCACCGGACGGCAACGCCGTGCAGATCTCGCACGAGATCCGCGACCGGCTCGACGACCTGAAGGACGCCTCCGGCGCGGAGCTGACTGTGGTCTTCGACCAGGCGCCGTTCGTCGAGAAGTCGATCGAGTCGCTGACCACCGAGGGCCTGCTGGGCCTGGTGATGGCGGTCATCGTCATCCTGGTGTTCCTGCTGTCGGTACGGTCGACGGTGGTCACCGCGGTCTCCATCCCGCTCTCCGTGCTGGTGGCACTGATCGCCCTGTGGATCGGGGACTACTCGCTCAACCTGCTCACCCTCGGCGCGTTGACCATCGCTGTGGGCCGGGTGGTGGACGACTCGATCGTGGTGTTGGAGAACATCAAACGACACCTGGAGTACGGCGAGGAGAAGCGGCACGCCATCATCACCGGCGTCCGGGAGGTCGCCGGCGCGGTGACCGCGTCCACCCTCACCACTGTGGCGGTGTTCGCGCCGATCGCGCTCGTCGGCGGGTTCGTGGGCCAGCTCTTCGCCCCGTTCGCGATCACCGTGACGGTGGCCCTGCTCGCCTCCCTGCTGGTGTCGCTCACCGTCATCCCGGTTCTCGCGTACTGGTTCCTCAAGCCGCGCGGCGGCACCGCCGACGACGAGGCGGTACGACACGCCGCGGAGGAGAAGGAGCTGCGCAGCCCGTTGCAGCGGGCGTACCTGCCGGTGATCGGGTTCGCCACGCGCAAGCGGTCGACCCGTTGGATCACCGTGGGGCTCGGCCTGCTGGTGATCTTCGGCACCTTCGGTCTGGCGCAGAAGTTGGAGACCAACTTCCTGGACGACTCCGGCCAGGACACCCTCAACATCAGCCAGGAGTTGCCGGCGGGCAGTGGCCTGGCGGCGACCGACGCGGCGGCCAAGCAGGTCGAGTCGGTGCTGTCCCGCACCGAGGGCGTCGAGACGTACCAGGTGACGGCGGGCGGTGGGGACAACCCGTGGGCGGGCGGCGGCGGCAACAACGTCGCCAGCTGGTCGCTGGCGCTCGGCGGTGACACCGACGCCAAGCAGATGCGTGAGGTGTTGCGCAAGGAGTTCGACAAGCTCGGCGACGGCGTGGGTGAGATCAGCTTCGGTGGCGGCCAGGAGGCGTCCACCAGCCAGCTGGAGGTGGTCGTCCAGGCCAGCGACCCGGAGGTGCTGACCCGGGCTGCCGAGGAGGCGCGGGCCGCGATGGCCGGCGTCTCGGACGTGGAGGACGTCACCACCAGCCTGGCCGCACGGGTGCCGCGGGTCGACGTGACTGTCGACCGGGTCGCCGCCGGTCGGGTCGGGCTCACCGAGGCCGCCGTGGGGCAGATCGTGTCGCAGGCGTTCCGGGGAGCACCGCTGGGTCAGGTCGCGCTCGACGGCCAGCAGCAGAACGTGGTGCTGCGGTTGGGCACGCAGCCGCCGATGACAGTGGAGGAGCTGCGGGCACTGCCGGTGGGCCCGGTCAAGCTGGGTGACATCGCGCAGGTCACCCAGGGCGAGGGGCCGCAGCAGGTCACCCGGATCGACGGTGAGCGCAGCGTGTCGGTGACCGGCGCGGCGACCGGCTCGAACCTGGGCGCCACCAGCAAGGAGTTGCAGAAGCGGCTGGACGGCCTGAACGTGCCGGGCGCGAGCTTCACCATCGGTGGTGTCAGCGCCGATCAGGCGGACGCCTTCGGTGACCTGGGCCTGGCGGTGCTGGCCGCGATCGCCATCGTGTTCCTGATCATGGTGGCCACGTTCCGCAGCCTCACCCAGGCGCTGATTTTGCTGATCTCCATCCCGTTCGCGTCGACCGGCGCGATCGGCCTGCTGTTGGTCACGGGGACGCCGCTCGGCGTGCCGGCGCTCATCGGTGTGCTGATGCTCGTCGGCATCGTCGTGACGAACGCGATCGTGTTGCTCGATCTGATCAACCAGTACCGGGCACAGGGCATGGGGGTCCGGGAGGCGGTGGTCGAAGGTGGCCGTCGCCGGCTGCGCCCGATCCTGATGACGGCGGTGGCGACCATCTTCGCGTTGCTGCCGATGGCGTTGGGGTTGACCGGTGAGGGTGGCTTCATCTCGCAGCCGCTGGCGGTCGTGGTGATCGGTGGTCTGCTCAGCTCGACGCTGCTCACGCTGATCCTGGTGCCGACGCTGTACACGATGGTGGAGCACACCAAGGAGTCGTTGCGGAGTCGGCGCGCCCGGCGGCGCTCCGGGGGGTCGGCGGTGACCACGACGGAGACCGACGAGGTGTCGACCCCTAACCAGGTCGCGGTGCCGAGCGACGCGCCCACCCCGGCGGCGGCCGAGGTCGCCCGGCCGGCCGGGCGACAAGCACCGTCCGCCGCGCTCGTGGAGGGCACCGACCAGTTCGAGGTGCTGCGGCTGCCCCGCAGCCGTACCTCGCCACTGCCGCCGACGGAGCCGACCGAGTAGGTCGTCTCGCGGTTCGGAACGCCCCCGGCGGATTGTCGCCGGGGGCGTTCTCAGGTCTGTCCGACGGAAACACTCCGACTCGACCGCCCCACACTTTCGGTAGCTTCTTGCATACTCCTCGTAGATGGGTTAGGGGTGTGGGCGGAGCGGGGCGGGTGGATGGCCGAGGGCACACGGGGGTGGAGGCGACGCGACCTGCTGCGTCGTGGCCTGCTGGTGGTCGGTGGTGGGGCCATCGGCGCCGGAACGTCCGAGGCGTGGTGGATCACCCATCGCCAGATGCCGATCGGCGGTGGCCCCGCCAGCGGCACGCTCGGCAACGGCCAGCAGGATGTCGGGTCCGGCGCGCTGGAGGTCGTCTGGTCGGGGCGGACGAACCAACGCCTGGTGGCCCTCACCTTCGACGACGGCCCGGCACCACAGTGGACTCCGATGGTGCTCGACACACTGGCCCAGCACCGGGTTCCGGCCACCTTCTTCATGGTTGGTGCGCAGGTCCGCCGGCACGGCGGCATCGTCCGCGACCGGCTCGCCGGGCACGAGGTGGGCAACCACAGCTGGCAGCACCGGGACCTGGCCAAGATGGACGCCGCCGAGGCGTACGACGACCTGCGCCGCAGCCACGATGCCATCGCGGACCTGACCGGGAGGGCACCGGCGCTCCTCCGCCCGCCGTACGGCCACCTGGGTGGGGCGGTGCTGCACGCGGCGGCCCGACTGGACTACCGGCTGGTGCTCTGGTCGTTGCAGATGGTCGAGCGTGAGTTCCCCGACGATCCGGCCGGCCACGCCAGACGGGTGGTGGCCGACGTCCGACCGGGAACGATAGTGCTCGGCCACGATGTGGGGGCGCCCCGGCGGCTCGTCGCACTGCGCGGGCTGACCGACATGATCAACGGGCTACGGTCAAGCGGCTACACATTCGTCACGGTCTCGGCGCTGCTGGGAGCGGGTGAGGCTTCGACGCCGACCAGGTAGGGTCGCGCTCCGTGGCGTCCACCCTCTCGGTTCTGACCGGCAATCGGAGCTTCCGCAACCTGTTCCTCGCCGAGTTGGTGGTCTTCGGCGCCGACTGGTTCGTCATGGTGCCGCTGCTGGTCCTGCTGCCGCACCTCACCGGCAGCGGTGTCTGGGGCGCGCTGGTGTTGGCGGTGGACACCGGCATCGTGGCGTTGCTGTTGCCGTACACCGGCACGATCGCCGACCGCTTCGACCGCCGGAAGATCATGATCGCCGCGAACGTGGCCGCGCTGGTCGGCGTGCTGCTGCTGCTCGGGGTACGCGACGCCGGGACGGCGTGGCTGGCGCTCGTCGCGATCGGCGTGGTGGCGGTCGCCAAGGCGTTCTACTCGCCGGCCGCCCAGGCGGCGCTGCCGAACGTACTGGAACCGCACGAGCTTGCCGCGGGCAACGCCGTCGCCGGCTCGGCCTGGGGCACCATGACGGTGGTCGGTGCCTCGCTCGGCGGCGTGCTCAGCACCGCTGCCGGCCCGTACGCCTGCTTCTGGGTGGCGGCGGTGGGCCTGGTGATGGCCGCGGCCCTCGCCACCCGGATCCGCCGGCCGTTGCAGGCGCCCCGGGACGCCGACGAACCGGCCCAGCGGACCTGGTCGGCGGTCCGCGAGGCACTCGGCTACATCGGTCACCGCCCCCGGGTGCTCGCGCTGGTCACCGTGAAGTCGGCGGTGGGCCTGGGCAACGGCGTGCTGACCGTGTTTCCGCTGCTGGCCGGCGTCTACGGTGTCGGCCCGCTCGGCGCCGGCCTGCTCTTCGCGGTACGCGGCGCGGGTGCGTTGGTGGGGCCGATCCTGATGCGCCGGGTGCTGACCAACCGGGCCTGGCTGCTGCCCGGGCTCGCGCTGTCCATGTCGCTCTACGGCCTGTCCTACCTGGGCGCCTCTGTGGTGCGGTGGTTTCCGCTGGTGCTGCTGCTGGTCTTCGTGGCGCACTTCGCGGGTGGCAGCAACTGGGTGATGTCGAACTTCGCCCTCCAGGGTGAGGTGCCGGACCGGTTGCGGGGGCGCGTCTTCGCCACCGACATGATGCTGGCGACGCTGGCGATCTCGGTGAGCCAACTGGCGGTGGCCCTGGTGGTGGACTCGGTCGACGAACGGGTGGTGCTCGCCGGCTGCGGACTGATCACCCTCGTGTACGCGGTCGGTTGGCGGATCGCCACCCGCCGGCTCTCGCTCACCGAACCGGCCGCCGAGCCGGTCCCGGACGCGGCGGGCTGAACTCGGCGGTCCCAGGCAGCGGACGCGACGTGGGTTCGTCGGTGCCGGGCCCTAGCATGGGCGCGTGCCGACGAACCTCACTGCCGGGCCGGTCCGGGTCCGGGTGCCCGCGACGAGCGCCAACCTGGGCCCGGGCTTCGACGCGCTGGGCCTCGCTCTCGGGCTCTACGACGACGTGGCCGCCGAGGTCGCGTCCGGCGGCGTCCGGGTGACGGTGACCGGGCAGGGCGCCGGTGAGCTGCCCGACGACGACCGGCACCTGGTGGTGCGGTCCATGCGGGCCGCGTTCGACGTGCTCGGGGTCCACCCCGACGGGCTTGCCGTGGAGTGCGTCAACCGGATCCCCCAGGCGCGCGGGCTGGGTTCCTCGTCCGCAGCGATCGTCGCCGGCGTGCTGTTGGCCCGAGCCCTCGTCGTCGACGGTGAGCAGCGCCTCGACGACGCTGGCGCGCTCCGGCTGGCCGCCGAGATCGAGGGTCACCCCGACAACGTGGCGCCGTGTCTGCTCGGCGGCTTCACAGTGGCCTGGTCCGAGCCGGGCGGCTCCCGGGCGGTCTCCCTGCCGGTCGCCGACGCGGTGCGGCCAATAGTTTTTGTCCCGGCGGAACGCGGATTGACAGCGACCGCGCGGGCGGCTCTGCCGGAGACAGTGCCGCACGGCGACGCCGCATTCAGCGCGGGACGGGCAGCGCTGCTGGTGCACGCGCTCACCGGGGCGCCGGCCCTGCTGTTGCCGGCCACCGCCGACCGGCTCCACCAGGGTTACCGCGCGGCCGGGATGCCCGGCACGTCTGCCCTGGTCAGTGCGTTGCGAGCGGCCGGTGTGGCGGCTGTGGTCAGTGGGGCGGGCCCGACTGTCCTGGCACTCAGCGAGCCTCCCGTAGGCTTTCCGGTGGGAACAGACTGGGAGATCTGGCAGTTACCGATAGACGTCAGCGGCGCGCGGGTTGTACGGGGTAGACTTGGACACGCCGAGCGGGACCCTGTTGCCGCAGGTCGGAAGAGTTGATTACGCTCTAGACCTAGCACAGCCGCGAAGCACGCGATCTCCTGCGGGGCGGCGCACCCCCGAAGCTCTCGGCGGTCAGCCCGTCTACCCCTGCCAAAGGCCCACGCCGCACCGCAGTTTCCACAGGTCGCCGCAGACGGCGAGACCTGCTCACCGACGTTGGTGAGTCGGGATACCGACCGGCTGCTGTGTAACAGACTCCCGCGACGCGTCCTTGCGAGGCGGGTGCACCGAGGCCGCCCGGCCACCTGAGTTCCGACTCCGGGCAGTCCCGGCCTTATCGAGGGAAGGAATCCATTGAGCGACACCACCGACGTGACGTCGGATGTTTCCAACGTCGCTGGCGATGCCACCGCCGCCGCTCCCGCCCGTCGTCGGCGTAGCGGCACCGGTCTGTCGGCGATGCTGCTGCCAGAGCTGCAGAGCCTGGCTGCGTCGCTCGGCATCTCCGGCACGGCTCGCATGCGCAAGGGCGAGCTGATCGCCGCGATCTCCGAGCGGCAGGGCGGCAACGCCGCCGGGACCCCTCGACCCCGGGCCGAGGTCGCGGCCGCGGCCGCCCCGACCCGTGAGGGGGTACGCGCCGAGGTGCGGGAGACCGCCGACCGGCCGGCCGCCGACGGTCGCGGTGCCGAGAAGGCGCCGGCCGAGCCGGCCGCCGAGACCGAGGGCCGTACCCGCACCCGGCGGAGCCGGACCGCGACGGCGGAGACCCGTGCCACGGAGTCGCGCCCCGCTGAAGCGCGTGCGACCGAGGCGCGTGCGACCGAGACGCGTGCGGTCGAGGCGCGTGCGACCGAGACGCGTGCCGACGAGGCGGAAGCCGGCGAGCGGGCCGACCGCGGCGAGAACCGCCGTGAGCGGGCCGAGCGTCCGGAGCGTGCCGACCGGGGCGAGCGTGCCGACCGGACCGAGCGCAACGACCGGGGCGAGCGTGCCGAGCGCAACGATCGGGGCGAGCGTGCCGACCGGGGCGAGCGTGCCGAGCGCAACGATCGGGGCGAGCGTGCCGACCGGACCGAGCGTGCCGAGCGCAACGATCGGGGCGAACGTGCCGAGCGCAACGACCGGGGTGAGCGTTCCGACCGGGGTGAGCGTGCCGACCGGGGCGAGCGCAACGATCGGGGCGAGCGGGCCGACCGGGGCGAGCGGGCCGACCGCAACGCCGGCAACGACCGGAACGCCGGCAACGACCGCAACGACCGTGGTCAGCGTGTCGAGCGGGACAGCGACGACGACGACGAGAGTGGCGGCCGGCGCGGCCGGCGTAGCCGCTTCCGGGACCGTCGCCGTGGGCGCGGCGAGCGCACCGAGACCGGTACCGACACCGGCGGGCGTGAGCCGCAGGTCAGCGAGGACGACGTGCTCGTCCCGGTGGCCGGCATCATCGACGTGCTCGACAACTACGCCTTCGTGCGGACCACCGGCTACCTGGCCGGCCCGAACGACGTGTACGTCTCGATGTCCCAGATCAAGAAGTACGGCCTGCGCCGAGGTGACGCGATCACCGGTGCGGTCCGGGCGGCCCGCGAGGGCGGCAACAGCGGTGACCAGCGGCGCGACAAGTACAACCCGCTGATGCGGCTGGACACGATCAACGGGATGGAGCCGGAGGAGGCGCGGCGGCGTCCGGAGTTCTACAAGCTCACTCCGCTCTACCCGCAGGAGCGTCTGCGGCTGGAGACCGAGCCGCACATCCTGACCACCCGGGTCATCGACCTGGTCATGCCGATCGGCAAGGGCCAGCGGGCACTCATCCAGTCTCCGCCCAAGGCGGGTAAGACGATGGTGCTGCAGGCGATCGCGAACGCGATCACCCGCAACAACCCGGAGTGCCACCTGATGGTGGTGCTGGTGGACGAGCGGCCTGAAGAGGTCACCGACATGCAGCGGTCGATCAAGGGCGAGGTCATCGCGGCCACGTTCGACCGCCCGCCGCAGGACCACACCACGGTGGCGGAGCTGGCCATCGAGCGGGCCAAGCGCCTCGTCGAGCTCGGACACGACGTCGTCGTGCTGCTCGACTCGGTGACCCGGCTCGGTCGGTCGTACAACCTGGCGGCGCCGGCCAGCGGCCGGATCATGTCGGGTGGTATCGACTCCACGGCGCTCTACCCGCCGAAGCGCTTCCTCGGCGCGGCCCGCAACATCGAGAACGGCGGGTCGCTGACCATCATCGCCACGGCGCTGGTGGAGACCGGGTCCATGGCGGACACTGTCATCTTCGAGGAGTTCAAGGGCACCGGCAACGCCGAGTTGAAGCTGGACCGGAAGATCGCCGACAAGCGGACCTTCCCGGCCATCGACATCAACCCGTCCGGTACGCGTAAGGAAGAGGTCCTGCTCGCACCGGAAGAGCTGGCCATCATCCACAAGCTCCGGAAGGTGCTGCACTCGCTGGACTCTCAGGCCGCGATGGATCTCCTGCTGGACCGGCTCAAGCAGTCCCGCACGAACATCGAGTTCCTGATGCAGATCGCGAAGTCGACGCCGGGGGAGTGACGATCCCGGATTGACGGCGAAGGGGCACGGCCACGACGGCCGTGCCCCTTCGCCGTGTCCGTTGGCCCCGGGCCCTCAGAAGTCGCCGTCGGCCACCTGGAAGACGGTGAGGCCGAGGGATCGCCACATCTGGACCACCTGGACGCGGTCGTCGAAGACGCCGGCCACCCGGTACCTGTCGCGGATCTCCCGGTCGTAGATCTCCCGTTTGACGATCGAGTCCTTCCGGGAGTCGCCGACGGCGCGCAGGTGCAGGCCCAGGTAGGGCACTCGTACGTGCCGGGCCAGCCACGCCTCGGTGGCCGTGCGGGCGGAGGCGTCCCGCCCCGAGCAGAACACCACCCCGTACCCGGCGGCGTGCATCGCCCGGACCGCCGCGATCACCGCCGTGTTCGGCTGGTCCTGGCTTACCCGCGTCATGTCGTACGGGCTGCGGGAGACCGCCAGCGCGACGGTGCCGTCGATGTCCACCAGGACGATCTCCGGTGGCTCGGTCGACGGCGGATGCACCACGGCGGAGCCTCCGGTACGGGCCGTCGGCACCGGCAACGGCAACTCCCGCCCCTGAAGGTACCGCTCGTGCAGTCGGCGGATCGCGTCCGCGCCGACCTGCTCGTCGGCCGGGCGGGCGGCGTCGCGGCGCAGGCACTCGGCAAGTGGCACGTCGGTGAAGTCGTGCACCTCGACATCCGCGCCGTGGCGGTTGGCCAGCTCGACCCAGCCGCGCAGGGCCCGCGCGCGTAGGTTGGTGTCGTCGACGCAGACGTCCGCCCGGGCCCTCAGCAGCGCCTCGACCTGAGCCTGCTGCACGGCGGTCACCTGTGCCTCGGCCCACGTGGTGAACAGCCGCTCGCCGTGCAGCATCCGGCGCAGGTCGTCGCGGTTCACCCGCGCTACGGACGGCTGGAGCGTACGGGCGAACGTCGTCTTGCCCGAGGCGGGCAGTCCCCGGGTGACGATGAGGCGTGTCATCGGCGCACCTCGGGTTCGACGGGCGTGGCGGACGTACCCCGGGTGGGGTACCCGGCGGCGGGCCGGCGGGCGCGCGAATGTCCCGTTGGGCGGCGGGAATGCGGACGGGTAGGCACGTGTTGACGATGCCGGACGAGGTGTGCGGCCCGATTACCGGGTCGGCTCAGGCCCATGGCACACTGGTCAATCGGCCACCGGTTCCGGTTCACGCCCGAGCCCGTCGCGTACGGCGCGACGAGCGATGACGGCGACCCGGCGACCACCAACGAGAGGACCGAGGCGATGAAGGCAAACATCCACCCGGAGTACGTGACCACCGAGGTCAGCTGCTCCTGTGGCAACACGTTCACGACCCGCAGCACCGCCAAGGGCGGGGCGATCCACGCCGAGACCTGCAGCGCCTGCCACCCGTTCTACACCGGTAAGCAGCGCGTTCTCGACACCGCCGGCCGGGTCGCGAAGTTCCAGCAGAAGTACGCCAAGGTTCAGGCCAAGAAGGCCAAGTAGTTCCACGTTCGGCGCCCGCGTCCGGTTTACCGCCGGACGCGGGCGCCGTCCGCGTTTCCCTCCGTTTTCCGCCCGGCCGCTGGCCTCTCGGCCCGGCCTGGTCGTCGCGCACCGTCGAAGGAGCATCCGCAGCATGAGCAGCGAGCGTCTGGCCGGCCTTCTCGACGAGTACGCGCAGCTGGAGAAGCGGTTGGCCGACCCGGCCATTCACGCCGACCAGGCCACCGCGCGCAGGGTCGGCCGCCGGTACGCCGAGCTGGTGCCGCTGCACAAGGCCGCCGGCGAGTTGGAGCAGGCCCGCGCCGACCTGGCCGCGGCTCGTGAGCTGGCCGCGGAGGACCCGTCCTTCGCCGGTGAGGCGGATTCCATCGCCAGCTCCCTGCCGGTGTTGGAGGAGCGCCTCGCCGAGCTGCTCATTCCGCGTGACCCGCACGACGCCAAGGACGTGATCGTCGAGATCAAGGCCGGTGAGGGTGGCGAGGAGTCGGCGTTGTTCGCCGGTGACCTGCTGCGGATGTACACCAGGTACGCCGAGCGGCACGGCTGGCTCACCGAGGTGATCGACGCCCAGGATTCGGACCTCGGCGGGGTCAAGGACGTCTCCCTGGCGATCAAGACCAAGGGTGTGCCGGACGGCGGCAACGGCGTCTGGTCGCGGCTCAAGTGGGAGGGCGGCGTGCACCGGGTGCAGCGTGTCCCGGTCACGGAGTCGCAGGGCCGGATCCACACCAGCGCCGCCGGGGTCCTGGTGCTGCCGGAGGCCGAGGACGTCGACGTGACGATCGACCAGAACGACCTGCGCATCGACGTGTTCCGGTCGTCCGGCCCGGGTGGTCAGTCGGTGAACACCACAGACTCGGCGGTGCGGATCACCCACCTGCCGACCGGCATCGTCGTCTCCTGCCAGAACGAGAAGTCCCAGTTGCAGAACCGGGAGCAGGCGATGCGGATCATGCGGGCCCGGCTGCTCGCCGCCGCGCAGGAGCAGGCCGACGCCGCCGCCTCGGACGCGCGTAAGGCCCAGGTGCGCACCGTGGACCGTTCGGAGCGGATCCGCACCTACAACTTCCCGCAGAACCGGATCACCGATCACCGGATCGGCTACACCGCGTACAACCTGGATCTGGCGCTCGGTGGCGAGCTGGACGGGGTGCTGGACGCCCTCACCGAGGCCGACCGGGCCGCCCGACTCGCCGGCGACACCGAGCTGACCCGCCGCTGACCGATCAGCTCGCGCGGGGGCGACTCTTGGCGCGGAGCATCTCGCGGTCGGCCTGCTCGAACGCGACGCTCAGCGCGTCGCGCAGCCCGCCGCCACCGGAGACCTCGGCGAAGCCGATGCTCACCCCGACCGGGGTGCCCGGCACCAACGATTCCCAGTCCTCCAGGCGGACCGCGGCCTCGATCCGGCGGGCCACCTCGGCGGCCTCGGCCATGCCGGTGTCCGGCAGCACCACCACGAATTCGTCACCGCCGTAGCGGGCCACAAAGTCGTCCCGGCGCATCACCCGGTTGATCACACCGGCGATGCGTTGCAGGACCAGGTCACCGGAGTGGTGCCCGTGCCGGGTGTTCACCGCCTTGAAGCCGTCCAGGTCGCAGACGCCGATGACCACCCGGTCGCCGCGGGTGACCACGGCGGTGATGTACCGCTCCAGCCGGCGGCGGTTCGGCAGCCCGGTGAGCGGGTCGGTCAACGCCTCACCCTCGAAGCGCGCCGCCTCGCGGCGCATCTCCTCATGGTCGATGCGGGCGGCGATGCCGTCGATGTAGACGTCGCGCAGACGGTCGTTGCGCTGAGCGGCGAGCCGGAACGCCAGTCGGTCGGCCCGGTGCGCGGAGAGGTGGTCCCCGGCGCGGGTCAGCGCGATGCTACGCAGCCGGGCCGGCTCGGCCGCCCCGAGCGTCTCGTTCGAGACCCGGACGGTGTCCAGTCGGGCGACCGCCTCGATCGGCCGACCGTCGGCGACGGCGAGGCACACCTGCCCGAGCTGCCGCAGGTCACGGGCACGGGCGCTGTCCCCACCGTGGCTCAACAACCGGGCCGGCTCGGGGCCCTCGGTCGCCACCTGGTCGCCGAGAGCCGCCTGTCGGGCCGCCGCGTAGCCGTAGGCGGCGAGGCTGCTCGGGCGGAGCTGACCGGCCCGCCCGGCGCGGACGAAGCGGGTCAGGTCGGAGGCCACGTCCCGGAGCACCCGCAGGCAACCGTCGCTGTCGCCGTTGTGGTCCAGGGCGACGGCGTTGCGCAGGCGGATGCCCGGCGCGGCGAACGTCTCCTCCGGGATCCCGGCGGTCAGCCCGAGTTGCCGGGCCCGCTCGATGGCGCCCAGGGCGTACCCGTGGAAGCTCAGGTAGCTGTAGGCCATGGCCAGGTCGTGCCAGCCCCAGGCGGTGTCCCGGTCCGGGTCGGCGACGGCGCCCAGCGCCCGGGCCGCCCGGACGAGGTGCATGACGCAGCGGTCCAGTGCGCCCTGGTGATGGGCGGCGAGCGCGGCGAGGGCGTTGAGGTGCCCGTGCAGGTAGGGCTCCGCGAGGTCACGGACCGCCGCCGATGCCTCTTCGATGGCCCTGGTGAACTCGGCGGTCCGACCGAGATTGATCAGCGCGGAGAGGCGTTGCACCATCGCGTCCGCCCGCGCCGCCGGGTCGGTGGTGGTGCGAATCACACGCTCCAGCAGGACGTACGACTCCGCAGAGCGGCTTGCCTCCTGCAACGCCCGGGCGTGCGTGAGGGCGTCAACCTGGTCATCGACCCGGTCGAGCCAGCCCACCCGCCAACCTCCTGTCGTGCGCGCCCGCGCGCACCTGTTCGTCACGTCGCCCGCGACGCTTCATGATTATGTCGTGAGTACTTTGCCGCAACACCCCCCCGAAGGGACAGGCCCCATCCGGCCGTCCGCCGCGGTGGCCCGAGCGGCCCGTGCGCTCGCCGCCGCCGGGGTCGGTTCCGCCCGGGCGGAGGCCGAGGTGCTGGCGGCGTACGTGCTGGGGGTTCCCCGGGGTCGGCTGGCTCTCGCCGCCGGTCTCGGCGACGACCAGTTGGCGCGGCTCGACGAGCTGACCCGCCGCCGCGCCGCGCGTGAGCCGTTGCAGCACCTGACCGGTCGGGCCGGGTTCCGGCACCTGGAGCTGTCGGTCGGCCCGGGTGTCTTCGTGCCCCGCCCGGAGACCGAACTGTTGGCCGGCTGGGGCGTCGAGCAGGCCCAGGGCCGGCCCGACCCGGTGGTGGTGGACCTGTGCAGCGGCTCGGGCGCGATCGCGCTGGCGGTGGCTCAGGAACTGCCGGCGGCGCGGGTCATCGCGGTGGAGCGGTCTCCGGCGGCGCTGACCTGGCTGCGGCGTAACGCGGCGGAGCGGGCCGCGGCGGGGGACCGGCCGATCGAGGTGATCGAGGCCGACGTCACCGCGCCGGACCTGCTGGCGGAGCTGGTGGGCCGGGTGGACGTGCTGCTCTGCAACCCGCCCTACGTACCCGACGACGTGGTGGTCCCGCCGGAGGTGGCCGCGCACGACCCGGCGGAGGCGGTCTTCGGCGGCGCGGACGGGCTGGTGGTGATCCGGCCCGTCGTCGCACGGGCGGCGGTGCTGCTGCGCCCGGGTGGCGTGTTCGGCGTCGAACACGACGACACCCACGGCACCGCGGTGCCCGGGCTGCTCGCCGAGGAGGGCGGATTCACCGCTGTCGCGGAGCATCTGGACCTCACCGGACGTCCCCGCTACGCCACCGCGTCCCGACGGGCGGACGGCCAGCACGCCCCGATCGGGGCGGCGTGGCAGACTGACTCCTCGTGATGCTCTACGACTGCCGGTCGCCCGCCGATCGGGACCGCGGCATCGCTGCGGCGATCGAGGCGGTCAAGAACGGCGAGCTTGTTGTTCTCCCGACGGACACCGTCTACGGGATCGGCGCGGACGCGTTCACCCCGTACGCGGTGAAGGCGCTGCTGGATGCCAAGGGCCGGGGTCGGCAGATGCCGCCGCCGGTGCTGATCGGCTCGCGGCACACCCTGGACGGGTTGGTCTTCTCGCTGCCCACCGCCGCCCGGGACCTCGTTGAGGCGTTCTGGCCGGGTGCCCTGACGATCGTGGTCGAGCACTCGCCGAGCCTGCAGTGGGACCTGGGCGACAAGACCGGCACGGTGGCGGTGCGGATGCCGCTGCACCCGGTGGCGTTGGAGGTGCTGCGCGAGACCGGCCCGATGGCGGTCTCGTCGGCGAACAAGACCGGCCAGCCGGCGGCGGTCACCGCCGACGAGGCTCGTGACCAGCTCAGCTACTCGGTGCGGGCCTACCTGGAGGCCGGTCCCTGCCCGGACCCGGTGCCCAGCACGATCGTGGATCTGACCGGTGAGGTGCCGCAGTTGTTGCGGGCCGGGGCGATCCCGCTGGAGAAGCTGCGCGACGTGGTCCCGGATCTCGTCGACGGTCGGGCGGTCTGAGTGCCCCCGTTCACGGTTCTGCACGTCTGCATGGGCAACATCTGCCGCTCGCCAATGGCGGAGCGGCTGCTCGCCCTGGCGGTGCGGGAGCGGCTGACCCGGCGTACGCAGGACCCGGCTCAGGCCGAGGAACTGGTGCACAGCCACAGCGCCGGCACGGGTGGCTGGCACGCGGGTGAGGAGATGAACCCGCCGGCGGCACGGCAGGTCACCGGCCGGGGTGGGGACGTGGCGGGGTTCGCCGCGCGCAAGCTGCGCTCGGACCACATCGACGCCGCCGACCTGGTGCTGACCGCCACCGCCGACCAGCACGAGTACGTGGTGGCGCTTCGTCCGGACGCGGCGGCCCGCACGTTCGTGCTGGGCGAGTTCGGTCGGTTGCTCGCCGCTGTGGACGCCGCCGCGCTGCCGCCGGGCGACGCCACCCCGGAGGCCGTGTACGCCCGCGGGGTGGCCCTGGTGGCGGCTGCCCACGACGCACGGCTGGGCGCGTCGTCGCTGACCACCGATGATCTGGACGACCCGTGGGGTCGCGGTGACCAGTGCTTCAGCCGGGTCGCCGACGAGATCGAGGAGACGGTCCACCCGCTGGCCGGCGCGCTGCTGCCCTGAGCGTGGTGCGAGTTTCCTCCGGGTTTGGGGAAAACCCAGGGCCAAAGGGGCGTTCCGGGTCATTCTGAACGGGTCCTAGCGTGACCGGCTCCTGCGGGGAGAGCTGATGATCCGGGCCCAACTCGACAAACTGCTGACCGTGGTGATCGCCGGAGTGCTGGCCGGGCTGGTGCTGGCCGCCGCCGCCCTGCCCGCGGCCCTGGTCTTCGGGATCGGCTTCAGCGCCCTGTCGACGCCGTACTCGGAGCTGCCGAACACACTCCGGACGCCGCCCACCGCGCAGCGCTCCAACCTCTACGCCAACGACGGCACCACAGTGATCACCTCCTTCTACCAGGAGGACCGGGTGGACGTGCCACTGCACGAGGTGGCCCCGGTGATGCGCCGCGCGATAGTGGCCGCCGAAGACGTCCGGTTCTACCAGCACAGCGGGGTCGACCTGCGGGGCGTGGTGCGCGCCTTCACGGTCAACAAGCGGGACGGCCAGACCCGACAGGGCGCCTCCACACTGACCATGCAGTACGTCCGCAACGTGCTCAGAAACGACCCCCGGCTCACCGAGGCGCAGCGGGACGCCGCCACCGAACTCACCACCGTCCGCAAGCTTCAGGAAATGAGGTACGCGCTCGCGTTGGAGCGGGAACTCGACAAGGACGAGATCCTGACCCGCTACCTGAACATCGCCTACTTCGGCGCCGGGGCGTACGGCATCGCGGCGGCCAGCAAGCGGTACTTCTCCCGCTCCCCGGCCGAGTTGACCCTGGCCCAGGCGGCACTCCTCGCCGGTCTGGTCCGTTCGCCGGACAGCGACGACCCGATCAACGGCGACGCCGACAGTGCGGTGGCCCGACGGTCGTACGTGTTGGAACGGCTGGTCGAGACGGGGCAGGTGCCGGCGGACGCGGCGGCGACGGCGCGCGCCGAACCGTTGCAGCTGCGGCCCAGCGAGACCCCGAACGACTGCACCGGCGTGCCCGACGCGCACAACGACTGGGGCTTCTTCTGCGACTGGTTCACCCGCTGGTGGAGCAACCAGTCCGCGTTCGGGGCGACAGCCGACGAGCGGCAACGCGCGCTGCGCCGGGGAGGGTTCTCCATCGTGTCGTCGCTGGACCCGGGGGTGCAGCGGGCCACCACCACGCAGGTGCGGAAAATTTATCCGCCGAACACCGCCGAAGCGGTGCCGACCGCTGTGGTGCAACCGGGCACCGGGCGGGTCCTGGCGATGTCGGTGAACCGGACCTACAGCGTGGCGGGCAACCCGGTCGGGCAGAAGAACAGGCCGAACACCGTCAACCAGTTGATCGCCGGCGGCGGCGCGATCGAGGGGTACCAGGGCGGTTCGACGTTCAAACTCTTCACCCTGCTGGCCGCGCTGGAGTCCGGCCTGCCGCTGTCGACCGACTTCGTGGCGCCGACCCAGCTGCTCACCCGTTTCCCGGTCACCGGGGAGGCGAGCTGCGACGGACGGTGGTGCCCGGCGAACGCCAGCCCGTCGTCGATGGACGGCCCCCGCACCATGTGGAGCGCGTTCGGCCGCTCCGTCAACACCTACTTCGCCTGGCTCACCGAAAAGGTCGGCGCCGACCGGGTCGTGGAGATGGCCGAACGACTCGGCATCGTGCTGCGCGCCGAGTCCGACGCCAAACTGGCCCGCTACGGCGCGAAGGACTGGGGCCCGTTCACCCTGGGCGTCGCCGCGACCACCCCGTTGGACCTGGCCAGCGCGTACGCCACCGTGGCGGCCGAAGGAACCTGGTGCGCGCCGCTCCCGGTGGTCTCGATCACCGACTCGGGGGGTCGGCCGGTGGACGCCGCCAAGCCGGACTGCCGACAGGTGCTCGACCCCGACGTGGCGCGGGCAGCCGCCGACGCGGCCCGCTGCCCGGTCGGCGACCAGTCGATGTACGGGCGCTGCGACGGCGCCACCGCCCCCGGGCTGCGGGCGAAGCTCGGACGTCCGGTGGCGGGCAAGACCGGCAGCTCCGAGCGGTACGAGACGGAGACGGTGGTGGCGTTCACGCCGCAGCTCGCTGTCGCCTCGATGGCCGCGAACCCGGACGATCCCCGGGACGCGGTCGGTCAGGCGGTCCAGGCCCGAATGGTGAACGCGGTAGGTGAGGTTCTCGCCTTCGCCCTGCGCGACCAACCGGTCCGCGACTTCGTCCCCCCCAGCGAACGAACCGCCTTCCAACTAACTGGAGCCCGCACCGGCAACTAACCAACCCTCCCGCCCTGCCGGTCCTGCCGCCGTGCCGGTCCTGCCGCCGTGCCGGTCCTGCCGCCGTGCCGGTCCTGCTGCCCTGCCGGTCCTGCTGCCCTGCCGGCCCTGCCGCCCTGCCGGCCCTGCCGCCCTGCCGGTCCGCCCGGCCCGCCCCGCCTCTCGCCCCGCCCTGCCGGGCCCCGCCTTTCGCCCGTGCCCGCCCGGCCCCGCCCTCTGCCCCGCCCCGCCCTCCCGCCACGCCGATCTTGCACTTACTGTCGGGACAAAAAATGCGGAAAAGAGCTAATCGGCAACACAAAGTGCAAGATCGCGTAAGCGGCCGGGAGTGCGGCGCTCGAACCGCGTCGATCATGGACTTGTGGTGGGCATCAAATGCACAAAAACCCCTTATGCCGGGCACCACAACTCCATGATCGACGGGCCGGGCCGGGCCGGTCAGCTCAGGTCAGCTCAGGTCAGCTCAGGTCAGGCCGGGTGAGGCAGGTCAGGTCAGAGCCAGGCCAGGCGGGGTAGGCCAGGTCAGGCGGGCGGGGGCAGGGCCGGGCGGGGCAGGGGCGGGCAGGGCGAGTTAGGGCAGGCGCGGCGCGGCGAGGCGGGCGGGTAAGGGCGGGGCGGCAGGGCCGGGCAGGGCCGGGCCGGGCGGCAGGGCAGGGCCGGGCCGGGCGGCAGGGCCGGGCGGGGCAGGGGCGGGCAGGGCGAGTTAGGGCAGGCACGGCGGGGCGGGCGGGTTAGGACAGGGCGGCGGGGCGGGGCGGGGCGGGGCAGGTCAGCGGGTTTGTTCGGCGTTGCGGGCTATGTTGCGGGCCATGCCGCCGAAGACCACTGCGTGGAACGGGGCCACCGACCCCCAGTAGGCGTGCCCGGCCAGGCCGCGGGGCAGGAAGACGGCGCGCTGTTGGTAGCGGCTGCGGCCGCTGTCGGCAGGTACGACCCGCATCTCGAGCCAGGCCCGGCCGGGTAGGCGCATCTCGGCGCGCAGTCGCAGCAGTTCCCCGGGGACGATTTCCTCGACCCGCCAGAAGTCCAGCGCCTCACCGACCTGGAGGCGGTGCGGGTCGCGTCGCCCTCGTCGTAGGCCGACGCCGCCGACCAGCCGGTCCAGCCAGCCGCGGACCGACCAGGCCAGCGGGAACGAGTACCAGCCGTGTTCGCCGCCGACGCCTTCGACGACGCGCCAGAGTGCCGCGGGTGGTGCGTCCACGACTGTTTCGCGGACGTCGGTGTAGACGCTGCCGCCGGACCAGTCGGGGTCGGTGGGCAGTGGCTCGGCGGGTGCGTCCGGGCCGCTGGCGGTGGACCAGCGGGTTTCCACCTGGGCGTCGCGGACCTTGGCCAGTGCCAGCGCCACGGCCTCGTCGAAGCCGGTCAGTCCGCCGGGTGGGTCCGGGACGTACTGGGCGATGTCGTGTTCGTGGGCGACCGCCTCGTGGATCAGGCTTTCCACGAGCGGTCGGGCGATCTTGTTCGGTACCGGGGTGATCAGCCCGACCCAGTGCGAGGAGAGCGAGGGGGTGAGCGGGCGGACCGGCACGATGATCCGCTGTCGTAGCCCGGCCACCCGGGCGTAGCGCTGCATCATCTCGCGGAACGTCAGTACGTCGGGTCCGCCGACGTCGAAGCCCCGGTTGACAGCGGCCGGCAGGTGGGCGCAGCCGCTGAGGTAGTGCAGCACGTCGCGAACCGCTATCGGTTGGATCCGGTTGCGGACCCAGCGGGGCGTGATCATGGCGGGCAGTCGTTCGGTCAGGTAACGCAGCATCTCGAACGACGCCGAACCGGACCCGATGATCACGGCGGCGCGGAGGACCGCGGTGGGTACCCCGCTGTCCAGCAGGATCCGACCCACCTCGGCGCGGGACCGCAGGTGCGGGGAGGGCACCTCGGCGTCGGACGCCGGCTCCGGGCCGCCCAGGTAGACGATTCGCCGTACGCCGGCCGCTGTCGCCGCCGCGGCGAAGTTGGTGGCGGCCTGCCGGTCGACCGCCTCGAAGTCGGCTCGGCCCAGCGAGTGCACCAGGAAGTACGCGACGTCCACGTCGGCGAACGCGGCGGCGAGCGTCTCCGGCCGGCTCAGGTCTCCCTCGACGATCTCGGCCGCCGAGGCCCAGGGCACGTCACGCAGCCGCACCGCCTTGCGGGCGAGGCAGCGCACTGTGTTTCCGTCGGCGAGCAGCAGCGGCGTCAGCCGCCCGCCGATGTAGCCGGTCGCTCCGGTGACGAGGCATCTCACAGGTCCCAGTCTGCGGCCCCCTAGACTCGTTCGCTGTGGAGACCGAGACGAGCACCTTCTGGGGGCCGGATTTCGCGCAGCTCAGGGCCACTGATCCGGAGATCGCCGGGGTGGTCCTCGGCGAGTTGGACCGGTTGCGTGGCGGCCTGCAACTCATCGCCAGCGAGAACCTGACCTCGCCGGCGGTGCTGGCGGCGCTCGGTTCGACGCTCACCAACAAGTACGCCGAGGGTTATCCGGGCCGGCGCTACTACGGCGGCTGCGCCGAGGTGGACCGGGCCGAGGAGATCGGCATCGCCCGTGCCAAGGAGCTCTTCGGGGCCGAACACGCGAACCTCCAGCCGCACTCCGGGGCGAGCGCCAACCTGGCCGCGTACGCCGCGTTGGTGCAGCCGGGGGACACGGTGCTGGCCATGGATCTGCCGCACGGCGGCCACCTCACCCACGGCAGCCGGGTGAACTTCTCCGGCACGTGGTTCCACCCGGTCGGCTACCCGGTCCGGCCGGACACCGAGCAGATCGACTACGACGAGGTACGCGACCTGGCCCGGGCGCACCGGCCCAGGCTGATCATCTGCGGGGCGACCGCGTACCCCAGGCTCATCGACTTCGCGCGGTTCCGGGAGATCGCCGACGAGGTCGGCGCGTACCTGATGGTGGACGCGGCGCACTTCATCGGCCTGGTCGCCGGTCGGGCGATCCCGTCCCCGGTGCCGTATGCCGACGTCGTCTGCGCCACCACCCACAAGGTGCTGCGCGGCCCGCGCGGCGGCATGATCCTCTGCCGTGAGTCGCTGGCCCAGCGGATCGACAAGGCGGTCTTTCCGTTCACGCAGGGCGGCCCGCTGATGCACGCTGTAGCGGCCAAGGCGGTCGCGCTGCGCGAGGCGGCCCAGCCGGAGTTCCAGACGTACGCCCGGCAGGTGGTCGGCAACGCCCAAGCGCTCGCCGCCGGGCTCACCGACGAGGGCATGCGCCCGGTGTCCGGTGGCACCGACACCCACCTGGCACTGATCGACCTGCGGGAGCTGGGGGTGACGGGCGCCGAGGCCGAGCGTCGTTGCGACGCCGCGTCGATCACCCTGAACAAGAACGCGATTCCGTACGACCCGCAGCCGCCGATGGTGGCCTCCGGCATCCGGGTGGGCACCCCGAGCGTCACCACGCAGGGAATGCGCGAGGGGGAGCTGCGTCAGGTGGCTTCTCTGATCGCCCGCGCGGTGCGCACCGATCCCGGGGCCGTGGGCGGGGCCGACGAGCTGACCCGGATCGGCGCCGAGGTGTCCGAGCTGGTGGCGGCGTTCCCGGCGTACCCCCGTGGCTGAGCCCGGTGTGGTCGAGCCGGCCACCGACCGGCGGTGGCGGCTGCGGCACCTCCCGGTGTTGCTGGTCGCGTCGGCGGCGTTGGCCGCTGTCGCCGCCGTGCTGGGCGGGTTGACCGGCGGCCTGACGGGCGCGCTCGGCGCGGCGGCCGGCGTGGGCGTCACGGTGCTCAGCTACACCCTCACCACAGTGGTGCTGGCCCGGGCCGATCAGGTCAACCCGCAGTTGCTGTTGCCGCTCGGCGTGGGCCTGTACGTGCTGAAGTTCAGCCTTCTGGGTGCGGTACTGGTGGCTGTGGCATCGTCCGGTTGGGCCGGTTTGATCCCGCTCTGCCTCGGCATCGTCGCCGGGGTGGCAGTGTGGACGGCGGTGCACATCTGGTGGCTGACCACGGTGCACGCTCGTCGGGCGCACGACTGACCCGGCGGGTCGTCCCATCTTTCGGACGCGCGGCAATGTGTCGGCCTCCGGTCATTTTCCGACGGGCGGAAGGGGAGTAGCGTGCCCACAGACGACGGCGCCCACGAGAAGCCCACACAACGATGGTTGTGCGGGGGGTGAGGCACAGCCTCGTCTTCCCGGCTGATATCGTTCGCCCCGTCATGGCTGATGACCAAACCCCCCGTCCGGCCGGCGCACCAGACGACTATCCGTCCGGCGCCGGTCAGGGCTGGACCGCACTCAGCTACCTCATCGGAGGCATGCTCGTGTGGGGTTTCATCGGCTGGCTGGTCGACCAGTGGCTCGACACCGGGGGCGTCGCCACCGGCATCGGCTTCGTGCTCGGCATGGCCGGGGGAGTCATCCTGGTCATCCGCCGACTCGGCACGCCTACTTAGGAAGGGACGCGGTGTTCGGACAGGCGAACGTCCTGGCAGCGGGCCAGGCGGCATTTCCACCCAGTGTGGAGGACTTCTACCTGCCCAGCATCCTGCCCTGGGGTGCACACGACTCGTACTGGGTCACGAAGTTCACGCTGATGATCTGGATCGCCGTCGGCTTCCTGATCATCTTCTTCCTGGCGACCTATCGGAACCCGAAGCTGGTGCCGACCAAGAAGCAGTGGTTCGCCGAGTCGATCTACGGCTTCGTGCGCAACAACATCTCGGTCGACATGATCGGGCACCAGGGCGTGCGGTTCGCTCCGTACTTCACGACGCTGTTCTGCTTCGTGCTCGTGACGAACGCGTTCGCGATCATCCCGCTCTTCCAGATCTCGCCGAACTCGCACATCGCCTTCCCGGCGATCCTCGCGGTGATCAGCTACGTGCTGTTCAACTACATCGGCATCCGGCACCACGGCTTCGGCAAATACTTCAAGCACGCCCTGATCCCGCCGGCACCCTGGTACATCCTGCCGCTGCTGATCCCGATCGAGGCGTTCTCGACCTTCATCATCCGGCCGTTCTCGCTCGCCGTTCGTCTCTTCGCGAACATGTTCGCCGGCCACATGCTTCTGCTGGTCTTCACGCTCGGCGGCTTCGCGATGCTCAACGCCAACGCCTGGCTGGCACCGGTCTCGGTGGTGTCCTGGGTGATGACAGTGGCGCTGACCCTTCTCGAGGCGCTTGTCATCGTCCTGCAGGCCTACGTCTTCACGGTGTTGAGCGCCAGCTACATCCAGGGCGCGCTCGCCGAAGAGCACTGATCCACGCACCAACCGTTGTCGTCCCGCGTGAGAGTCACGCGTGATAACCAGGAGGAACCACACCAATGGACGTTAGCGTTCTCGCCGAGGTCAAGGGCAGCACCGCCGCCATCGGCTACGGCCTCGCGGCCATCGGCCCGGGCATCGGCGTCGGCCTGGTCTTCGCCGCCTACATCCAGTCGACGGCCCGTCAGCCGGAGTCGTCCCGGATGACCCTGCCGTACGTCTGGATCGGCTTCGCCGTCATCGAGGCGCTCGCGCTGTTCGGCATCGCCTTCGGCTTCATCTGGGCCAAGTAGTACCCGCCCCTTCCGACCGGGAGGTCACCCATGTTGTTCCTCCTCGCCGCCGAGGGTGGTGAGTCAGAGCACAACCCGATTCTTCCGATCGGGCAGGAGATCGTTGTCGGCACGATCGCCTTCGGCGTGCTCTGCTTCGTGCTGATGAAGTTCGTTTTCCCGCGGATGGAACAGACGTTCCAGGCTCGGGTCGACGCGATCGAGGGCGGCATCAAGCGCGCCGAGGCCGCCCAGGCCGAGGCGAACCAGCTGCTCGAGCAGTACCGTGCCCAGCTCGCTGAGGCGCGGACCGACGCCGCGAAGATCCGGGACGACGCGCGGGCCGACGCCGAGGGGATCCGGCAGGACATCCTCGCGAAGGCACGCGAGGAGTCCGACCGGGTGATCCAGGCCGGTAAGGACGCGCTCGCCGCCGAGCGGGCCACCATCGTGCGCGAGCTGCGCACGGAGGTCGGCACCATCGCGGTGGACCTGGCCAGCAAGATCGTTGGCGAGTCGCTCGCCGACGAGGCACGGCGTAAGGGCACCGTCGACAGGTTCCTGAGCGGTCTCGAGAGCACGGGGGCCCGCTGATGCAGGCCGCCAGCCGGGAGTCGTACAAGATCGCGGCCGAGCGCCTCGACGCGTACGTCCGCGGCGCGGAGCCGTCGGCGGTGGCCTCCACCGCCGACGCCGTCCTCTCCGTGGCGTCCCTGCTGCGGCGTGAGCCGCGGCTGCGCCGCGCACTCTCCGAGCCGGCCCGTTCCGGCGAGGACCGCGGTGCTCTGCTCGGCGACATGCTCGGTGGGCGGATCGGCGCCGACGCGCTCGATCTGCTCGTCACCCTGGTCTCCGGCCGTTGGTCGGCACCGTCGGAGCTGCTCGACGGCGCCGAGCGGCTGGGCGTGGAGGCGCTGCTCGCCAGCGCCGACAAGGCCGGCGAGCTGGGCGAGGTCGAGGACGAGCTGTTCCGCTTCGGTCAGGTGGTGGCCGGTCAGTCGGCGCTGAGCAACACCCTCGCCGACCCGGTCGCCCCGGTCGAGCAGCGGGCCACCCTGGCCCGCGAGCTGCTCGCCGACAAGGCTCGTCCGGTCACCGTCCGCCTCGTCGAGGTCGCCCTCGGCGGGTACGGCGGGCGCTCCTTCACCGGCGCGCTCACCCGGCTGGTGGAGCTCGCCGCCGAGCGACGCGACCGGCAGGTGGCGTACGTGACCGTCGCGGCCCCGTTGAGTGACGAGGACGAGCGCCGGCTGGGTGCGAGCCTCAGCGCGATATACGGTCGAGAGGTCTCCGTCAAGCAGACGGTGGACCCCCACGTCCTGGGTGGCGTGAGCGTGCGGGTCGGCTCCGACCTGTACGACGGCACCATCCTGCGCCGCCTCAACGAGACCCGCAACGCGCTCGCGAAGCGCTGATCGGCTTCGCCGCCCCGCGGCTGAGCGGCTCCGCCGCCCAGCTTTCGGGGTGGCTGGACCACTCAGCGCCCGGAATGACAGACGCCATTCGGACCGGTCGGTACTAGGTATCCCGGGCCCCTGAATTTTAAGGAAGCAGAGGATGGCCGAGCTGACCATCTCGACGGAAGAGATCCGCGGCGCCCTGGAGCGCTACGTCTCTTCCTACTCGTCCGACGTCTCCCGCGAGGAGGTCGGCACCGTCGCCGACACCGGCGACGGTATCGCCCACGTCGAGGGCCTGCCCTCGACCATGACCAACGAGCTCCTGGAGTTCGAGGACGGCACGCTCGGCGTGGCGTTGAACCTCGACGTCCGGGAGATCGGCGTCGTCGTTCTCGGTGACTCCGGCAAGCTGGAGGAGGGGCAGCGCGTCAAGCGCACCGAGCGGGTTCTCTCCGTTCCGGTCGGCGACGCCTTCCTCGGCCGCGTGGTCAACGCGCTCGGTGAGCCGATCGACGCGCTCGGCGACATCGCCAACGAGGGCTTCCGCGAGCTGGAGCTGCAGGCTCCGAACGTGATGGCCCGGCAGTCCGTCTTCGAGCCGCTGCAGACCGGCATCAAGGCCATCGACGCGATGACCCCGATCGGTCGGGGTCAGCGTCAGCTGATCATCGGTGACCGGAAGACAGGTAAGACCACTGTCGCCCTGGACGCCATCCTCAACCAGCGGGACAACTGGCGCACCGGCGACCCGAAGAAGCAGGTTCGCTGCATCTACGTCGCCATCGGCCAGAAGGCCTCCACGATCGCCTCCATCAAGGGGCAGCTCGAGGAGGCGGGCGCGATGGAGTTCACCACCATCGTGGCCTCCCCGGCCTCCGACCCGGCCGGCTTCAAGTACCTCGCCCCGTACACCGGCTCGTCCATCGGGCAGCACTGGATGTACGGCGGCAAGCACGTCCTGATCGTCTTCGACGACCTGAGCAAGCAGGCCGAGGCGTACCGCGCCGTGTCGCTGCTGCTGCGTCGCCCGCCGGGCCGTGAGGCGTACCCGGGTGACGTCTTCTACCTGCACTCCCGCCTGCTGGAGCGCTGCGCGAAGCTCTCCGACGAGCTGGGTGGCGGCTCGATGACCGGTCTGCCGATCATCGAGACGAAGGCCAACGACATCTCGGCCTTCATCCCGACCAACGTCATCTCGATCACCGACGGCCAGATCTTCCTGGAGACCGACCTGTTCAACCAGGGCGTTCGTCCGGCGATCAACGTCGGCACCTCGGTCTCCCGGGTCGGCGGCGCCGCGCAGGTCAAGCCGATGAAGAAGGTCGCCGGTTCGCTGCGGCTCAACCTCGCCCAGTACCGCGAGCTGGAGGCGTTCGCCGCCTTCGCCTCCGATCTGGACCGGGCCTCGCAGAACCAGCTGAACCGCGGTTCCCGCCTGGTGGAGCTGCTCAAGCAGCCGAACTACTCGCCGTTCCCGGTGCAGGAGCAGGTCGTCTCGGTCTGGGCCGGCGTCGAGGGCAAGCTGGACGACGTTCCGGTGGGCGAGGTCAAGCGCTTCGAGTCCGAGTTCCTCCAGTACCTGCGGCACAAGCACGAGGGTGTGCTGGCCGGCATCGCCGACAACCAGTGGAACGATGACATCATCGGCTCGCTGGACACCGCGATCAGCGAGTTCAAGCAGGTCTTCCTCGGCAAGGAGGACGAGCGTCGGGTCAACGACGCGCCGGCCGCACCGCTCGAGGGTGACGAGAACCGTGAGACGGTGACCCGCTTCCGCGACGGCGCGACCGACCGTCCGGCCGAGAGCTGATCCCATGGCGGCCCAGGTACGCGTTCTTCGTCAACGGATCCGCTCGGCGAAGTCGATGAAGAAGATCACCAAGGCGATGGAGCTCGTGGCGACGAGCCGGATCGCCAAGGCCCAGGCCCGGGTGCAGGCGTCCCTGCCGTACGCCCAGGCCATCACCGGTGTGCTCACGGCGCTGGCGTCCAACGCGCGGATCGACCACCCGCTGCTCACCCCTCGCGAGCGGGTGCGGCGGGCGGGCGTCCTGTTGGTCACCAGCGACCGTGGCCTGGCCGGCGGCTACAGCTCCAACGCCATCAGGATGGCGGAGTCGCTCATCGCCCGGCTCAGGGCGGACGGCAAGGAGCCGGTGCTCTACGTCATCGGGCGTAAGGGCGTCGGGTTCTATCGCTTCCGCGACCGGCCGATCGAGGCCAACTGGACCGGGTTCAGCGAGCAGCCGTCGTTCGAGGACGCGCGTACCGTCGGTGAGACGCTGATCAAGGCGTTCACGGCCGGTGCGGACGACGCGGACGGCAGCGCCGGTGCGGACGGGGTGCTCGGCGTCGACGAGTTGCACATCGTCTACACCGAGTTCCACTCGCTGATGACGCAGAGCCCGGTCACCAAGGTCATCGGTCCGATGCAGGTGGAGGACCGGCCGCGCTCCGAAGGGCTGCTGCCGGCGTACGAGTTCGAGCCGGAGGCGGAGGCGTTGCTCGACGCGCTCCTGCCGAGGTACATCAACACGCGGATCTACGCGGCGTTGATCGAGTCGGCGGCGAGTGAGTCGGCGGCACGGCGGCGGGCGATGAAGAGCGCCACCGACAACGCCGAAGACATGATCGAGAAGTACACGCGTGAGATGAACTCGGCCCGGCAGGCCGGGATCACCCAGGAGATCAGCGAGATCGTCGGCGGCGCGAACGCGCTTGCCGCGTCGGGAAGTGAAGTGTGATGACTGCACCAGTAGAGACCAAGACGGCCACGGGTCGCGTGGTCCGGGTCATCGGCCCGGTCGTCGACGCCGAGTTCCCGCGCGACGCCATGCCGGCCCTGTTCAACGCCCTCAACGTCAAGGTGAACCTGTCCGGCGGTGAGAAGACGCTGACCCTGGAGGTTGCCCAGCACCTGGGTGACAACCTGGTCCGCGCCATCTCGATGCAGCCGACCGACGGTCTGGTCCGCGGCGCCGAGGTCCGTGACCTCGGCGAGCCGATCAGTGTGCCGGTGGGCGACGCGGTCAAGGGCCACGTGTTCAACGCGATCGGCGAGGTGCTCAACCTCAAAGAGGGCGAGACGTTCGAGGCCGACGACCGGTGGGGTATCCACCGCAAGGCCCCGGCCTTCGCCGACCTGGAGCCGAAGACCGAGATGCTGGAGACCGGCATCAAGGTGATCGACCTGCTCGCCCCGTACGTCAAGGGCGGCAAGATCGGCCTGTTCGGCGGCGCGGGCGTGGGCAAGACGGTGCTCATCCAGGAGATGATCACCCGGGTTGCCCGCAACTTCGGTGGTACCTCGGTCTTCGCCGGCGTGGGTGAGCGCACCCGTGAGGGCAACGACCTCATCGCCGAGATGACCGAGTCCGGCGTCATCGACAAGACCGCTCTGGTCTACGGCCAGATGGACGAGCCGCCGGGCACCCGGCTGCGGGTGGCGCTCTCCGCGCTGACCATGGCGGAGTACTTCCGGGACGTGAAGAAGCAGGAGGTGCTGCTCTTCATCGACAACATCTTCCGCTTCACGCAGGCCGGTTCGGAGGTGTCCACGCTGCTGGGCCGCATGCCGAGCGCCGTGGGTTACCAGCCGACCCTGGCCGACGAGATGGGCGAGCTCCAGGAGCGGATCACCTCCGTCCGGGGCCAGGCCATCACCTCCATGCAGGCGATCTACGTGCCGGCGGACGACTACACCGACCCCGCCCCGGCCACCACGTTCGCCCACCTGGACGCGACCACCAACCTGGAGCGGTCGATCTCCGACAAGGGCATCTACCCGGCCGTGGACCCGCTGGCGTCCTCGTCCCGGATCCTCGCCCCGGAGTTCGTCGGCAACGAGCACTTCCAGGTGGCCACCGAGGTGAAGCGGATCCTGCAGCGCTACCGCGACCTGCAGGACATCATCGCCATCCTCGGTATCGAGGAGCTCTCCGAGGAAGACAAGATCACCGTGGCCCGGGCCCGGCGGATCGAGCGTTTCCTCTCGCAGAACACCTACGCGGCGGAGCAGTTCACCGGCGTGCCGGGCTCGACGGTCCCGATCAAGGAGACCATCGAGGCGTTCCGCAAGATCAGCGAGGGTGAGTACGATCACTTCCCCGAGCAGGCGTTCTTCATGTGCGGCGGTCTCGAAGACCTGGAGAAGAAGGCTGAGGAGCTGATGAAGGGCTGACCAGCCCTCGTCCGACCCTGTAGTGCGCAAAAAGACTGCCCCGGCAATGCCGGGGCAGTCTTTTGTTCATCTTCGCGTCTTACCATCGTCGCGGTCCGTTACTCGTTGTCGCCACTTCCGAGGCTTCCGAGCTACGGTTCGGTTCGCGCTCACCTGAACGAGCGTTGATCTTTGCAACCTTTCGACGACGTGCGCCCGTCTTCCTTGTCGTGGGCGTAACGAACGGAGCTGCTCGTGGGTAAGGCCGGCAAGAGGGGCCGCAAGCCGTCCATCTGGCGAGGCGTGCCGCGGTGGGCGAGGATCTGCACGGTGTTCGGCACCGTGCTGGCGGTGCTGAGCGGCGCGGTGCTTGTCGGCACCGAGGTGCTGATGGCCCGCTACGAGGGGTCCGTCGGCAAGGCTGACCTCTTCGGTGACCAGGCGGCGGGTGCCCAGGCGAAGAAGAGCGACATCAAGGGTCCGCTCAACATCCTGCTCGTCGGTATCGACCCGCGTACGCCGACCGCAGCGCCCCTCGCTGACTCGATCATGGTGCTGCACGTGCCGGCTTCAATGGACCGGGCCTACCTGTTCTCCCTGCCCCGTGATCTCTACGTGCAGATCCCGGCGTTCAAGAAGGCCAACTTCTCAGGCGAGACCACCAAGATCAACGCTGCCATGTCCTTCGGCAGCCAGGTGCCGGGGGCCAACCCCGACGCAGCCCGGGGCTTCGAGCTGCTCGCGACCACTGTGCAGAAGGTGACAGGCATCAAGCGCTTCGACGCTGGCGCGATCATCAACTTCACCGGCTTCCAGAAGATCGTCGACGCCATGGGTGGTGTCGACATGTACATCGAGCGCGACGTGAAGTCCGAGCACAAGCAGCCGGACGGCAAGCCGCGGCCGGGCAACACCCGTGGTGAGGGCTACGTCGGCCCGCAGGCGCTCTACAAGAAGGGCAACCGGCACCTGAGTGGGTGGCAGGCGTTGGACTACGTCCGGCAGCGCTACCCGAAGAATGGTGTCCCGGATTCCGACTACGGCCGGCAGCGCCACCAGCAGCAGTTCGTCAAGGCCATGGTCGGCCAGGCGTTCAGCGCCGACGTGGTGTCCAACCCGATCAAGCTGGACAAGGTGCTCCGCGCCGCCGGCCAGTCACTGATCTTCAACGGTCGGGGCAGCAGCGTCGTCGACTTCGGGCTCGCCCTGAAGGACATCCGACCGAACACGATCGAGATGATCAAGCTCCCCGGCGGGGGAGTGTTCGACGGTAAGAAGTATCTGGGCGAGCAGTTCCAGGAGGGGGTCCCGGACTTCTTCACCGCCCTGCACAACGAGCAACTCGACCCGTTCCTGCTCGAGCACCCGGAATTCGTGAACAAGACCAAGTAGCCGGGGCGCGTTGTCCCCACCCGCGTTGGGCGGGCCATGTCGTCAGGCTAGACTTTCGGCAATCCGTAGCCGCAGCAAGGAGACAGCGTGGCACAGCAGCTTCACGTCGAGCTCGTCGCCGTCGAGGAGAAGGTCTGGTCCGGTGACGCCGAGATGGTCGTCGCCCGGACGACCGAAGGCGAGCTCGGTGTCCTGCCGGGGCACGCGCCGCTGCTCGGCCAACTCGCCGAGCCCGGTCAGGTCCGCATCAAGCTCGCCGGCGGCGAGCAGGTCGCCTACGAGGTGGCCGGCGGCTTCCTCTCGGTGAGCGCCGACGGTGTCACAGTGCTTGCCGAGAGCGCGACCCCGGTCTCCGCGCAGAGCCGCTGAGCCACACCGGGGATGGAGATCGTCGAAGGATTCGGAATCGGCGTCGTCGTCATCCTCTGTGCGCTTCTGATCCTCTTCGGCCGGCGAGCTCTGGTCACCCGCAGCGGTGGCATCATCCGGCTCAGCGTCCGGGTCACCACGATGCTCGACGGCCGCGGCTGGTCGCCCGGCTTCGGCCGGTTCGCCGGTGACGAGCTGCGCTGGTACCGGATGTTCAGCTTCGCGATCCGGCCCAAGCGGGTGCTCTCCCGCAAGGGGTTGGCAGTGGAGCGCCGCCGGTTGCCCGAAGGTCAGGAACGGTTCTCCATGCCGGCCGACTGGGTGATTCTCCGCTGTACCAGTAACCACGCACCGGTGGAGATCGCCATGGCGCGATCCACAGTTACCGGTTTTCTCTCCTGGCTCGAGGCCGCCCCTCCGGGGGCGGTCTCGCCGCGTATGGCCTCCCAGGACTGGCCGGCTGCCTGATCTGCTCTTCTGTGGTTGCTCTTCTGGGTTTCCGGGGGAGCCCCGCCCGGCTCCGGGCGGTCAGGCTTGATCCCTGCGCCGGGCGGGCTCCCCCGGAAACCCCTCGTTGCCACTGTGCGTCGGTCCGGCGCGGTTTTTCATCACCTGCCGTTACCGGTTTTGTCGAGTCGCGCCTTCTCGGGGGTCGGGGCTGGTTGATCGACTCGGGCTTCCTGATGTCGGGGTGTTGTGGTGGCTGGCATGCCGCGACATCAAGGAACCGGAGTTGACCAAGGCGCTGCTTAGCCTGACTCGCCCGAGTGGATCAAGGCTTGGCGACGCGTGGCGGCGGGCAGAGTGGGAACCCACCCCTCGACGGTGGTGCGGAGCGCCGACGGTCAGCGCTTGCCGCCCGGCACCCATAGCACATCTCCTGCCGGATTTGCCGTTCTTGACAGGATAAAGAGCAGATCGGAGAGCCTGTTGAGATACTTTGCCGGGAGCGTGCTGGTTCGTTCCGGATCGTGGCCGACCAGCGCCCACGCTGCCCGTTCGGCACGCCGGGCGACGGTCCGCGCCACGTGCAGCAGCGCCGCGCCTGCGGTGCCGCCGGGGAGGATGAAGGAGTCGAGCTTGCTCAGGCGTGCGTTGTGCTCGTCGCACCAGCCCTCCAGTCGCTCGACGTACTCCTCGGTGACCCGCAGTGGCGGGTACTTCGGCTCCGGCTCGACCGGGGTGGACAGGTCGGCGCCGACGTCGAACAGGTCGTTCTGCACCGACGCCAGCACGCCGCGAAGCTCGTCGTCGAGGTTGCCCAAGGCGATCGCCACGCCGATCGCCGCGTTGCACTCGTCGACATCCGCGTACGCGGCGATCCGTGGATCGGTCTTCGGCACCTGCTCGTTGTTGCTCAGCCTGGTCATGCCGGCGTCGCCGGCTTTGGTGTAGATGCGCGTGAGGTGGACGGCCATGACGCACAGCCTACGGATTCCCGACCTGACGATCCCGGCGCGGCCGGACAGCACCCCCGGCTGGCCGGTGGTGGTGGGTCCTGGCGACGCCGGCGATCCGGCGGTGAACGATGTCGACGTCATCCGGGTGCACGGTGACGCTCGGCTGGCCGGCACCGTGCATGTGGTCGGTGCCAAGAACTCGGCGTTGAAGCTGATGGCCGCCGCGCTGCTCGCACCGGGCCGCAGCGTGATCACCAACGTTCCCCGGATCACCGACATCGCGATCATGGGGGAGGTGCTGCGTCGGCTGGGCTGCGACGTCCAGTTCGAGGCGGATGATCCGGTCGACCCGATGGTCGCCCGCGGTGGTGTGGCCCGGTCCCGATCGGTGACGATCGACGTACCGGAGCAGCCGGGCGCGGAGGCCGACTACGACCTGGTCCGACGGTTGCGCGCGTCGATCTGTGTGCTCGGCCCGCTGCTGGCTCGTCGGGGGTACGTGCGGGTGGCCCATCCCGGCGGCGACGCGATCGGGTCGCGGGGGTTGGACATGCACATCTCCGGGCTGACCCGAATGGGCGCGGAGATCTCCGGTGAGCACGGGTTCGTGATCGCCTCCGCCCCGCACGGGCTGCGGGGCGCGGACATCGTGCTGGATTTCCCGAGCGTCGGCGCGACGGAGAACCTGGTGATGGCGGCGGTGTTGGCCCAGGGCACCACGATGATCGACAACGCGGCCCGGGAGCCGGAGATCGTCGACATCTGCACGATGCTCAACCGGATGGGCGCGCGCATCGTCGGCGCGGGCACGTCCACGTTGCGGATCACCGGTGTGCCCGGTCTGCGTCCGGTGCGCCATGCCACGGTGGGGGACCGGATCGTCGCCGGCACCTGGGCGTTCGGGGCCGCGATGACCCGGGGCGACGTGACGGTGACCGGCCTGGACCCGGCCTATCTGGAGGTCGCGCTGGACAAGGTCGTCGCGGCCGGCGGCCTGGTCGAGACGCGGGGAGACGGCTTCCGGGTACGGATGGACGAGCGACCCCGGGCGGTGGACGTGGTGACGCTGCCGTACCCCGGCTTCGCCACCGACCTGCTGCCGATGGCGATCGGGCTGGCGGCCGTCAGCGACGGTGCCTCCCTGATCACCGAGAACATCTTCGACGGCCGGTTCATGTTCGCCAACGAGATGATGCGGCTCGGCGCGGACATCAAGACCGATGGGCACCACGCGGTGGTACGGGGGCGGGGACGGCTCTCCGGTGCCCCGGTGCGGGCCACCGACATCCGGGCCGGAGCCGGGTTGATCATCGCCGGGCTCTGCGCGGAGGGGGTCACCGAGGTCTCCCACGTCCACCACGTCGACAGGGGCTATCCGGACTTCGTGGCCGACCTGCGAGCCCTCGGGGTGAATGTCGAGCGGGGCACCACGCCGGAGGAGCCGGCACTGGAGATCTGAGGCCGGCCCCGCGACGCGGCCCTACCACCACTTAGCCATCGTTCAGGCTCGCCGACTAGGGTGCAGACAGGCACTCAAGAGCAGCGAGGGAGAAGCAGATGGCGGGTCGACTCGCGGTCGTCGGGGCCGGATTGATGGGTTCCGGCATCGCCCAGGTGGCGGCGCAGGCGGGCTGGCAGGTGACGCTGCGCGACCTGGACGACGCGGCCACCACCCGAGGGCTCGGCGGCATTCGGAAGTCACTGGAGAAGTTCGCCGAGAAGGGCAGGATCGAGGCGTCCGAGGTCGAGGCGACGCTGGCCCGGATCACGCCCACCACCGACCTGGAGGCGGCGGCGGACGCGGACATCGTGGTCGAGGCGGTCTTCGAGCGGCTGGAGATCAAGCACGAGGTCTTCCGCGCCCTGGACAAGATCTGCAAGTCGGACGCGGTCCTCGCCACGAACACCTCGGCCATTCCGGTCACCCAGATCGCCGCGGTGACCGAGCGGCCCGAATCGGTAGTCGGCACCCACTTCTTCTCCCCGGTGCCGATGATGCAGCTCTGTGAGCTGGTGCGCGGCTACAAGACCAGCGACGCCGCGCTGGACACCGCGCGGGCCTTCGCCGAGGAGATCGGCAAGACGGTGGTCGTGGTCAACCGGGACATCGCCGGCTTCGTCACGACCCGGCTGATCTCCGCCCTGGTGATGGAGGCGGTCAAGCTCGTCGAGGCCGGGGTGGTCTCCGCCGAGGACCTGGACACCGCCTGCCGGCTGGGCTTCGGGCACGCGATGGGCCCGCTGGCCACCACCGACCTGACCGGCGTGGACGTGCTGCTGCATGCCTCGAAGAACATCTACACCGACACCGCCGACGAGAAGTTCTTCCCGCCGGAGCTGCTCCAGCGGATGGTCACCGCCGGCGACCTGGGCCGCAAGACCGGCAAGGGTTTCTACACGTACTGAGTGGGTGACGACCGGGGCGAGGGCTACCCGCCCCGGTCGACCGCTCAGCCGTCGCGCTCGTTGGTCCAGCGGAAGGTGGTCAGGCAGAGCGCCAGGCCGATCACGCACCACAGGGCGAGGACCAGCGCCACCCGGCCCAGCTCGAACGAGCCGCCCGGCTCCTGCGCCCCGAACGTCTCCGGCAGGAACACCGCCCGCAGGCCCTGGCACATCCACTTGAGCGGGAACAACGCGGCGACCTGCTGCATCCAGGTGGGCAGTTCGGTGAAGACGAAGAACACGCCGGAGATGAACTGGAGCACCAGGGCGACCGGGGTGACCACCGCAGAGCCGCTGCGGGCGGTGCGGGCCAGCGACGAGATGGCGATGCCGCACAGGGTGCAGGCGGTCACGCCGAGCACGGAGACCCATCCGAAGGTGAGCCACTTCGCCGCGGTGCCGGGCAGGTTCAGGTCGAACAGCGCCACCGCGACGGCCAGCAGCAGCGCGGTCTCGGCGATGCCGATGGCGATCACCATGATCACCTTGCCGGCGAACCAGACCCACTTCGGCATCGGCGTGCCCCGGTAGCGCTTGAGCACACCCCGGTCCCGCTCGACCGGGATCCAGATGCCCAGGTTCTGGAAGCTCACCGTCATCAGGCCGGTCGCGATCATGCCGGTGATGAAGTACTGAGTGAACTTGACCCCGCCCCCGATCGTCCCGCCGAAGATCGACGCGAAGATCAGGATCATGATGATGGGAAAGCCCATCGTGAAGACCACCGATTCCTTGCTGCGCAGGAACTGGGTGATCTCCAGCCGGCCCTGCCGCAGGGCGAGCGCGCCAGCACCCGGCCGCCGGCCGCGGGCCGCGGTGACCGGCGTCGCCGGCTTCGTCGTGGTCGTCATCGCGCATGTCCGATCATGGTGAGGTAGACGTCCTCCAGGGTCGGCCGGGTCACGGTGAGCCCGGGGACCTCGCCGCCGTGACGCGCGGCGAGGTCGGCCACGAATGCCGTCGGCGTCGCGCTCTGCGCGCTTTCCAGCGCCCCTTCCGGGGTACGCCAGGAGACCGTCGCCAGGGCCTCCTGTCGATTGCCCAACCGGTTGGGAGCGGCCACCTCGACCAGTCGACCGCCGGCGATCACGCCGACCCGGTCGGCGAGTGTCTCGGCCTCGTCCAGATAGTGGGTGGTGAGCAGGATGGTGGTCCCGGCGGCGGCGAGGTCACGGATCAGCTCCCAGAACTCGCGGCGGGCCTCCGGGTCGAAACCTGTCGTCGGCTCGTCGAGGAAGAGCAGCTCGGGTCGGCCGATGATGCCCAGCGCCACGTCCAGCCGGCGCTTCTGCCCGCCGGAGAGGGTGTGCGTCCGGGCCTTCGCCTTCGCGGCCAGCCCTACTCGCTCGATCACCTTGTCGGGGTCGTCCGCGTCGGGATAGAAGCCGGAGAAGTGCCGGACCACCTCGGCCACTGTCAGCTCGTCGAACTCGCCGGTGCCCTGAAGGACGATGCCCACCCGGGACCGCCAGTCGGCGTCAGGGTTCGCCGGGTCGACGCCGAGCACGCTCACCTCGCCCGCGTCGCGCCGCCGGTAGCCCTCCAGGATCTCCACCGTGGTGGTCTTGCCGGCGCCGTTCGGGCCGAGCAACGCGAACACCTCACCGCGGTGGACGTCCAGGTCCACACCCGCCACCGCCACGTTGTCGCCGTACGCCTTGCGCAGCCCTCGGACGGAGATGGCCAGCTCGTCATCCATGCCGTCAAGTGTGCGTCCTGGCGGCAACCAGCGGGTGCCCGGGGTGTGGCGGTGCGCGCCACAGCGGGTGCTTGGCACCCGGACGTCCCCGACATGGACCTGTGTGGTTTTCCACAGCCGCTTCTACTGAACGGTAACTTAGACTTCGGCCATGGATGAGACGGCATTCCCGGGGCGGCTGCCCGAGCGGGACCGCCCGTGGGTGATGCGCACCTACGCCGGCCACTCGTCGGCCGCGGCGACGAACGCCCTCTTCCGCCGCAACCTGGCGAAGGGGCAGACCGGCCTCTCGGTCGCCTTCGACCTGCCCACCCAGACCGGGTACGACCCGGACCACGAACTCGCCTCCGGTGAGGTCGGACGGGTCGGCGTGCCGGTGGCCCACCTCGGCGACATGCGGGCGCTCTTCGACGGTCTCCCGCTCGCCGACACGAACACCTCGATGACCATCAACGCCCCGGCGATGTGGCTGCTCGCCCTGTACGAAACCGTCGGGTCGGAGCAGGGCGCCGACCTGACCCGCTGCGCAGGCACCACCCAGAACGACATCATCAAGGAGTACCTGTCCCGGGGCACCTACATCTTTCCGCCGGCGGCGTCGCTGCGGCTGACCGCCGACGTGGTGGCGTACACGCTGCGCGAGATGCCCCGGTGGAACCCGGTGAACATCTGCTCGTACCACCTCCAGGAGGCCGGCGCCACGCCCGTGCAGGAGGTCGGGTTCGCACTCGCCACCGCGGTCGCCGTGCTCGACGCGGTTCGCGACGCAGGTCAGGTGCCGGCCGAGCGGATGGGCGACGTGGTCCAACGGATCTCGTTCTTCGTCAACGCCGGGGTGCGCTTCGTCGAGGAGATCGCCAAGATGCGCGCGTTCGGCGTGCTCTGGGACGAGATCACCCGTGACCGGTACAGGGTCACCGACGCGAGGCAACGACGGTTCCGCTACGGCGTGCAGGTCAACTCCCTCGGCCTCACCGAGGCGCAGCCGGAGAACAACATCCAGCGCATCGTGCTGGAGATGCTCGGCGTGACGATGTCCCGCGACGCGCGGGCCCGCGCGGTCCAGTTGCCGGCCTGGAACGAGGCGCTCGGCCTGCCCCGCCCGTGGGATCAGCAGTGGTCGCTGCGGATGCAGCAGGTGCTGGCGTACGAGTCGGACCTGCTCGAATATCCCGACCTCTTCGCCGGCTCGCACGTGATGACAGCGCTCGTCGACGAGGTCGTCGCCGGGGCCCGAGTCGAGCTGAACACGGTGCTGGAGTTGGGCGGCGTCGTCGCCGCCGTGGAGACCGGCTATCTCAAGAGCGCGCTCGTCGCGTCGCTCGCCGAACGCCGCCGCCGCATCGAGTCCGGTGCCGACGTGGTGGTCGGCGTCAACAGGTACACCGAGACCGAGTCCTCACCGCTGACCGCCGCCGGTGCCGGTGCTGTCGAACAGGTCGATCCGGCGGTCGAGGAAGCCGCCGTGGACGGCGTACGCCGGTGGCGGGCCGACCGGGACGCGGCAGTCGTCGACGCGGCGCTGGCCCGGCTCCGCGCGGACGCCGCGACCACCACGAACCTGATGCCGGCCACGGTCGAGTGTGTACGGGCCGGGGTGACCACCGGCGAGTGGGCCGGCGCGTTGCGCCAGGTCTTCGGCGAGTACCGGGCGCCGACCGGCCTGGCCGGCGCCACCGGTGGCGGCGGTGAGCCGGGCCTGGCGGCGGTCCGCGAGCGGGTCACCGCCACGGCGCGCGAACTGGGCAGCGGTCGGCTGCGGCTGCTGGTCGGCAAGCCCGGCCTGGACGGGCACTCGAACGGCGCGGAGCAGATCGCGGTACGCGCCCGAGACGCCGGCTTCGAGGTCGTTTATCAGGGCATCAGGTTGACCGCTGGGCAGATCGTCGCCGCCGCTGTGGAGGAGGACGTCGACCTGGTCGGGCTCTCCGTGCTCTCCGGGTCGCACCTGGCCGCCGTGCCCGCGGTGCTCGACGGGTTGCGCGCCGCCGGCCGGCCGGACCTGCCGGTGGTGGTGGGGGGAATCATCCCGACCGGGGACGCGGAGACCCTCCTGGCAGCCGGGGTCGCCCGGGTCTTCACCCCGAAGGACTTCGCCCTCACCGGCATCATCGACGACCTGGTGACCGTCATCCGTCACGCCAACGACCTGCCCTGACGCGAACGCCGACCCACCCCGGCCGCCAGCCGGTGCGGGCCGGCGGCCGGTACCTGTCAGCGACCGGAGTGGTTCAGCGGCCGGTGTAGGTCATGCAGTCGGCCATGTCGTTGTCCGGGCCGACCCTGATCGACGCGGCGTGGCACTCCAACTGTTCGTTGTGCCGGCAGTCGGCGCGCTGGCAGGCGCCCACCTGCGCGATGAGGCTCTCCACACCGCCACGGACGGGTGACTCGACGAAGGTGTGGCAGTGGGCGTGATCCATGCTGCCGATCGTGATCGCGAACGCGTGACAGTCACCCGACTGGTTGTACGCGCACGCGGCGACCACACATTCCTGGACTCGGGGCATCTCCAACGCTGCGGTCATGCCGACCTCCTCTAGGCTCCTGCCCCGATCGTAGGCTTCTGTCTGCCGGCGGAACCCCGGTATCGCGGGCCGCCGATCCGGCATCAGACGCGGAAGCCGGCGGCGCGGGCAGCCTCTCGTTCGCGGCGTCGCTCGGACCGTCGCCGGACGAACCAGAAGATGAAGATCACCAAGCCGACCAGGAAGACGAGCACCAGCACCGGCAGAATGATCGCCACCAGGGAGACCACCACGCTCGTGGCGTCCTCGGCGGTGCTGGCGACCGGGGCGCCGAACCCGGCGGTGGTCGCGTTGATCACCGGACGTGCCGCGGACTTGAGCAGGTGCACGCCCAACGCCAGCAGTACGCCGGTGACGACGGGCACCCACTGGTGGGACGAGAAGAAGCTCCCCGGGTCGCTCACCGTCACCGTCTCCGACGAGGAGCCGGCACCGAAGGCCAGACCGCCGGCGGTGGGGCGGACCACGGTCTGCACCACGTCGTTGATGTGGTCGACCACCGGCACCTTGTCGGCCACCATCTCGACGACGAGAAGCGCGGCCATGATGGCGATGACCCAGCCGTTGCCGAGCCAGGTCCAGCCGCTGGGCAGGTCGATCAGGTCGGTGTAACGGCCGAGGAGACCGAGGATGAGAAGGGGGATGTAGGCGTTCAGCCCCGCCGAGGCGGCGAGACCGGTGCCAGTGAGGACTTCGAACACGAACTCAGCATCGCATCGACGCGCCAGTGCCGCTCGCTGGCGACCGGTGGGTGCTCGGCTACCCTCGTCGGGTGCGGTTGGTCATTGCGAAGTGCTCGGTGGACTATGTCGGACGGCTCTCGGCTCACCTGCCGCCGGCCACCCGGTTGCTGATGGTGAAGGCGGACGGGTCGGTGTCCATTCATGCCGACGACCGGGCGTACAAGCCGTTGAACTGGATGAGCCCGCCGTGTCGGCTGGAGGAGGCCCCCGGGGTGTGGCGGGTCGTCAACAAGGCTGGCGAGGAGCTGCGGATCACCCTGGAGGAGATCTTCCAGGACACCTCGTACGAGCTGGGTGTGGATCCGGGCCTGCGCAAGGACGGGGTGGAGGCGCACCTGCAGGAGCTGCTGGCCGCCAACCCGGGTGTCCTCGGTGACGGGTTCACCCTGGTCCGCCGCGAGTACATGACGGCGATCGGCCCGGTCGACCTGCTGTGCCGGGATGCCAACTCGGGTTCGGTCGCCGTCGAGATCAAGCGGCGGGGTGACATCGACGGCGTGGAGCAGTTGACCCGCTATCTCGAGTTGATGAACCGTGACCCGCTGCTCAGCCCGGTCGTCGGCGTCTTCGCCGCCCAGGAGATCAAGCCGCAGGCCCGGGTGCTCGCCACCGACCGGGGCATCCGGTGCGTGGTCGTCGACTACGACAGGCTGCGTGGCATCGTGAAGGACGAGCTGACCCTCTTCTGACCGATTGACTCACCTTCCGTACATCGCCTTGATCGCCTTGACGAGCCGGGTCACGTCGGTGGGCGTGCGGTCGAAGGTCATCGACGGCAGCAGCGACCGGGCGCGACGTCGGGTGATGGCCTTGGACCGGCCGAACTCGCGCAGGCCGTCCTCCCCGTGGATCCGGCCGAAACCGGAGTCGCCGACACCGCCGAACGGCAGGGTGGACATGCCGGCGAAGGTCAACGTGGAGTTGATCGACGCCATCCCGGAGCGCAACCGTCGGGCGATGGCCACCGCGCGACGCCGGCCGAACACCGAACCCCCGAGGCCGTACGACAGGGCGTTGGCGCGGGCGACGGCCTCGTCGGCGTCGCGGACCCGGCTGATGGTCAGCGTGGGGCCGAAGGTCTCCTCGCGGACCGCTGCGGAATCCTCCGGTACGTCGACAAGCACCGTGGGGTGGACGTACGGCGGCTGTACGGCGCTCGGGCCGCCGAGCACGGCGCGCCCGCCGGACGCGATCGCGGCGTCGATGTGCCGCCGGATCACGTCGATCTGCGTGGGCATGGTGATCGGGCCGAGGTCGCTGCCCTCCGGCCCGACCGTCAGCCGACCGGCGCGGGCCACCACCTTGTCGACGAAGGCGTCGAAGACGCTGTCGACGGCGTACACCCGCTCGATGCCGATGCAGGTCTGGCCCGCGTTGGTCATGCCGCCCCAGACACACGCCTCGGCAGCCGCGTCCAGGTCGGCGTCGCTGTCGACGATCATGGCGTCCTTGCCGCCGCCCTCGATGAGCACCGGGGTCAGCGTCTCGGCGCAGGCGGCCATGACCTTCCGGGCGGTGGCTGTCGAGCCGGTGAAGGCCAGCTTGTCGACGCCGGAGCGGCACAGCGCCGCGCCCACGTCGCCCAGCCCGTGCACGGCGGTGAAGACCGGTTGCTCGGGCACCACCTCGGCGAAGCTGTCCACCAGCCACTGGCCGACGGCGGGGGTGTACTCGCTCGGCTTGAGCACCACCGCGTTCCCGGCGGCGAGGGCGTACGCGGCGGAGCCGATCGGTGTGAAGACCGGGTAGTTCCACGGCCCGATCACGCCTACCACCCCGTACGGCTGGTATTCGAGGTGCGCGGAGAACTCGGCGAGGATGAGGCGCGACCGCACCCGGCGTGCACCGAGCACGCGACCGGCGTTACGCGCGGCCCAGTCGATGTGCTCGATCGCGGTGACGATCTCGACGATGGCGTCGGCGACCGGTTTCCCGCCCTCGACGTGCACCACCTCGGCCAACTGCTCGATCCGCTTGGCGAGCAGGGCACGCCAGCGCAGCAACCGCTCGCGGCGGCCGGTGAAGCCGAGACCGGCCCACCATTCGCCGGCGGCGCGGGCGCGGTTGACGGCTTCCCGCACGTCAGCGTCGGTGGCGACCGGGAGTCGACCGGCCTCGGCGCCGGTCGCGGGGCTGGTGGAGACCAACTGGCCCGCGTCGATGACCGGAACGCCCGGGATATGCACTGCCGTCATGGCGGAAGTCTAGACCTGAGGATTACTCACCGGTAGGGTCCCCGATTCGGGACCGGGGGAACGGCGTCGCACCAACCCGACCGATCGTTGATCAGTGCAGGTCAGGGTGTGTGTGAGGGCTGCGGCCCGCCCGAATCGTCGAACGGCAGGTGGCCGGGAGGTGACGAGAGGCTGACCGGCCGGTCGGTATTGACGACTACCGTCTGATGGCAAGCTGACGCGCGGAGTGACGGTGTGGGGTGGAGGGCTGACTGTCCATGGAGGAACATCCGGAACTGATGCCGCTGTTGACGGTCGCGGGTGGGCCGATGCGCGGAGCGAGCTTTCGCATGCGATTCGACGTCCAGGTGATCGGCCGCGCGCCGACCGGTCAGGTCGTCATCAACGACCCGCACCTGAGCCGTCGCCACGCCGAGGTGTGGCTGGCACCGGAGGGCCCGTCCCTGCGGGACCTGGGCTCCACGAACGGCACCTGGCTCAACGACCGCCGGATCACCGACGTGGAACGACTCTCCGACGGTGACGTGATCCGGCTGGGCCGTACCGAACTGCGCCTGTTCGACCCCGGGGTGGCGCTCACCGACCCGGTGGGGCTCAGCTTCGGCCCGTCCCGGCGTGACGTCCGACCCACGTTGCCGCTACCGCTGGCCGCGCCACCGGGCACGCGTCGCTGATCGCCTGGCGGTCCGCCACACCGGGCAGCGACCTGGGGTGGCGGTCCGACACCTGGACCGGCGGCGACGCCCGTGGCAGCATGCCGCGGATGGAGACCGAGCAGCGGACCGTGACGGCCAACGGCATCACCCAGGCGGTACGGGTGGCCGGCCCGCCGGACGGCACACCGGTGCTGCTGATCCACGGCAACTGCTCGTCGGCGCTGTTCTGGGAGCCGCTGGTCCGGCGGCTGCCAGCGACGCTGCGGGTGGTCGCCCCCGACCTGCGGGGGTACGGCGACTCGGCTACCGCACCGGTGGACGCCACCCGAGGGCTGCGGGACTTCGCCGACGACGTGGCCGCCCTGCTCGACGACCCGACCCTCTTCGCCGCCGACGCGCGCCCGGTGGTGGTCGGGCACTCCCTCGGCGGCGGGGTGGCGATGCGCCTCCTCGTCGACCATCCGGCCCGGGTGGGGGCGTTGCTGCTCGCCGCACCGGTCTCCCCGTACGGCTTCGGCGGCACCCGCGACCTGACCGGTACGCCCACCACCCCCGACTTCGCCGGCACCGGCGCCGGCACCGCGAACCCGGACTTCATCGCCCGCCTCGCGGCCGGCGACCGGAGCGCCGACGCGCCCGCCAGCCCACGGGCCGTGCTACGAGCCACCTATGTGGCCGATCCCACGTCGTTGGGCGAGGACGAGGATCTGCTGCTGGACACCGTGCTCTCCACCGCCACCGGGGACGACAACTACCCGGGCACCGCGGTGCCGTCGGAGAACTGGCCGGGTACCGCGCCGGGGGAGCGCGGAGTGCTCAACGCGCTCGCGCCGACCTGGTTCCGGCTCGCCGACGAGCTGGTGGCCGTCGCCGAGAAGCCACCCGTCACCTGGGTACGCGGCGACGTCGACGTCATCGTCTCGGACACCTCGCTCTTCGACCTGGCGTACCTGGGCTCACTGGATCTCGTGCCCGGCTGGCCCGGCGCGGACGCCTGCCCACCGCAGCCGATGGTCGGCCAGACCCGGGCGGTGCTCGACAGGTACGCGGCGGCCGGCGGCTCGTACCACGAGGTGGTGCTGCCCGGCTGCGGTCACAGCCCGCACCTGGAGCGCCCGGCCGAGTTCGTCGCGGAGTTGCTGGCCCTGACCAGCGTGGCGACCGCCTGACGGCGCGGCGGCGCCGTGGGTGAAATAGGCCACGGCGTCTCGACAACCAAGCGTCACGTGGCAGACTCGCGCGCATAACCTTAGCGGCCGTTCAGTGGCCGTGCGGAGTCTCTGGGGAGGCCGGTCGTGGCGCGCGAGTTCAGCACCGTTGGCGTGGTGGGACTGGGCACCATGGGTGCCGGCATCGTCGAGGTCTTCGCCCGCAACGGCATCGACGTGTTGGCAGTGGAGATCTCCGAGCCGGCGCTGGAACGCGGCCGGGCCACCCTCAAGGGCTCCACCGACCGGGCGGTCGCCAAGGGCAAACTCGCCGAGGCGGACCGCGACGCCCTGCACGAGCGGGTGCACTTCGCCGTCGGGCTGGACGCGCTGCACTCCGTCGACCTGGTCATCGAGGCGGTGCCCGAGCACCTCGACCTCAAGCAGCGGATCTTCGCCGAACTGGACCGGGTCTGCCGGCCGGAGACCATCCTCGCCACCAACACCTCCTCGTTGAGCGTCACCGAGATCTCGGTCGCCACCAGCCGACCCAACCAGGTGATCGGCATCCACTTCTTCAACCCGGCCCCGGTGATGAAGCTGGTCGAGGTGGTCCGCACCGTCGTCACCGCCCCCGAGGTGGTCGCCGACGTCGAGGCGCTCTGCGCCCGGCTCGGCAAGGTCGACGTCACGATCAACGACCGGGCCGGCTTCATCGCCAACGCGCTGCTCTTCGGCTACCTCAACCACGCCGTCGGCATGTTCGAGGCGCACTACGCCACCCGGGAGGACATCGACGCCGCGATGAAGCTCGGCTGCGGCCTGCCGATGGGCCCGCTGGCGTTGATGGACCTGATCGGCCTGGACACCGCGTACGAGATCCTGGACACCATGTACCGCCGTGGTGGGCGGGACCGCCGGCACGCCCCGGTGCCACTGCTCAAGCAGATGGTGACGGCGGGGCTGCTCGGCCGGAAGTCGGGCCGGGGCTTCTACACCTATGAACGGCCCGGTTCCCCGGTGGTCGTACCGGATGAGGCGACGCCGCCGGCCACCGAGGCCGCGCTCGCCGACGGTGCGCGCGCCATCACGAAGGTCGGCGTGGTGGGTTCCGGAACCATGGCCACCGGGATCATCGAGGTCTTCGCGAAGGCCGGCTACGAGGTCGTCTCGGTGACCCGTGGCATGGAGAAGTCCGCGACGGTCTGCGAGGCGCTGAAGACCTCACTGAACAAGGGCGTGGTGCGCGGCAAGCTCACCGAGGCCGACCGCGACGCCGCCCTCGGCCGGATCAGCTGGTCCGCCACGCTCGACCACCTCGCCGACGTCGACCTGGTGGTCGAGGCGGTCGTCGAGGAGCTGAGCGTCAAGAAGGCCCTCTTCGCGAGCCTCGACGAGATCTGCAAACCGGGCGTCGTGCTGGCCACCACCACCTCGTCGCTGCCGGTGATCGACGTGGCGATGGCCACCCATCGACCGGCCGACGTGGTGGGGCTGCACTTCTTCAACCCGGCCCCGGTCATGCCGCTGGTCGAGGTCGTCCGCACCATCCGCACCTCCCCGGAGGCCACCGCCACCGCCCGCGCCGTCTGCGCCGCCCTCGGCAAGACCGGCGTCGTCTGCGGCGACAGGTCCGGCTTCATCGTCAACGCGCTGCTCTTCCCGTACCTGAACGACGCAGTGAAGATGCTCGAGGCCAGCTACTCGACCGCCGACGACATCGACCACGCCATGAAGCTGGGCTGCGGCTACCCGATGGGCCCGTTCGAGCTGCTCGACGTCGTCGGGTTGGACGTCTCCCTGGCCATCCAACGCGAGCTGTACCTGGAACTGCGCGAGCCGGGCTTCGCGCCCGCCCCGCTGCTGGAGCACCTGGTCACCGCCGGTTACCTGGGCCGCAAGACCCGCCGGGGCTTCCGCGACCACTCGCACCGCTGACCGCGTCAACGCCCGCGGGTGTCCACCGCGTCTGCAGAGTGTGACCTTCGAGGAGTACGTCAGCAGCCGGGGCCCGGCGCTGGTCCGGCTCGCCCGGCTACTGACCGGTGACCAGCACCGGGCCGAGGACCTCACCCAGGACGTGCTGTCCCAGGCGTACGTGCAGTGGCGCCGGATCGCCCGCGCCGATCGGCCCGACGTGTACGTGCGCCGCATGCTCGTCAACGCCAACATCTCCTGGTGGCGTCGCCGGTCCAACCGCGAACTGGTCGTCGACACCTTCGCCGAACGGGCGCACCGTGGCGACCTCGGCGGTGAGGCCGCCGACCGGGACGAGATGTGGCGGCTGATCCTCGGCCTGCCCGACCGTCAGCGGGCGGTCCTCGTGCTGCGGTACTACGAGGACCTCGACGACTCCACCATCGCGCAGATCCTGGACTGCTCGCCGGTCACCGTCCGCACCCACGCGATGCGGGCACTCGCCAACCTCCGGGAGCGCTGCGGCGCCCCGGCCACCAACGGGAGCCGACCGTGACAGACCTCGACCAGCGAATCGACCAGACGCTGCGCGAGCGCGCCGAGGGCGGTGTCGACACCGACCGGCTGCTGGCCGTTGCGGTCACCCGGGGCCGTGCCCGGGTACGCCGTCGGCGCACCACCGCCGGCACCGCGCTCGGTGTGGCGGCGGTGCTCGGCCTGGGCGTGGCCATCGGTCCGGGGCGGCTGCTCGACTCCGGTCCGGACGTCGTGATTCCGGGCCTGGGTCTACCCGCCGACCCCCCGGTGTCGGTGGTGCCGCCCCGGGCCGACGGTGTGCCGGGCGCTGCCGCCCGACCGGATCTGATCGGCGCCGATCCGCAGGTGCTGCACTTCGGGTTCGCCCCGGATGGGCTTCGATACCTCTCCTGGTCGGTGCAGAACGGTGTGGAGATGGCACGTCTCGACGTGGACGGACGTCCGGTCACCCTGGAGCTGTCCGGGTCCACCGAGGCGCTGCCCCCGCGCGCGCAGGGCCTGCCGGCGGAGCTGGTCCCGGACCTGGTCACCAATGGCGTCTTCGACGGGTCGGTGGCGCGCGCCAAGGGTCCGTACGGCGTCACGGTCTGGCTGCGGCACTGGCAACCCGCCCCCGGGGTGTACGCGCGGGCCAGCGCCGTCGCCGACGACGACCGGGACCTGTTCGACGTGGCCGCCGCGTTGCGGCTCGACCAGGCGCACCGCTGCGGTGGTCCGCTGCGGCTCACCACAGTGCCGGCGGGCGCCCGGGTGAACAGGTGCGAGGTGACGGTGGCGCCGTTCCCGGCCGCATTCGGTGTGCACCTGATGGTCTCCGGCACCACTGTCGGCGCCGTTCAGGTCCAGCTCCAGTACGCGCGCAGCATCAACGGAAGCCGCCCCGAGGGCAACCGGACTCTCGGCGGCAGACCGGGCTACGCCGCTCCCCAGGGCACGGAACTCGAACTGCTCGGTTTTCCCCAGGCCCACCTGACCGCGAACTGGATGGGTCAGGGGTACGACGAGGACGACGCGGCCACCGTGTTGGGCGGGGCGCAGGTCGCCGCGCACCTGGACCGACCCGCGACCTGGTGACCGCCCCGGACGGCCGTACGCTTGGTGACTGTGAGCCCCCGTCGCAATCGCCCTCGCCGGGACGACAACGCCAACCTGGACGCCGATCGCGTCCGGCAGGGCGTCGCCTCGGTGCAGCAGTGGACCGACGGCGCGTGGCAGGTGCGCGGGATCGGCGGGGGCGCGTCGGTCAAGACGTACCGTTGCCCCGGCTGTGACCAGGAGATCCGGCCCGGGGTGGCGCACCTGGTGGCCTGGCCGGCGGACGGCCTGGGTGACCTGACCGACCGGCGGCACTGGCACAGCGGCTGCTGGCGTGCCCGGGACCGGCGCGGGCCCGCGGTGCAGCGCGGCCGGGGCAGCCCGCGCTACTGAACCACCCGCCCGCGCTGCCGCGTAGCGACCTGGGTCACCCTGTTCGTGCCTGAGCGGGCGGCGGCGGAGACTTCGCGACAGACTGGGGCGGTGAGCACAGCGATCCGCGCGTCGTCGATCCTGCCCGGCCGCCGGGAGGACATCGAGCTGCACACCGCCGACGGTCTGCGGCTGGTCGGTGAGCTGGCCCTACCGGCCGACCGACCGCCGGTTGCCACCCTGGTCTGCCTGCACCCGCTGCCCACCCACGGCGGAATGATGGACAGCCACGTGTTCCGCAAGGCGGCCTGGCGGCTGCCCGCACTCGCCGACCTGGCGGTGCTGCGGTTCAACACCAGGGGCACCAGCAGCGTCCGCGGCACCAGCGAGGGAGCTTTCGACGGCGCGGTGGGCGAGCGGTACGACGTCGCCGCCGCCATCGAGTACGCGGAGTTCGCCGAGCTGCCCAACATCTGGCTCGTCGGCTGGTCGTTCGGCACCGACCTGGCGCTGAAGTACGGCTGCGACCCGGCGATCGCCGGCGCGATCCTGCTCTCCCCGCCGCTGCGCTTCTCCGCCCCCGAGGACCTGACCACCTGGGCCGACTCGGGTCGGCCGCTGGTGGCGCTGGTGCCGGAGTTCGACGACTACCTGCGCCCCACCGAGGCGCGGGAGCGGTTCGCCGCCGTGCCGCAGGCCGAGGTGGTCGGGGTGCCGGGTGCCAAGCACCTCTGGGTGGGCGACGCGGAGACGGTGCTCGACGAGATCGTCAGGCGGGTCAACCCGGCCGTCGAGGTGCCGCTGCCGACCACCTGGGACGGCCCGATGGAGGCCGGCGACGTCAGCGCGTACGCCGACCGGACGGTGGCCGCCTTCTCCGACACCCCCGTCCCCGGCCCGGCCGCCACCACAGCGGACTGACCAGCCGCCCCTTCCGGGGGCGGGCCGGTCGACGCTCAGCGGCGCTCCTGGCGGGGCAGCACCACCTCGCGCAGGATCAGTTGCAGGGCGGCCACCGTGGGGATGGCGATCAGCGCGCCCACCACACCCAGCAGCGACACCCCGAGCAGCGCGGCCAGCAGGGCGGCCACCTCGTTGACCTCCACCGAACGCCGCATCACCTTCGGGTAGATGACGTAGTTCTCCACCTGCTGGTAGACGAGGAAGAACACCGCGCAGGCGATGCCGGTGGGCAGGTCGGCGGCGAAACCGACCAGACTCACGATCACCGCGCCGAGGGTGGCGCCGATCTGTGGGATCAGGTCGGTCACCGCGACCACCACTGCCAACGCGAACGGGTACGGCAGGTCGACGATCAGCGCGAACACGAACGTGGTCGCGCCGGCCAGCACCGCGATGCTCAGCGCGCCCACCATGTACGCGCCCACCTTGGCGAGGATCTCGTCGCCGATCAGCTGCACCCGCTGCCGCCGGGACCGGGGCACCAACGAGTAACCGAGTGAGCGAAGCTTGTCGAAGTAGGCCAGGAAGTAGATCGTCAGCACCAGCACCGTGAGCGTCCGGAACACCGTGCCGAAGATCAGTTGAGCGCCGCCCAGCACCCCGCCGAGCGCCCGCCCGACCGTCTGCGCGTTCGCCGCGCCCTGCACCCGCTCCACCACGTCGTACCGTTCCACCAGATCATTGACCGTCGGGTTGCGGCGCAACTCGTCCAGCAGGCTCGGGATCTGGTCGATGAACTGGCCGGACTGGGTGACGATAGGCGGGACCAACGCCACCACGCCGCCGCAGAGCAGCAGCACCACGGTCAGGGCGACAGCCGCCACCGCCAGGCCGTGCGGCACACCCCAGCGGCCCAGTCGGGCCACCGCCGGGTTGAGGCCGACCGCGAGGAAGAGCGCGATCACCACCAGCACGAGGATTCCGCCGGCATTGCGAATCCCCAGATAGAGGGTGTACGCCAGCAGCACGCCGAGCGCACCCGTGAAGCCGAGCAGGAAGCTGCTGCGGCGCAGTGGCCGCCCCGGTGTGCCGAACTTCCCGGACGGCACCGCCGGCGGCTCCTCCGGGTCGACTCCCGGGGCGGGGACCGGCACCGGCGGTGGCGTCGTCGCTGTCAGTGGTGTCTCGGCGGGCGTTGGTGTCTCCGCCGGCGGTGGGTTCTTCGGTGACGGAGGACCGGGGGTCAAGTTCCTGTCGTCGCCGGACGCGTCCTGCTGTGGCACCACCGACCTCCCGGCTCAGGCCGTCGGACGACTGGTGACGGCCACGAACACCAGCACCGGACCCGCCGGGTCCCTGCTGTCCCGCACCCCCACCGTCCCGGGCAGGTTGTCCGCCACCGCGACGCTGTCTCCGCTGCCAGTACGGCTGGACGTGCGCCACAGCGCGCCGGTCAGGTCCATGAGGTCACAACTTTCTTCGACAGGTCGATCGACTGGCGGCGGGCCGACGCACCGTTACTGATCATCGCCCAGCGCGCCAGCAGCGTAGCCACCTCATGGTCTCCATCGCCCACGAGACCGTCAATCCGGTGCTCCCTGTGTGCACCCGACCACCGTCGCCGGTGGGATCGGTGCAGATCTTGGACAGTTTCCGTCACGCGCTGACGGTAAGTGTCCAAGATCTGGTGGTGCGGCGGCCCGCAACGGCGAAAGCTGTTCGGATGCTGCCCGCCGATGACGCCGATGCACTCGACTGGCTCGCCTTCGAGCAGGCCGGCGTGCTGACGACCGCGCAGGTCCGTGGCCTGCTCAGCGAGGCGCGGGTACGGGGTCGGATTCGCTCCGGTCGGTGGCGGTCGATCTGTCGCGGGATCCTGCTGGCCGGTAACGGCCGACTCACCCGAGACCAACAGCTCTGGGTGGCGGTGCTGGCAGCCGGGCCGGGGGCGGTGCTGGCCGGGGTGTCCGCCGCCGCCGAGGCCGGGGTACGGGGACTGCGACGTGAGCCGCTGCACGTGCTGGTGCCGGCAGCCCGCCGTGCCGCGCGGACCACACTGCGTCGACTCCCGATCGACATGCCCGCCGTGCTGGTGCATCGCACCACGGTTTTACCCGAGGCTCATCTTCAACGGGCCCGCCCACCGCGCACCACGACGGCGCGGGCCCTGGTGGACGCGGCGGGATGGGCGGCCGGCGTGGACGAGGCGCAGGCGGTCCTGGCCGCCGGTTGTCAGCAACGACGGGTGCTGCCCGAGGAGTTGCAGGCAGTACTCGACGTCCTCCCTCGGGCCCCCCGTCGACGCCTGATCGGGCAGACCGTCAGCGACATCGCCGGCGGCGCGCAGGCGCTCTCCGAGATCGATTTTGTCCGGCTGTGCCGCCGACACCGGTTGCCCGCCCCCGACCTGCAGGAACATCGGATCGACGCGGCCGGCCGGAATCGCTGGCTGGACGCGTACTGGCGGGAGTGGAGGGTGCAGGTCGAGATCGACGGCGCACACCACATGGACGCCAGGCAGTGGGTGGCCGACATGCGTCGGCAGAACGACGTCTGGACCGCCGGCGACCGGATCCTGCGCTTCCCGGCCTGGCTGGTCCGCGCCCGCCCGGACGAGGTCGCCGACACCGTCCGCCGTGCCCTCGTGGCGGCCGGCTGGACCCCCACGACACCGCTGCGCCACCGCACCCAGAAATGAATCTTGGACACTTTCCGTCAGCCGATGACGGAAAGTGTCCAAGATTTCGAAGCTCGGACGGGCGGACGCCCGTCACTCCTTTTCGATGGTGACCTTGCTGGGCTTGGCGCTGCGCTCGTCGGTGGTCGGCTTGCTGGGTCGCTTGCCGTTCTCACCGGTGCTGGTGATCCTGGTGGGCTTGGCGCCCCGGCCACCCTCGCCCGGTACGGCGGCCACTGTCGGCTCGCCGTCCACCCCGGCGCTGGCCGTACCACCGTCCACCGTGGTCACCGGCTCGGCCACCGGCCGCGTCGTGGACTGCCCGGACTCGTCCGCGCCCGCGTTCACCGGCTGCCTGGTGTCGGCGGGCTCGGCCTTCAGCCCGGTGCCCGCGCCTGACCCGGCGCCTGTGCCTGACCCGGCGGCCGCGCCTGCCGAAACGCTCACGCCGTCGTCCCCACCGACGGGCGCACCCGCGCTCGCGTCGTCCGCCGCGTCCGGTGCGGTGGGGCCGTCGATCGGGCCGGCGACACTTTGCAACCGCAGCTCGGACATCTGACGCTGGAACTCGTCGGACTCCTGCCGGGCCTTCCAGGTTTCCTGACGCAGATCCGCCAACTGCTGCTGAGCCTGAGCGATCTCCAGCATCACGTGGGCCAACTGCTGCCGGCCCGCCGCCGACTCCTGCTGGGTCGCCGCCAGGTGCTGCTGGGTGGTGGCCAGGTGCTGCTGCGTGGTGGCCGCGTACTCCTCGAACTGTCGCCGGGACGCCGCGACGTGCTCGTCGGCCTTGCGGCGCTTGTCGCCGGCCTCGGTCTCGGCCCGGCGCAGCAGCTCGGCGGCCTCCGACTCGGACCGCTGGCGCAGCGCCGTGGCGTCCTGCTCGGCGGCCTGACGGATGCCGGCCGCGCCCTGCTCGATCTCGTTCTTGCGAGCGGCGTACTCGGTCTCCAGCTCGTCCTTGCGGCTGGAGTACTCGGTCTCCAACTCGTCCCGACGACTGGTGAACCCGCCCTCCAGCTCCTGCTGGCGGCTGGCAAACCCGGCCTCCAGCTCCTGCTGGCGGGCCGCGTGCTGCTTGTCCAACTCGTCGCGACGCTTGGCGAACTCCTGCTCGGCCGCTGACTGTCGCTGCGCCAACTCCCGGTCGGCAGCCTCCCGACGGGAGTTGACCTCCTGCTCGACCCCGGCCCGCCACGCGCCCAACTCCTGCTGGGTCTGCGCCCGGGTGTGCTGCACGTACGCCTCGGTCTCGGAGCGCATCCGCTGCACGTACGCCTCGGTCTCACCGCGGCTGCGCTTCGCCGACTCGGTGGCCTGGGTCGTCAGCCGCTCGACCTCCTGCTGCGCCTTGGCGCGGGTGGCCCGCCCGGCCATCGACGCGTCGTCGATGATCTGCTTGGCCTCCTGCTGCGCCTTGGCGTGCGTGGCCCGCCCGGCCTCGGTCGCCGTGTCGGTGAGCCGCTTGGCCTCCTGAAGCGCCTTGGCATGCACCTCTTTGGCAGCATCGCGCAGGTCGCTGGCCTCCTGCCGAGCGTTGGCCAGCGTCTCGCGGGCCGTCTCGCGCAGCTTGGTGGCCTCCTGCTGGGCGCGGGTGTGGATCTCCTTGGCGGAATCGCGTAGCTGGGTGGCCTCCTGCTGGGCCTTCGCCAGCGCGTCCTGCGCCGCCTTGCGCAACTGCGCCGACTCGTCCTTGGCCGACCGCAGGGCGGCATCCGCCTCGGCCCGCTGGGCGGCGCTGTGCCGCTCCTCCTCCGCGCGCCGGGCGGCGAGGGCGATCTCGAAGTCCTTCAGAGCCCGTGCGGCCTGCTCGCGGGCTTCCTCGATGATGTGCTCGGCAGCGGCACGACGGGCTTCGATCTCCCCGTTCGCGTCGGCGAGAATCTGCTCGGCCTGCTCCTCGGCGAGCGTGAGGATCGACTCGACCCGCGGGCCGAGGTGCCGGAACGACGCCCGGTCGACCACGTTCATCTGCTTGCGCACCTGCGTCAGGTCGCGTTGCAGAACCTCGACCTGGCCGGCGAGCTTGTGGATCTGTGTGTACGCCTGTTCCCGTTCCGATGCGAGGGTCGCGATCTCGTGCTCGGCACGCGCGACATACCGGTCGACCTGTTTCTTCTCGTACCCCCGCAGAGCGGACTCGAAGCTGGGCTCCGTCGTCACGTCCCCGCCGAGAGCGAACAGTTCCTCGCCGTGCGACATGCCCCCATCCTCACACGCAACCGGTCCTGCTGGGGCGATACGGACGGGCCTTGTGGGAGCTACTTCACTTCGTTGCGGCCACCGGATACCACGGGCTGGGAAACGCACACGGCGCGAGATGGCACCGGTTACCCGGTGTCACCTCGCGCCGTCGATGCCCCGAACTGACGCCTCGCGTCAGCCGGCAGTCTCCGCGGGCACCCGCTCCTGACCGCCGTCCGTCTTCTTTGCTTCCGGCTTGGCAGCCGGAGCGGCCTGCGCCGGCATTCCCGGAACGATTCCGGCGAGCCCGGACAGCATCTGACCCAGCTGCGAGGTGACCGCGTCCTTCTGCCGGGTGAGGTCGTCGACCTCGCGGCGGGCGGCCTGCGTGGTCAGCTCCGCCTCGGTGCGGGCCTCGGTCAGCAGACGCTGCGACTCGGCCTTAGCCTCGTGGAGGGTCTTCTCCGAGTGCGCCTTGGCCTTGTCGACGGTCTCGGCGGCGTTGCGCTCCGACTCGACCCGCCGCGCCTCGGCGCGCTGCTCGATCTCCTTGGCCCGCTCCTGCGCGGCCCGGGCCCGCTGCTCGGCCTCGCTGACCATTTTCTGGGTCTGCGCGACCTGGGCGGCGTGCCGCTCGGACTCCTCGCGCTCGGCCTTCTCCCGCCGCTCGGCCAGCTGGAGCTCCAGGGCCTGCAGGTCCTTGTCGCGCTTGTCCCGCGCGTCGGTGAGCAGCTTGGTCGCCTCGGCGCGCTTCTCCTCGGCCTCGCGGGCGGCCTTCGCCCGCTGCTGGGTGATCTCCCGCTCGGCGGTGGCCCGGAGGGTGGCGACCTCCCGCTCGACTGTCGACTTCAGCTCGGCCACCTCGTGCGCGGTGACCGTACGCAGCTGCTTGGTCTCCCGGTCGGCGTCGGCGCGCAGCGTGTCGGCCTCGCGGCGGGCCTGCACCCGAACCTCGGCGGCCTCGCGCTCGGCTGCCGTGCGCAGGTTGCCCGCCTCGCGCTCGGCGCTCGCCTTCATGGCCGCAGCCTCGGCGCGGGCCTTGTCGGTGATCTCACGGGCCTCGAGGCGGGCGGCGGAGAGGATGCCCTCCGACTCGCGCTTGGCCTCGTTGCGGTGGTCGTTGGCCTGCTCCTCGGCGAGCCGGAGGATCTGCTCGACGCGGGTGCCGAGACCGGAGAGGGTGGGCCGGCTGTTCTCTTCGAGCTGCTTGTTCGTGTCGGTGAGCTTCTGCTCCAGCGCACTCATGCGCTGCTCGGCCTGGCGGAGTCGACGCTGGGCGTCGTTCATCCGCTGCTCGGCCTCGGCACGTGCCTGCTCGGACTGGGTCAGCGCGGCGGTCATCCGGCCGAGGAAGTCGTCGACCTGATGGGTGTTGTATCCGCGCAGGCCAACGGTGAAATCTGGCTGCGAGTTCGCGTTATCGAAGAACGCGAGAGGGGAGGACTGCTGCTGGGGCATTGGGACATACTGGCAGACGCCCCAGGGTGCTTCGCAAGAGCGGTGCGAAGCTTTCGTGCCCTCTTTACATGGTCAACTCCCGCCATCGGCGAGGTTGGACCAATCGGCGGTCTTGGCAGGTCCCGGCCTGTCGGACGCCACGCAGCGTGACGCGGAAAAGGGCCCCGGGGTTACCCCGAGGCCCTTTGTTCGATCCGGGTGGGTTATCCGCTAATGGGGGCGGAAGAACAATGAGCGATCGGCGCAATGGTCATCCGGCGTTCCACCGTCCGGCCGGGTGCCGCAACCGGTCGTACCGGTCAGCAGCCGGGGACCGGCGGGTGCCGCGCGGTTGGCCCCGGGACCGACGGTGCCGCTCACTGACCCCGGAACCGGTTGATCGCGTCCTCGTGCCGGGCCCGCAGCTCACCGTCGCGGACGCCCAGCCCGTCGGTGGGTGCGAGGCAGCGCACGCCGACCTTGCCCTGGTGGGCGTTGCGGTGCACCTCGTACGCGGCCTGGCCGGTCTGCTCCAACGGATAGGTGCGCGACACCGTCGGGTGCACCTTGCCGAGCGCGACCAGGCGGTTGGCCTGCCACGCCTCGTGGTAGTTGGCGAAGTGGCTGCCCACGATCCGCTTGAGGTGCATCCACAGGTAGCGGTTGTCGTACTGGTGCTGGAAGCCGCTCGTGGAGGCGCAGGTGACGATGGTGCCGCCGCGCCGGGCCACGTAGACGCTCGCGCCGAAGGTCTCCCGACCCGGGTGCTCGAACACGATGTCCGGGTCCTCGCCGCTGGTCAGCTCGCGGATCCGCTCGCCGAAGCGCCGCCACTCGTCGGTGTCCTGGGTCTCCTCGTCCTTCCAGAAGCGGAAGCCCTCGGCGGCCCGGTCGATGACCAGCTCCGCACCCATCCGGCGGCACAGTTCGGCCTTCTCCGGTGAGGACACCACGCAGACCGGGATAGCGCCGCCGTTGAGCGCCATCTGGGTGGCGTACCCGCCGAGTCCGCCGGAGGCCCCCCAGATCAGCACCACGTCGCCCTGCTTCATGTTGGCACCGTGGTGCGAGACGAGCTGCCGGTACGCGGTGGAGTTGACCAGCCCGGGGCTGGCCGCCTCCTCCCAGCTCAGGTGCCGTGGCTTGGGCATCAGTTGGTTGGCCTTGACCACTGCCAGTTCGGCCAGCCCGCCGAAGTTGGTCTCGAAGCCCCAGATCCGTTGCTGCGGGTCGAGCATCGTGTCGTCGTGACCGGCCGCGTCCTCCAGCTCGACGGACAGGCAGTGCGCGACGACCTCGTCGCCGGGCGCCCACCGGGTCACCCCGGGGCCGGTGCGCAGCACCACGCCGGCCGCGTCCGAGCCGACCACGTGGTACGGCAGGTCGTGCCGGCGGGTCAGCTCGGAGACCCTCCCGTAGCGCTGAAGGAACCTGAACGTGGAGACCGGTTCGAAGATGCTGGTCCACACCGTGTTGTAGTTGATGGCGCTGGCCATCACCGCGACCAGCGCCTCGCCCGGCGCGAGTTCCGGCGTCGGCACCTCCTGCACGTGCAGAGCCTTGCGCGGGTCCTTGTCCCGGGTGGCCATGCCGTCGAACATCCGGGACTCCTCGGCGCGGACCACCACGCCCCGGTAGCTCTCCGGTACGGGCAGTCCGGCGACGCCGGCGAGTTCGCGGTCCGGGTCGTTCGATTCCTCCGCCGCCATGATCGCTTCGAGGATGTCCTGCACGGTGACCTCCGGTTCGTCCGCACCCGCACGGGCCCGGGTGCTGCCATCGTCGGCGCCGGTGGGCACGACCCGCCATGTCGGCATTCGACACATCCGGCACCGGTCGCGCTCCTGTGGGGCCGGACGTTACTGAACGGTAGCTAGGCCGGGAAGTCCTCTGTGAAAAACTGCATCCGCCGATGCGTGAAGGTGTCCAGCCACCCCGCCAACCGCGCACTGACGTGCGCGCCCGCCCGATTCGACGGACCGCCACCCCCGTTGATCAAGAGCTTTCGGTCATCTGAAGGGCCGAGGCTGACGCAAACCTCTTGATCAACAAGGCGAGGGCGCGGGGCGCCCGGGGGCGGGGGCAGTGGGGGGGGGTGGGGGGTCAGTGGGGGGTGGGGGCGGGTTGGACGAGTTCGACGAGGACGCCGCCGGCGTCCTTGGGGTGGACGAAGTTGATCCGGCTGTCCGCGGTGCCACGCCTCGGGGTGTCGTAGAGCAGGCGCATGCCGCGCTCGCGGAGCGCCGCGCAGGCCGCGTCGATGTCCACCACGGTGTACGCGACCTGCTGCACGCCCGGCCCGTTGCGGTCCAGGAACTTCGCGATCGTCGACTCCGGGGTGAGCGGGGCGAGCAACTGCACGCAGCCGCCCTCGGTGGTCGGCCCGACGGCCAACATCGCCTCCCGAACGCCCTGCTCGGCGTTGGTCTCCACGTGGACGCAGCGCATCCCGAACGTCCGCTGGTAGAAGTCGATCGCGGCGTCCAGGTCGGCCACGGCGATCCCGACGTGGTCAATCTTGCGAAGCCCGATGTCTGTGACGTAGTCCGCACCGGGCTCGACGGGGGAGTTCTCTGCCATGGCGCTAGTCTGGCCGAACAATCGTTAAGGCGTACAGCTCGGCACCCCTTCGGAGGCAGGCATGGCTTCGGTGATCGTCAGCGGCGCGCGGACCCCGATGGGCCGGCTGCTGGGCAACCTCAAGGACCTCCCGGCCACGAAGCTCGGCGGGATCGCCATCAAGGCGGCGCTGGAGCGTGCCGGCGTCAGTCCGGACCAGGTCCAGTACGTGATCATGGGCCAGGTGTTGCAGGCCGGTGCCGGTCAGATCCCGGCTCGGCAGGCGGCGGTCGAGGCCGGCGTACCGATGTCGGTGCCGGCGCTGACCATCAACAAGGTCTGCCTCTCCGGCCTGGACGCGATCGCCCTGGCCGACCAGCTGATCCGGGCCGGCGAGTTCGACATCGTGGTGGCCGGGGGCATGGAGTCGATGACCAACGCCCCGCACCTGCTGATGGGCCAGCGCACCGGCTACAAGTACGGCGACGTGGTGGTCAAGGACCACATGGCACACGACGGGCTCAGCGACGCCTGGGACTGCTGCTCGATGGGCGAGTCGACCGAGCGGCTCGGCGCCCGGCACGGCATCTCGCGCGAGGAGCAGGACGCCTTCGCCGCCTCCAGCCACCAGCGCGCCGCCGCCGCGCAGAAGAACGGCCACTTCGCCGACGAGATCGCCCCGGTGGTCATTCCGCAGCGCAAGGGTGACCCGCTGGTGATCAGCGAGGACGAGGGCATCCGCCCGGACACCACTGTCGAGTCGTTGGCCAAGCTGCGTCCCGCGTTCGCCAAGGACGGCACCATCACCGCCGGCAGTTCGTCGCCGATCTCCGACGGCGCCGCAGCGGTGCTCGTGATGAGCAAGGCCAAGGCAACGGAACTGGGGCTGACCTGGTTGGCCGAGATCGGTGCGCACGGCAATGTGGCGGGCCCGGACAACTCCCTGCACTCGCAGCCGTCGAACGCGATCAACCACGCCCTGAAGAAGGGTGGCCTGAGCGTGACGGACCTGGACCTCATCGAGATCAACGAGGCGTTCGCGCAGGTCGGCATCCAGTCCATCCGGGACCTCGGGATCAGTGCGGACAGGGTCAACGTCAACGGCGGCGCGATCGCGCTGGGGCACCCGATCGGGATGTCCGGCGCGCGCCTCGTACTCACCCTCGCCCTAGAGCTGAAGCGGCGCGGCGGTGGCACCGGCGCTGCGGCGCTCTGTGGCGGCGGTGGCCAGGGCGACGCGCTGATCATTCACGTGCCGGGAAACACCGCGGCCAGCCGGTGAGCGCGAGGAGCGAGCCGATCTTGCGAGCCCCGCGGGCGCGAACAAAGATGACGCAGTGAGCGAGGCGGTCGAGCACGTCCCGGCGGCGGGCACCACGTCGGTGCGTCGTAGCCGGGACGTACCGCTGCTTGTCGAGCGGGCCCGCGCGGGCGACCCGCGTGCGGTGGCCCGCCTGATCACGCTCGTGGAGAACGGTGACGCGCTGTTGCCGGCGATCGCCGCGGCGCTGGCGCCGTACGCCGGGCAGGCTCAGGTGGTCGGGCTGACCGGCTCGCCCGGGGTGGGCAAGTCGACCACGACGAACGAGCTGGTCCGCGCGCTGCGGACGCGCGGGCACCGGGTGGGCGTGCTGGCTGTCGACCCGTCCAGCCCGTTCACCGGCGGAGCGATCCTCGGCGACCGGGTGCGGATGCAGGATCACGCCACCGACCCCGGGGTCTACATCCGGTCGATGTCCAGTCGGGGGCACCTCGGCGGGCTGGCCGCGGCGACGCCGCAGGCGGTCCGGGTGCTGGAGGGCGCCGGCTGCGACGTGGTGCTTGTGGAGACCGTCGGCGTCGGGCAGGCCGAGGTGGAGGTCGCCTCACTTGCCGACACGACGCTCGTGCTGCTCGCCCCCGGGATGGGCGACGCCATCCAGGCGGTGAAGGCCGGCATCCTGGAGATCGCCGACGTGTTCGTGGTCAACAAGGCCGACCGGGACGGCGTCGACGCCACCGTCCGCGACATTCAGGGCATGATCGCTCTCGGTGAGCGCGGGCCGGGGCAGTGGCGGCCGCAGGTGGTCCGCTCGGTCGCCGCGCGCGGCGAGGGCATCGACGACATCGCCGCCGCCATCGACAAGCACCGGGGCTGGCTGGTCGAGCACGGCGGGCTGCGCCGCCGCCAGGAGGCGCGGGCCGCCGCCGAGATCGAGGCCATCGCGCTCGGCACCCTCCGCTCTCGGATCGGCTCCTTGCGCGACGGTACGGAGTTGGCCACGTTCGCGACGAAGGTCGCCGAGGGTACCACCGATCCGTACACGGCGGCGGACGAACTGCTCGCCCAGCTCGCCCGCTGAGCCGACGACCCGCCCACTGTGGAGGGGCCCGGCCGGCGTGGTCCGGTACCCCCCCGACGTCGTCGCCGGGTGGCCGGTGGGAGCACGCCTACCGGCCGCAAGCGAATGTCACTCCGGTTTTAGTAGGCTCGCGGCGCGTGGCCGGGAGCGAGGCTGCCGCGAAGCGGGCTGACGAACCGGTCGGTCCACAGTGTACCGGGACCAGGGGAGATGTGATCATGACGGACGCGGTGGAGAACGCCGGCGCAGTGCAGCCCGCGACGGGCGCGGCCCGGGGTGTCACGTCGGTTTCCGACGAGGTCGTGGAGAAGATCGCCGGCGCGGCGGCTCGTGCCGTGCCCGGTGTCGCCGATCTCGGCGGTGACGTTTCCCGTTTCTTCAACAGCGTGCTGGACAAGATCGGCCTGGACGAGGTGGGCGACGCCCGCCGGGGCGTCTCGGCCGACGTGAAGGGCAGCTCGGCCGTCATCAACGTGGTCCTCGTGATCGACGCCGGGCACGTCGTGGTCGACGTGACCGAGGCGGTACGGGCCGCGGTGATCGAGGCGGTGGAGAAGTACGGCCTGACTGTCACCCAGGTCAACGTCACGGTTGACGACATCGAGATGAACCAGCCGGGCGCCGGCCTCTGAGGTGTGGCCGCCCGGTGGCTGCCGGGCCGCCCGTTACCCGCCGGTACGGCGTGACTTAGCGATCGTTCAGGTAGGGGCCTTACACTCGACGTGCAGTCGAGGACCCGAGGAGGAGCCCTGCTCATGGACGCCGACGAGATCGACGCCGGACGGGCGCGCTGGCAGGCCCGGTACGACGCCGCGCGCAAGCGGGACGCGGACTTCACCACGCTCTCCGGAATGCCCGTGGAACCTGTCTACGGGCCGCCGGAGGGCGCCACCTATCCGGGCTTCGAACGGATCGGATGGCCGGGCGAATATCCGTACACCAGGGGTTTGTATCCGACCGGCTACCGCGGGCGGACCTGGACGATCCGGCAGTTCGCCGGCTTCGGCAACGCGCAGCAGACGAACGAGCGTTACAAGATGATCCTCGGCGCCGGCGGCGGCGGGCTCTCGGTGGCGTTCGACATGCCGACGCTCATGGGCCGCGACTCGGACGACCCGCAGGCGCTCGGTGAGGTCGGCCACTGCGGCGTGGCCGTCGACACCGCCACCGACATGCAGGCGCTCTTCGACGGCATCGACCTGGCCAGCGTGACCACCTCGATGACCATCTCCGGCCCGGCCGTGCCGGTGTTCTGCATGTACCTCGTCGCCGCCGAGCGGCAGGGCGCCGACCTGTCCACGCTGGACGGCACCCTGCAGACGGACATCTTCAAGGAGTACATCGCGCAGAAGGAGTGGCTCTTCGACCCGGAGCCGCACCTGCGCCTGATCGGCGACCTGATGGAATACTGCGCCGCCGAGATCCCGCGCTACAAGCCGCTGTCGGTGTCCGGCTACCACATCCGTGAGGCCGGCTCGACCGCCGCACAGGAGCTGGCGTACACCCTGGCCGACGGCTTCGGTTACGTCGAGCTGGGCCTCTCGCGCGGGCTGGACGTGAACGTCTTCGCGCCGGGGCTGAGCTTCTTCTTCGACTCGCACCTCGACTTCTTCGAGGAGATCGCCAAGTTCCGTGCCGCCCGCCGGATCTGGGCCCGCTGGCTGCGCGACGTCTATGGCGCGACCAGCGACAAGGCCCTGTGGCTGCGGTTCCACACGCAGACCGCCGGGGTGTCGCTGACCGCGCAGCAGCCGGTCAACAACGTCGTACGCACCGCCGTCGAGGCGCTCGCGGCGGTGCTCGGCGGCACGAACTCGCTGCACACCAACGCGCTTGACGAGACCCTGGCGCTGCCCACCGACGAGTCGGCCGAGATCGCCCTGCGTACCCAGCAGGTGCTGATGGAGGAGACCGGAGTGGTGAACGTGGCCGACCCGCTCGGCGGCTCCTGGTACGTCGAGGCGCTGACCGACAAGATCGAAGCCGAGGCGGAGGAGATCTTCGCCCGGATCCGGCAGCTCGGAGGGGACGGTCCGCACCAGATCGGCCCGATGACCTCGGGGATCCTGCGCGGTATCGAGGACGGCTGGTTCACCGGGCACATCGCCGAGTCGGCCTTCGTCTACCAGCAGGCCCTCGAGAAGGGCGACAAGAAGATCGTCGGCGTCAACTGCCACACGAGCACTACCGCCAAGGAACTGGAGATTCTGCGCATCTCGCACGAGGTGGAGCTGGAGCAGCGCCGGGTGCTCGCCGAACGCAAGAGCGCGCGGGACGAGGAGGCGGTGCGCGCCGCGGTCACCCGGATGATCGCGGCGAGCCGTACCGACGAGAACATGATCCCCGCCATGCTCGACGCGGTCCGCGCCGAGGCGACCCTCGGCGAGATCTGCGACGCCCTGCGAGCCGAATGGGGCACCTACCGAGAACCAGCCCGCTTCTGACCCAAACCCCCCGGCCCGCCCGGGCGCACCCTCACCCCGTCGATCTTGCAGTTTGTGCGGCGGCATAAGGCATGAATGTGGCGTACCGGCGACAGAAAGTGCAAGATCGCTGGGGTGAGGGCCGGGGGCGTGAGAGTTGCAACGTCGGGGTTGCGGGTGAGCTGAGATCGGGGGCTCACGTGCGAGACTAGGTAACCATGAGCGACCCACGGATCACCTCGTCGATCTTCACCCGCGGCGCGGTCGACCTCAGCACGCTGCGTGGCCCCGCACCAGCAAGTACCCGCCCCGGCACGCCCCCGCAGGGCGGCCCGTCCAGCACCGTCCCCGGCGCACCCACAGCCGGCGGTGACACCGCCATCGTGGACGTCACCGAGGCGACGATCCAGACCGACGTGCTCGAGCGCTCGATGGCCACGCCCGTCGTCGTGTTCTTCGGCGCGGCCGGCTTCCCGGAGAGCGACGAGTTCGCCCCGGTCCTGGAGCGGCTGAACGCCGAAGGTGACGGCACCTGGGTGCTGGCCCGTGTCGACGTGCAGGAAAACCCGCGCATCGCCCAGATGTTCCGGGTGCAGGGCATCCCCATGGTCTACGCGGTCGTCGGCGGCCAGCCGGTCGACGCCTTCTCCGGGGTGGTGCCCGAGGCGCAGCTGCGGCAGTGGATCCAAGCCGTGCTCAAGGCCGGCGGCGTGACAGTCGCCGAACCGGAGGACCCCCGCCTCGACGAGGCCGACGACGCGCTGATGAGCGGCGATCTGGACGCCGCCGAGCAGGCGTACCGGAAGATCCTCGCCGACGCCCCGGCGGACGCCGCGGCCACGGCGGGGTTGGCCCAGGTCGGAGTCGCCCGCCGGGTGGCAGGCGCCGACCCGTCCGCCGCGCTGGCCGCCGCCGAGAGCGCCCCCGACGACGTCGCCGCCCAACTGCTGGCCGCCGACATCGAGGTGCTCAGCGGTCTGGCCGAGCAGGCGTACGCGCGGCTCGTCGGTCTGGTCCGGCGCACCGCCGGCGAGGACCGCGAGACGGCTCGCCAGCACCTGGTCTCGCTGTTCTCCATCGCCGGCCCGGACGATCCGGCCGTCGCCTCGGCGCGTCGGGCCCTGGCCAGCGCCCTGTTCTGAGTTCGTAGCACGCCAGTGCGGGCCGGCGTTCCGGCCGGCCCGCCCGACCAACGAGGACGGGAGCTCACGATGCGCCGGATCGCCGTCCTCGACGCGCCGACAAATCTCGGTCTACGGCCGCCGACGCCCACGTCGGTCCCGGGCTGCGCCAAAGCGCCCGGGGCGCTGCGCGACCACGACCTGCTGGCCCGGCTCCGCGCCCGCGACGCCGGCTGCGTCACGCCCGCCCGGTACGACCCGGGCGACTGGCGGCCCGGCGACGGGGTGTGCCACGCCCGGGACATCGCCGACTACTCGCTGGCCCTCGCCGAACGCATCGGCTCGATCATCGACCGGGGCGAGTTCCCGGTGGTGCTGGGCGGCGACTGTTCCGTACTGCTCGGCTCGGCCCTGGCCATGCACCGCCTCGGCGAAGCCGTCGGTGGGCGGATCGGGCTGGTCTTCGTCGACGGGCACTCCGACTTCCGGCACCCCGGCAACGCCTCCTACGTCGGCGCGGCGGCCGGTGAGGACCTGGCCCTGGTCACCGGGCGAGGGCAGGCCGACCTGGCCGCCCTGGAGGGCCGTCGGCCCTACTTCCGCGACATCGACGTGGTGGTGCTCGGCATCCGTGCCCAGGACGAATACCGGCTAGACCTCCAGGCCGCCGGGATCACCACCCGCCCCGTGCCGGCGCTGCGCGCCGAAGGCGCCGCGCGGACGGCCCAGTGGGCGCACGAGCAGCTCGCCGACTGCGCGGGCTACTGGGTGCACATCGACGTCGACGTGCTCGACCCGGCGGTGATGCCCGCCGTGGACGCTCCCGACCCGGGGGGCATCGCCTTCGCCGAGTTGGAAATCCTGCTCGCCGGCCTGGTGGACACACCGCACTGCCTCGGCGTGGAGCTGACCGTCTTCGACCCCGACTACGACCCGGACGGCTCGTACGCGGCCGAGATCGTCAACACGGTGGTCGCCGGTCTGGCACCGGTGACCGCCCCGGAAGCCGTGCCGCCCCGACTGCTGTCGGCCCGAGCGACGCCCTCCCCGCGGCGTGCCGCTTCCACCGATCGTGCACAGCGCTCCGCTGGGGTGGAAGGGCACGACGGTGCCGGGCGGCCCGAGGGGTTCGACGGTGCCGGGCGGCCGAATGGGGTGGGAGGGCTCGACCGTGCCGGGCGGCCCGAGGGGTTCGACGGTGCCGGGCGGGCCAATGGGGTGGACGGGTCTGCGGAGCGGCCGGACGGGCCTGACGCCGTAGATCTTGCCGGCTCCGGTCGTGGCGCGGCCGATGCCGGCCCGGACGACTCGGTGGCGGCGGAGCAGCCGAGCACTGGTGAACCGGCCCATGCCGAGTTGTCGGGGGTTCCGGTCGCGCCCGAGCGTGAGCCGGTCGGTCCGCCCGCCTCGGCCGGGCCGGGCCTGCTTCGGCGCGTCCCGCCGGTCGTTGAGGACACGTCGGGCCAGAGGTCTGCTGTCGAGAACGGCGCAGATCTGCACAAAGCCGACACTGCCTGACCCGATCGTCGGCTTGCCGGCCGCTGATCGAGTCGGTTTCCGTGAAGTCGGCGCATCCGAGCGCTTTGGATGGCGCGGTTTCACGGAACCCGAGTTGATCAGAGCCATGGCCCACCGGCCGGCCGCCCCGGGCGTAGCGGGTTGCCGGCCGGTGCGCGTATGGGATCGAGGTCAGGTGGCGGGGAGGGCGCGGAGGAAGCGCTCGGCGATCGGAACGGCCGAGGCGGTGCTGGCCCCGCCCTTCTCCACGAAGACGGCGAACGCCACGTCACCCCGCCAGCCGACGAACCAGGCGTGGGTGTGGGCCGGGTTGTCGTCGTACTCGGCGGTGCCGGTCTTGCCGTACACCTCGCCCGGCACATCCTTGAGCGCGCTGCCGGTGCCGGCGGTGACCACCTCGCGCATCATCGTGCGCAGCGCCGTGACGGATTCCGGCTTCAGTTGCTCGCCTGCCGGGGCCGGCTTGGCCGGCGCCGGGTCGATCAGCAGCTTCGGCTGCTCGAAGCGGCCACGGGCGACGGCGGCGGTGGCGCCGGCCATGGCGATCGGGCTGACCAGCGTGGTGCCCTGCCCGAACGACGCGGCGGCCTGCTCGGCCAGGCTGCCGCCCGTCGAGACCTTGCCGGTGAAGGCGTCCGTGCCGAGGTCCCATTGACCCTCCAGGCCCAGCGAGCGGCCGGCGGCGGCCAGGCCGTCGCCGCCGAGCTTCGGGGCCAGCGCGGCGAACGCTGTGTTGCAGGACTTGGCGAAGTCGGTGCGGAACGGCACCGAGCCGAGCTCGAAGTTGTCCGAGTTCTTGAACGACCGGCCATCCACAGTGAAGGTCTTCTTGCAGTCCACCGGCCCGTCCAGTGTGACGGCGCCCCGGTCCAGTAGGCCCAACGTGCTGACCATTTTGAAGGTGGAGCCCGGAGGCACCTGGGCGTCGAAGGCCAGATTCTCGCCGGCCGGCCCAGGGCCGTTCGCCGCGGCGAGCACGGCACCGTCGCTGATCCGGAGCGCCACCACTGCCGACCGGCGCGACTCGGCGCGCAGCGCCCCGTCGGCCGCGTTCTGGACGGCCACGTCGAGCGTGGTCTTCAGCGCCTGCCCGGGCTGCGGCTCCCGACGGAACAACTCGGCGCCGGTGGGTTCGAGTTTGCCGTCCTCGGCCGGACGTTCCACCACCACGGTCAGCCCGGGGCCGCCGCGCAGTCGTTCGTCGTAACGGCCCTGAAGCCCGCCGTGGCCGACCAGGTCGCCGACGACGTACCGGTCCGGGTGTGCGGCGAGGTCGTCGGCCTGCGCCGGGTCGACGGTGCCGAGCAGCGCACGGGCGAACTCGCGGGTGGGCGCCAGGTCGATCTTGTCGGTGACGAACTTGGTGCCGGGCAGGTCGTAGATCCGGGGTTTGATCTGCCGGTACGCCTCCTCGCGGAGCGACACCACCTCGACGAAGGCACCCGGCTCGGCCTCGGCCACCCGCTTTGGCAGGTCGGCCAGGTCGACGCCCGGGACCAGCGCCGGACGGATGGCCTTGAACGCCGCGTCGAGGTCCTTGACGAGCTTCTTGATGTCGGCGACCCCGTCAGGTTGCACACCCACCCGGACCACGGTGCGTGGGGTCACCAGCGGCTTGCCGGCGTTGTCCAGCAGTGCGGCGCGGGCAGCGGCGTCGCGGCGCAGCGCCAACCGGTCGCCCTTGGTGAGCTGCTCGTGCACCAGCTTCGGCTCCCAGATCACCTGCCACTGGTCGTCGTCGCCGTGGGCGAGCCGCACCTCCCGGTCGTACGCCCAGCGGGTCTGACCGGGGAGGGCCCACTCCACCTGGACCGTGGTGGTCGCGATGTCCTTGGTGACCTTCGGCTCGCCGCGACGCGTCAGCGTGGGCGGGGTGGCCGCCAACTCGCCGGAAAGTTCCTTGATCTCGCGCGCCACGTCCGCCGACGGCAGTTTCGCGCCGACCGGGTCGATCAGCCCGACCGCCTGGAGGTCGCCGCTGCGCCAGCCCGCCAGGAACGCGTCGACGGTGCGCTGCGGCCCGTCGTCACCCGAGCAACCGACCAGGACGCCCGCCGTGAGCACCGCACTGGTGACGGCGGCGGCCAGGCGACGGGTGGGGTTCGGCCGGTGGGGCCGAGGGTACGACAAGGGCATGAAGCTGGTCCTTCCGATCTCGGACTGCCCCCGCACGGTAGTACGCGAACAGCGTCCCCAACGTCCCCCAGGTGCTCGGCCGCGCTCAAAGACGGCCCGCCCCCGTGTGATGAACATCGCGTGGCGGGGTATCCCGCAGCCGGCCAACCTCGGACCCGCAACGGGTGAAAGGACAAAGTCCCGATCCGGACGTCCGGCCAGTGGTCCGCCGACGAAGGCGCAGAACGACAGGGCCTAGGCTGGGCGGCAGAGTGACCCACAACGCGGTGGGTCGAGGGGAGTGGCACCGATGGACCGGCGTCCGGCGATCAAACCGGAACCCGACCTCCGGCAGGATGACTCCGGCCGGGACGATGACAGCTTCGATTCGGCGACCGACGGGGACGGCTACGGCCGGCTCGACACGGGAGTCACCGGGCTGACCGGGTCGAGCATCGACACCATCTACGATCTTGGTCTGCCAGTCGAGGCGCTGGCCGACGACGTGGAGGACGCCGAGCTCGACGAACCAGTTCCCAACGCGGAGCGCCTGGTGGCCCAGGCCGTCGCGCTCGCGGGGGACGACCACGACGCGGCGACACTTGTCGGCCGTTTCTGGCGGTTCGCCCCGGACGAGGAGCTGGTCGGCTTCACGGCGGAGGAAATGCTCGACGCGGCCCGGGCGCACCGGGACCTCGCCCAGCAACGGGTTCCCGGCGAGTTGAAGCTGCGGATCCACGAACCGCACGCGGACCAGCACCACACCGTCGTCGAGATCGTCACTGACGACATGCCGTTCCTGGTCGACTCGGTGACGGCGCTGCTCAACTCGTACCACCTCGACGTGCACCTGCTGGTGCACCCGCTGGTGGTGGTGCGGCGGGAGCCGCTGGGTCGGCTCGCCGAGGTTTCCGCCGATGTGGAACCGGACGACGCGATCGCCGGCGACATCATCGAGAGCTGGATGCGGATCGAGATCGACCCGGTCCGGGACGCGGCCGAGCGGGACCGGTTGCGCCGCGAGTTGCAGCGGGTGCTCACCGACGTGCGGGAGGCGGTGGAGGACTGGCCGAAGATGCGTCAGCGTGCCCTCGCGCTCGCCGACGAGCTGGCCTCGGCCCGTACCTCCGACAACCGCCCACCGGTGCCGGAAAAGGACATCACCGACTCGGTGGAGCTGCTGCGGTGGCTCGCCCAGGACCACTTCACCTTCCTCGGCTACCGCGAGTACCGGCTGGTGGACGCCGACGGCGGCGACGCCGCCGACCCGGTCGACGGCAAGGCGTTGGAGGCGGTGCTCGGCACCGGTCTGGGCATCCTGCGCTCGGATTCGCCGGAGGCACGGTCGTTGTCCTCGATGACGCCCGAGGCGCACGAGAAGGTGCTGGAGAAGCGCCTGCTCATCATCACCAAGGCCAACTCCCGAGCCACAGTGCACCGCTCGGCGTACCTGGACTACATCGGCTTCAAAATCTTCAACTCCGCCGGTGACGTGATCGGTGAGCGGCGCTTCCTGGGCCTGTTCTCGACGGCCGCGTACCGGACCAGCGTCCGCGAGCTGCCGGTGGTGCGCCGCAAGGTGGCCGAGGTGCTGGACCGCTCCGGCCTCAGCCAGCGCAGCCACTCCGGCAAGGACCTGATCCAGATCCTGGAGACCTACCCGCGCGACGAGCTGTTCCAGATCAAGACCGACGACCTGTACCACGCGGTGGTCGGCGTGCTGCGGATGGCCGGCCGCCGGCAGTTGCGGGTCTTCCTGCGTCGCGACGCGTACGGGCGGTTCATCTCCTGCCTGATCTACCTGCCCCGGGACCGGTTCACCACGCAGAACCGGCTACGCATGCAGGACATCCTGCTCCGGGAGCTGAACGGTGTCGGGGTGGACTACACCACCCGGGTCACCGAATCGATGCTGGCTCGGGTGCACTTCATCGTCCGTACCGACCCGACCCGGCCGCCCGGCGACATCGACGCCGACCTGCTGGCCGAGGAGTTGGCCGACGCCACCCGGCTCTGGGACGACGACTACCGGCTGGTGCTGGAACGCAAGCTCGGCGACGAGCAGGCCAAGCACCTGTTCACCAGGTACGCCGACGCGTTCCCGGAGGGCTACAAGGACGGGCACACGCCGTACGAGGCGATGAAGGACCTGGCGAAGCTGGAGCTGCTGGAGGAGCCCGGGCAGCTGGAGATGCACCTGTTCCGCAAGCAGTTGGCTCCCCGACCGGGCACCCGGGTGCCGGGTGCGGAACTGGCCGAGGCGATGGACGTCCGGTTCAAGGTCTACCGGTACGGCGAGCCGATGATGCTCTCCGCGGTGCTGCCGGTGCTGCACTCGCTCGGCGTACGGGTGGTCGACGAGCACCCGTACGAGGTGGACCGGATCGACGGTCGGGTCTACCTGTACGACTTCGGCCTCATGCTGCCCGAGGGGCATCACGAGCTGGCCGAGGTGCGCCCGCACGTCGAGAACGCCTTCGCGGCGGCCTGGCGCGGCGAGGCCGAGGTGGACAGGTTCAACGAGCTGGTGCTGCGCGGCGGGCTGACCTGGCGACAGGTGGTGGTGCTGCGGGCGTACGCGAAGTACCTGCGGCAGGCCGGCACGGTCTTCTCCCAGGACTACATGGAGCAGACCTTCGTCGCGTACCCGAAGCTCGCCGCGTTGCTCGTGGAGCTGTTCGAGACCCGGTTCGCGCCGGGCGAGTCGAGCACCGAGCAGCGGCAGCAGCGCAGCGGTGAGCTGGTGGAGACGATCCGGAGCGCGCTCGACGACGTGGCGAGCCTGGACCAGGATCGGATCCTGCGCTCGTACCTGACGCTCATCGAGGCGACCCTGCGGACCAGCTTCTACCAGAAGCGCGCCGACGGGCGGCCGAAGGCGTACGTGGCGTTCAAGCTCGACCCGCAGGCCATTCCGGACCTGCCGGCGCCGCGGCCGAAGTTCGAGATCTTCGTCTACTCGCCCCGGTTCGAGGGTGTGCACCTGCGGTTCGGGCCGGTGGCCCGAGGTGGGTTGCGCTGGTCCGACCGTCGGGAGGACTTCCGTACCGAGGTGCTGGGCCTGGTCAAGGCGCAGATGGTGAAGAACACGGTGATCGTGCCGGTCGGCGCCAAGGGCGGCTTCGTGCTGAAGCAGAAGCCTGGTGACCGGGACGAGGCGGTCGCCTGTTACCAGGAGTTCGTGGGCGCGATGCTCGACGTCACCGACAACATCGTCAGCGGGCAGATCGTGCCGCCCGAGGACGTGGTCCGGCACGACGGCGACGACCCGTACCTGGTGGTGGCCGCCGACAAGGGCACCGCGACGTTCTCCGACATCGCGAACGAGATCTCCAAGGCGCACACCTTCTGGATGGGTGACGCGTTCGCGTCCGGTGGTTCCGCCGGGTACGACCACAAGAAGATGGGCATCACGGCCCGCGGGGCCTGGGAGTCGGTCAAGCGGCACTTCCGGGAGTTGGGCCTGGACACCCAGACCCAGGACTTCACAGTGGTCGGCGTCGGCGACATGTCCGGCGACGTGTTCGGCAACGGGATGCTGCTCTCCGAGCACATCCGGCTGGTGGCCGCCTTCGACCACCGGCACATCTTCCTCGACCCGGAGCCGGACACCGCCACCTCCTACGCGGAGCGCCGACGGCTGTTCGACCTGCCCCGGTCTTCGTGGGAGGACTACAACACCGAGCTGATCTCGGCAGGTGGCGGCATCTTCCCGCGTACCGCGAAGTCCATCCCGATCACGCCGCAGGTTCGGGCGGCGATCGGCCTGGACGACGACGTCACGCAGATGTCGCCGCAGGACCTGATGAAGGCGATCGTCACCGCCCCGGTGGACCTGTTCTGGAACGGCGGCATCGGCACCTACGTCAAGGCCTCCTCCCAGACCAACGCCGAGGTGGGCGACAAGTCCAACGACGCGATCCGGGTGGACGGGCGCAACCTTCGCTGCCGGGTGGCGGGCGAGGGCGGCAACCTGGGCTGGACCCAGCTCGGCCGGATCGAGTACGCGTTGACCGGTGGCCGGATCTACACGGACTTCATCGACAACGCGGCCGGGGTGGACACCTCCGACCACGAGGTCAACATCAAGATCCTGCTCAACACGGCGGTGGCCGACGGTGAGCTGAGCATGGCCGACCGGGACGAACTGCTGGCCGGTATGACCAGTGAGGTCGCGGAGCTGGTGCTGCGGGACAACTACGACCAGGCCCGGGCGATCAACAACGCCCAGGCCCAGGCCGCCTCGCTGCTCCCGGTGCACCGCCGGATGATCAACGAGCTGGAGCGGTCGGGCGGGTTGGACCGGGCACTGGAGGCGTTGCCGCCGGACGAGGAGTTGGCGGTTCGCAGCGAATCCGGCCTGACCGCGCCGGAGTTCGCGGTGCTGCTCGCGTACGTGAAGATCGTCCTGGAGCGGGAGATCCTCACCGAGGGGTTGGCCGACGAGGAGTGGACGACGGACGTCCTGGTCAACTACTTCCCGACGCCGATGCGCGAGCGGTTCGCCGACCGGATGGGCCGGCACCGGCTGCGCCGGGACATCGTCACGACGGTGCTCGTCAACGAGGCGATCAACCGGGGTGGCATCTCGTTCATCTTCCGCGTGGTCGAGGAGACGGCGGCCAGCGCGGCCGACGTGATCCGGGCGTACGTGGTGATCAGCGAGGTGTTCGGCCTGCGCGACCTGTGGGACGCGGTCGAGGCGCTCGACAACAAGGTGGCGCCGGAGCTGCAGACCAGCGTCTACCTGGACACCCGCCGGCTGCTCGACCGGGCGGTGCGGTGGCTGGTCTCCAACCGGCGCTCGCCGATCGACGTGCCGGCCGAGATCGCCCGGCTGCGTGACGGCGTCACCCGGCTGCTGCCAGGGCTCGAGGAACTGTTCTACGGCAACGAGCGCCAGGGCATCGCCGCGCACATGGACTCCATGACCGAGCGTGGGCTGCCCCGCGAGCTGGCGGAGCGGGCGACCCGGCTGATGTACAGCTTCGGCCTGATGGACGTGGTGGAGACCGCGAACGCCAGCGGGCGGGACGTCAGCGAGGTGGCCTCGGTCTACTTCGTGCTGTCCGACCTGTTCCGGGTGGACTCGCTGCTGTCGAAGATCTCCCTGCTGCCGCGGGAGGACCGCTGGCAGACACTGGCCCGGATGGCGCTGCGGTACGACCTGTACGCCGCGCTGGCAGCGCTCACCGCGGAGGTGCTGGACTCCACGCCGGGCGACCTGCCGCCACACGAGCGGGTGCACCAGTGGGAGCAGTCGAACGCCACCTCCATCCACCGAGCCCGACGGGCGATGGGGGAGTTCGACGAGTCGCGGGCGGATCTCGCCGCCCTGTCGGTGCTGCTGCGTCAGATTCGCACCCTGGTGCGCACCTCCGCGGCCGCCTGAGGTCAGACACACCGGACGCGGTCCGGCCGGTCGGGGTCACCCCCGATCAGCCGGACCGCGTTCGTTCGTCGCCGGTCAGACCGCCAGGGTGGCGAAGACGACGATGTTGTCCGGGTAGCTCTTGGCAACCTCGTCGAACTGGCCGCCGCAGGTGACCACCCGCAGGCTGGGCCGGTCGCTCGGTCCGTAGACCAACTCGGTGGGGAAGGCCGTCTTCGGGTACGACGTGACCGAGTCGACGGTGAAGGTGGCTGGCAACCCGTCGGCGCGGCGCACGGTGACTGTGTCACCGGGGGTGAGAGCGCCGAGGTCGAAGAAGACCGCCGGGCCGAGCACCGCCGAGTCCACATGCCCGACGATCACCGCGTTACCCGTCTCGCCCGGGCTCGCACCGGGCTCGTACCACCCGGCCTGGTCGGCCTTGTCCAGCGGCGGGACCTGGACGGTGCCGTCCGGGTTGGTGCCCAACGACATGATCGTCGCGTCGACACCGATCCGGGGGATCTCGATGCTCGTCGGCGCCGAGCGGGCCAACCCGGACGGTGCCTGAGCGGCCGGTTGCCCGTCGACCGCCGGAGCATCGTCGGCGGGGCTCGCCGGCGCGGTGGCCTCGGGGCCGGCCTGGGCCAGCGGCTGCGGCGGTCGGGGAGTGGGCGTGGTCTTCAGCGAGGCGCCGATCATGCCGGCGCCGACCATGGCGAGGGTGACGACGACGGCCGTGCCGGCGGCACGCCACGGTCTCCCGTGGCGGCCGCCGGCCGGTGTCGCCGTCACGTCAGACGAGCGAACCATCGGTCCGCCGACGACGCATCAGCACGATCCCGCCGAGCGCGGCAGCGCCGAGCAGGCCCGCCCCGCCGGTGGCCAGACCCCGGTCGGTGCCGGTGCTGACGCCGCCGTCACCACCGTCGACACCGCCGTGCGGCAGCACGACCAGCTCGCCCTCGCCGCAGGAGCCCTTGAGCTCGTAGCGACCCGGCTTGGCGTCCTTGGCGACGGTGGCTTCGCCGTAGTAGACGAACTCGCGCTCCTTGTCCCAGCCCTTGTCGGAGCCGTTGTCGGAGCCGTGCTCGTCCTTGTTCTCCCAGCCCTTGTCGGAGCCGTTGTCGGAGCCGTGCTCGTCCTTGTTTTCCCAGCCCTTGTTGGAGCCGTTGTCGGAGCCGTGCTCGTCCTTGTTTTCCCAGCCCTTGTCGGAGCCGTTGTCGGAGCCGTGCTCGTCCTTGTTTTCCCAGCCCTTGTCCGAGCCGTTGTCGGAGCCGTGCTCGTCCTTGTTTTCCCAGCCCTTGTTGGAGCCGTTGTCGGAGCCGTGCTCGTCCTTGTTTTCCCAGCCCTTGTCGGAGCCGTTGTCGGAGCCGTGCTCGTCCTTGTTCTCCCAGCCCTTGTCGGAGCCGTAGTCGGAGCCGTGCTCGTCCTTGGACTCCCAGTCCTTCTTGTCTTCGTCCTTGGAGTCCCAGTCCTTCTTGTCACGGCCCTCTTCGGCGTCCTGGCCGTGCTCCTCGCCCTTCCAGTCCTTGCTGTCCTCGTCGCCGTACGCGTCAGCGGCAGCGCCGCCGCCCTGGCCGCCCTTGCCGTTCTCGTCCTTGGCCTTGTCGTCCTTGGCCTTGTCGTCCTTGCCGTTCTCGTCCTTGGCCTTGTCGTCCTTGGCCTTGTCGTCCTTGGCCTTGTCGTCCTTGCCGTTCTCGTCCTTGGCCTTGTCGTCCTTGCCGTGCTCGTCCTTGCCGTTCTCGTCCTTGCCGTTCTCGTCCTTGCCTTCGTGGTCCTTGCCCTTGTCGTGGTCGGAGGAGTCCTCCTCCTCGCTCCACTCGCGGTCCTCGCCCCGGTCCTCAGATGCCGGCTTGAGATTGACCTTGCCGGTGACCTTGGACCACACGTACGCGTGCTCCTGCCGATCCGGGCAGATCTCGAGGAGCTTGACCTCGTCGCCGGCCTTGACGACGTGCGGCTTGGCGTAGACCTTGCCGTCGTCGTGACCGTCGGCGAACGCGATCCCCGGTGCGAACACCAGGAGCGACGCGCCGCCGAGCGCGGCGCCCGCAACGACCTTCCCGAGCATCTTCTTAGCCATGACCTGCGTCACTCCATCCCTGTTGTCCTGAGCCCGGCGACAACCGAGCTAAGACCGACGTTAGACCGTTTCATGACTTATGAAGTGAAAGATTCGCGTTTTGACCTTTGATCCAAGTAAGAGGTGAAGGGGTGGTACGCGGCTTTCTCGATGCTGAGTGTCGTCTCAGGCGACCCGCAACCATCTGGGTTTCGCACGGTGTTCGGCGCTCGCCGTTCCCGCCCTGCCTCTGTGGTGCGGTAGTGGCCGGTCCGGGCGACCCGTACCGGTCGGGCCCGGTCCGGGGTATCGTCCGGACCACCCCGGCCACGCATCGAGCCATTGCCATGGAAGCGCTCCCATGCAAGAATCGGCGAACGCGGTTCAGAGAGCCACACCGTGCAGGCAGGGAGTCGAGGGCACCCGGTTCACCGGGGCGACATCCCGCCGCCGATCGACCAGCCGACGTCTCGGCCGGGCACCACCACCACCATCGCCCGTCCGGGTCGGGCGCCCCCAAAAATCCCGTTGGCGCCGACGGCCGTCCGTGCAGGACGTCCATCGGGCCGTCCCGCCGGGCCGTACGTGGGCCCGGTCTCGCCCAAGGAGATCAGTGGCATGAATGTGTGGAGAAGGCTAACCGGCCCACGCCGGGCCCTCGCGCTCGCCGGCGCGGGTGCCCTGGTCGCCGGTGGGCTCGTAACGATTCCGGTAACCGCGGCGCAGGCCGCGACGCAGTGCGACATCGCGTACACGAGCAACGACTGGCAGGGCGGCTTCACCGCGAACATCACCATCAAGAACGTCGGCGACGCGCTGAACGGCTGGACGCTGGGCTGGACCTTCCCCAACTCCAGCCAGCGGGTGCAGCAGGGCTGGTCGGCCACGTTCACCCAGTCCGGCAGCCAGGTGACCGCCCGGAGCATGTCGTACAACGGCACTCTGGCCACCGGCGCGTCGACGAGCATCGGCTTCAACGGCGCGTGGAGCGGCAGCAACCCGAAGCCCACCTCGTTCACCCTGAACGGCGTGGTCTGCAACGGTGGCACCACCCCGCCGACCACGCCCCCGCCGACCACCACGCCTCCGCCGACCGACCCGCCGCCCACCGACCCGCCGCCCACCACCACCCCGCCGCCGGGCACCAAGGTCGACAACCCGTACGCCGGGGTCCGCGGTTACGTGAACCCGGAGTGGAAGGCCAAGGCGGACGCCGAGACCGGCGGAAGTCGGGTCTCGAACAACCCCACCGCCGTCTGGCTGGACCGGATCGCCGCGATCAACGGCACGCCGAACAGCAGCTCCAACGGCGCCTTCGGCGTGAAGGAGCACCTGGACGAGGCACTGCGCCAGGGTGCCGGCTACATCCAGTTCGTGATCTACAACCTGCCCGGCCGGGACTGCTCGGCGCTCGCCTCCAACGGTGAGTTGGGTCCGGACGAGCTGCCGAAGTACAAGGCCCAGTACATCGACCCGATCGCCGCGATCCAGGGTCAGTCGAAGTACAGCAGCCTGCGGATCATCAACATCATCGAGATCGACTCGCTGCCGAACCTGGTGACCAACACCTCCGGCCAGCCGGGCGGCACGGTCATGTGCGACACGGTCAAGGCCAACGGCGCCTACGTCAACGGCGTCGGCTACGCCCTGGCCAAGCTGGGCGCGATCGGCAACGTCTACAACTACATCGACTCGGGGCACCACGGCTGGCTCGGTTGGGACAGCAACTTCAACCCGAGCGCCGAAATCCTGAAGACCGCCGCCGTCGCCTCCGGCAGCACCGTCAACAACGTGCACGGCTTCATCACCAACACCGCGAACTACTCGGCGTTGCAGGAGCCGTACTTCAAGGTCACCGACAACGTGAACGGCCAGACGGTGCGGCAGTCCAAGTGGGTCGACTGGAACTACTACGTCGACGAGCTGTCGTTCGCCCAGGCGTTCCGGACCAAGCTGGTCTCGTTGGGCTTCAACTCGAACATCGGCATGCTCATCGACACCTCCCGCAACGGCTGGGGCGGCTCCGCCCGGCCCACCGGTCCGGGTGCCATGACCAGCGTCGACACCTACGTCAACGGAGGTCGTATCGACCGCCGGGCGCACCTCGGCAACTGGTGCAACCAGGCTGGTGCCGGTCTCGGTGAGCGGCCGCGGGCGAACCCGGCGACGGGCATCGACGCCTACGTCTGGGTGAAGCCCCCGGGCGAGTCGGACGGCTCCAGCAGCGAGATCCCGAACAACGAGGGCAAGGGCTTCGACCGGATGTGCGACCCGACGTACGGCGGCAACGCCCGCAACGGCAACAACCCGTCGGGAGCCCTGGGCAACGCGCCGATCTCCGGTGCGTGGTTCTCCGCCCAGTTCCAGGAGCTCATGCGCAACGCCTACCCGGCGCTCTGATCGGGTAGGGCACGCACCAACCCGCTGCCAGTGGTTGGTGAGGCACTGTTGGCAGCAGGTTCCCCCGGGTCCCCGGCTCGACCGTCACAGGTCGGGCCGGGGACCCCCCTTTGCGGGCCCGATCAGGGCACCGTGCGTTCGATCGCCGCGCGACCCTGCTCGGCCAGGTCACGGCGGGCCTTGTCCAGGTTCTCCGGGGTCAGGTCCTGGCCGCGGGCCATCACCAGGTCCTCCGGCTCCCACTGCTGTTCGGCACCGGTGCGGATGTTGTCCCCGCCGGCGCCGGTGCCCGTCCCGGTCGCCCCGGTGCCGGCAGCGTACGGATCACCGATCAGCTCGTCGGTCTCCGGTGCGAGGTCGTCCGGTCGGCTGCGGGGCTCGGCGAAGCCCGGAGTGTCCCGGTCCGGGCCGCCCCCGGTGCGCAGTTGCGGCACGGTGGCGTCATCGTCCACCGCCGAGGCCACCTCGGGGCTGTCCTCCAGCGGCGGTTGGCGATCGCGATCGGTCATGGTGCTGCCTCCTGGGTCCGACACGGTGCCTGATTTCCCCCACGTACCCCTTCGTGCCGTGCTCATGCCGCACGGCCCGGCGGTCGGGCCGGGCCGTGCTCATGACGTGCGATCGGGGTCCAGGGGCCGACGGTCAGGCGTCGGGCTGCTGCTCGTTCGGGGACGGCGCTTCGGCGGGACGCAGCCACTGCCAGAGCAACATGAGCAGACCGAACACGAGCATCGCCAGCCCGGCCCACAGGTTGATCCGTACGCCTTCGGCCTTGTCGATCTCGGCCCGGCTGTCGAAGATGCCGATAAGCGTCACGATGATCCCGTACGCGACGAAGAGGCCACCGATCACCCGGCGGATGTCGAACAGCCGGGCGGCGGCTGAGCGCCGTTGCTCCGCCTGCGCCTCGTCGATCAGCGGGTCCTGTGCCGGCTGGCCATCGTTGCTCATCTGCCGACCCCTTTCCTCAGAAGACCGGGATGTAGAAGACGGCGGCCAGCGCGACCGCGATCAGACCGAGCAGCACCGGGGAGCGGTACCAGACAGCGTCCCCGGCGAGCACGTCGCCCTTCAGGTCGACGCCACCCATGCCGTACACCAGCCCGCGCAGTTCCTCGTCCCGCTTGGGCGAGGTGAGCGGGGTGACGATCGCGGCGACCACCACCGCCGTGACGAACGCCAGGCCCGCACCCCAGAAGCTCTCCTCCAGGTCGGAGTTGAAATCGATCACACCGCCCTTGTAGAGCAGGTAGAGGCTCAGTGACACCAGGGTGCCCAGCAGCAGCGACCAGAAGCCGGCCAGGGCGCTCATCCGCTTCCAGAACATGCCGATGATGAAGGTGGCGAACAGTGGCGCGTTGAAGACGGAGAAGAGCGCCTGGATGTAGTTCATGATGTTGCTGAACCCGGCCGCGATGAACGCGGTGCCGATCCCGATCACCACGGCGGCGACGGTGGCCCACCGGCCGACCCGCAGGTAGTACTCGTCCGAGCGGTCCCGGCGGACGTACGCCTGCCAGATGTCGTAGGTGAACACGGTGTTGAAGCCGCTCACGTTGGCCGCCATGCCGGCCATGAACGAGGCGAGCAGGCCGGTCACCGCCACCCCGAGCACGCCGTTGGGGAGCAGGTCGCGCATCAGCAGCGGGATCGCGTTGTTGTACTGCAGGTCGCCGCTCTCCGCGCCGAGGCCCTTGACGGTGACCAGGGCCACCAGGCCGGGGATGATCGTGACCAGGGGGATGAACAGCTTCGGGTACGCGGCGATGATCGGCGTACGCCGGGCGGCGCTCATGTTCTTCGCCGAGAGGGCCCGCTGCACCTCGGCGAAGTTCGTCGTCCAGTAGCCGAAGGACAGCACGAAGCCGAGGCCGAAGACGATGCCGAGCCAGTGCGCGCCCAGCGGGTTGGCAGTGCTACCGGTGCCCTGCCACGCGTGCAGGCCCGCCTCGCCCAGCTTGGTGTCGCCTACCGCGTCCATCAGGCCGTTCCACCCGCCGACCTTGACCAGACCGATCACGGTGACCGGGATGAGGCCGGCGAGGATGACGAAGAACTGGAGCACCTCGTTGTAGATCGCCCCGGACAGGCCACCGATGGTGATGTACGCCAGCACGATCGCCGCGCCGACGACGATCGCCGTCCAGAGCGGCCAGCCGAGCAGCGCCTGCATGACGAGGGCCAGCGCGTAGAGGTTCACACCGGCGATCAGCACCTGGGCGACGGCGAAGCTGAGCGCGTTGAGCAGATGGGTGGGGCGGTTGAACCGCAGGCGCAGGTACTCCGGCACGCTGCGGACCTTGGAGCCGTAGTAGAAGGGCATCATCACGATGCCCAGGAAGACCATCGCCGGGACCGCGCCGATCCAGTAGTAGTGGACCGTCATCACGCCGTACTGGGCCCCGTTCGCGGCCATTCCGATGATCTCCAGGGCGCCCAGGTTCGCCGAGACGAAGGCGAGACCGGTCACCCAGGCCGGCAGCGAACGGCCGGAGAGGAAGAAGTCGACGCTGGTCCGGATCGCCCGGCGGGCGGCGAAGCCGACCCCGAGGACGGTGACGAAGTACAGCGCCAGGATCAGGTAGTCCAGGCCGTTCATGTTGAGCCGAAGACCGTCGCCGTCCATGCCGTCACCCCTCGTCACGACGCCCGCGCGTGTTGGTCCGCGCGCGCCCTATTACCCCGTCCGCGCGGTTTCACTCCTGAAGAGCGACACCGCCGTTTTGCGGCGCGGACGGGCTGCTTCCGGCGGGTGGCCACGGGCAGCACGCACGAGGCGCCCCGGCCGTCTCGGCCGGGGCGCCTCGTGAGGTCGGTTGGATCAGCGACCGAGTACGCGGTCCAGGAAGTCCCGGTAGTTGCGGACCGCCATTCGCAGCTGCTCGGTGTCGACCGAGCCGGCGTCCTGCCACCCACCCAGCGTGTTCTTCTGTGCGGCAAGCGCCGAGGAGAGAGCCTGGATGGCCTCCTCCACCAGCGACTGCGCCTCACCGGCGGCCGCCTGCGGGTCGTCGACGAAGCGCAGCTGCACGTCCCGCCAACGGTCCCGGAAGCCCTGCGCGGTGTCCATGTCGAGGAGGGTGGCGGGCTCGGCCGCCACCGTCGACCCGGCGGGCCGCGACGTTCCGGCCGACTCCAGCGTGGGGCTGGTGTCGTCGCCGGGAACCGGCTCGCCGTCCGCGTCCGGGTCGACCATTCCCGGTGTCGCGCTGCCGTAGCCGGCCGCGCCCGCCGTCACCGCATCCCGATCGCCGGTCAGATCGCCGCGTCCCTCGCTGTCGTCGTCGGTGTTCCCCGGCGTGACGACGGGCCGCGCGGACGGGTCCGCGTCGTCGAGGTCCGTGCGGTCGTCGAGATCCTGCCGGCCGTCGAGGACCGGGTCGTCGTCGAGGTCCGCGTCGCGGCGGTGCAGCTCCGCTGTCGGGTCGGCGCGCAGACCCTCCCGCTCGCCGTCCTCGGCGCCGTCACCCGGCTGGGCGGTGCGCTCGGCCCGCGGGTCCGGCTGATCCTGCGGGTGCGGGCTGGCCAGCGCGGACGCGGCCACCGCGTCGGCCACCGTGGTGGCGCCGAACGTCGTCGGCAGCGGCCCCGGCTCGTGGAAACCGCCCTCGTCGGTGGACTGGTCGTCGCGCCGGTGACGCCTGTCGGAGTCGTCGGTCAACTCGTCGTCGGCCCTGTCGTACGCGGTTTCCCGGTCAGTGTCGTCGGTCCGCTCGTGAACGGCGGTGTGGTCGTCGAAGGTGCCCCGGTCGTCGAGGGTGTCCTCCGGGACATCGGAGCGGTCGGCCCGATCGCCGGCCGGGGGCACCGGCACGGGAGCGGACCTGACGGCCTCCGGGTGGTCGTTGCTCACCTGCTGCTCTTCCTGGCGCATCGGTGGCCTCCTCAGCGGCTCGTGGCGTCGTGGTCCGGGTGGTGGCGCTGTTCGGGCGTGCGGTGACCGACCGGGTCCTCGCCCAGCAGGTCGGCGAAGAGTGCGCGGTAGTGCACGACCGCCTGCCGCAGCTCCTCGGTGTTGGCCTCGCCTCGGGAGTTGCGCAGGTGGATCTCGTGCGCGTCCCGGTAGTTGGTGAGCGTGCGGGCGTGCTCCACCGAGAGGTGGGCGATCTGGTCGGAGAAGTCGCCGGTCGGGTAGCCCTGCTCCTCGATGAGCCGGGTGACCAGTTCGTCGGCGTCGCCCACGGTCTCGCCGGGGGAGTCGATGAAGCGGACCTGGAGTTCCTCCCAGGCGGCCGCGTACCGGGCCCGGGACTCCGGGGTGAGTGGGGTGAGCGTGAGCTCGGCATGCCGACGTTCCCGGTCGCGCAGTTCGCGCTCGGCGGCGGACCGGCTGTCCTGTTCCGCCACCACCCGGTCGTACTCCGGCCCGAACCGGTTGCGCAGCGAGCGGCGGCTGTTGAGCGAGCGGGCGGCCACGGCCAGCACCGCGACGACCACCAGCACGACGAGCACGATGACGATTATCTGCGTGGGCGACATGGGCTCCTCCTTCGTCATCTGCTATTCCCTCTGCGCAGTGATCGCCAATCCCGATCCGAGACACTTTCCTGATCGGGGCCCTCGACCGGGAGCAGATTCGGGACGAGTGGTGCAGCAGTGCGGTTTCGTCGCGGCCGGCAGATTCCCACCCCGCGCACATCCCGGAGCGTGGATGTCGACGCGACGGGCGGTAGTGCAACCGCCCCCGATTACGTATCCTGCCCAAGTCGCCCGCGCCGGTGCTCGGCGACGCGGCCGGGCGGCGCGTTGCCCGGCGGTGCCGGCACCCCTCCTGCCACCCCTGTATGGGCGAGGTCTGATGAGAACCCGCGACTGGCCGATCCGCTCCAAGCTGACCGCGTTGGTCGTCGCGCCAGTGACAGCGCTCCTGGCGCTGTGGATCTTCGCGACCACCCTGACCTTCGGCCCCGCCCTGAACCTGCTCTCCTCCCGCACGCTGCTGTACGACCTGGGTCGCCCCGGCGAGACAGTCGTCACCGAGCTGCAACGGGAACGCCGACTCTCGGTGGTGCAGCTCGCCGGCGACACCGAGCTGCCCGCACTCGCCCAACAGCGTGGACGCACCGATCGGGCGGTCGCCGAACTGCGCCGCCGGGTGGACGGGGAGCCCCTGCGCGACGCCGCTGACGACCTGCTGGAAACCCGAATCGACAAACTGGTCACCGCCCTGGCGGCACTACCCAGTGGGCGGACGTTCATCGACGACCGCAAGGTGGACCGGGCCGGCGCGATCGGCCTCTACAGCGGCATGGTCACCGCTGCCTTCCAGGCGTTCGCCGGCATGGCGACCCTGACCGACCCGGCCATCAACCGGGAGGCACTGGCGCTCACCGCGCTGGGGCGCTCCCGGGAACTCCTCGGGCAGAGCGACGCGCTGCTGGCCGGCGCGCTGACCGCCGGGCGGTTCGCCGAGGGGGAACACACCCAGCTCGTCCAGACCATCGGCAACCAACGGTGGCTCACCGAAAGCGCCGTCGCCGACCTGCCCGAGAGCAGCCGGGCCGCCTACCAGCGGTTGACCGAGGGCGAGGCGTTCACCCGGCTGCGCACCATGCAGGACGCGCTTGTCGTACCCAACCGGTCCGGCCGGCCGGCCGTCGACGCGGCGGCGTGGCAGGCCAGTCAGGACGCGGTGCAGCAGCAGTTGCGGGACTTCGAGCTGTCCGAGGCCGACGCGCTCACCGACCGTTCGGTGCCGATGGCGGTCGGCATCCTGGTGCGGCTCGCCGCCGCCGGGGTGCTCGGGCTCATCGCCGTGGTCGTCTCGGTGCTCGTGGCGCTGCGGGTCGGCCGCACCCTGGCCCGGCGGCTCAGCGGCGTCCGCACCGCCGCGCTGGAGCTGGCCGAGCACCGGCTGCCCGACGTGGTGACCCGGCTGCGCCAGGGCGAGCAGGTCGACGTCGCCCGGGAGGCGCCACCGCTGGAGTACGGCCACGACGAGATCGGCGAGGTCGGGCGCGCCTTCACCGAGGTGCAGCGCACCGCCGTCCAGGCCGCTGTGGACGAGGTCACCCTGCGGCGTGGGCTCAACGAGGTCTTCCTCAACATCGCCCGCCGCAGCCAGAGCCTGGTGCACCGCCAGCTGCACCTGCTGGACCGGATGGAGCGGCGTAGCGAGGACCCGGACGAGCTGGCCGAGCTGTTCCAGGTCGACCACCTGGCCACCCGGCTCCGCCGGCACGCCGAGGACCTCGTCATCCTCGCCGGCTCGGCACCGGGCCGGGGTTGGCGGAACCCGGTCGCGATCGTCGACCTGATCCGCGGTGCGATCTCCGAGGTCGAGGCGTACGAGCGGGTGGACGTCACCTCCGTGCAGCCGGCCGGGGTGCTCGGGCGGGCGGTCGGCGACGTGATCCACCTGCTCGCCGAGCTGGTCGAGAACGCCACCGCCTTCTCTCCGCCGGATACCCGGGTCACCGTCAGCGGCGAACAGGTGGCCAACGGGTACGCCCTGGAGATCACCGATCAGGGGCTGGGCATGTCAGACGTGGCTCTGGAGGCCGCCAACATCCGGCTGGCCAGCTCGCCCGAGTTCGACCCGGCGCAGAGCGCCCGCCTGGGGCTGTTCGTGGTGGCCCGGCTGGCCGCCCGGCACGGCGTACGGGTGCGGCTGCGCTCGTCCAGCGAGGGTGGCGTGACCGCCGTGGTGCTGGTCCCCGGCGACCTGATCACCACCGAACCGCCTGCCGGCCCCGACCCCGCCACCCTCGACGCCGCGTCGGCCGACTCGAGCCGGCGACTGGTTCGGACGGCACGCCGGGGCACCGTGACCCGCCCCCGTACCCGCCCGCCGACGGCCCCGTCCGCCAGCACGGCCCCGCCCGCCCCACCGAGCGGGGCACCGGCCTCGACCGCCCCGCCGGTCACCTCCGACGATCCGACCGACGAGCTGGACGGCCTGCCCCGCCGGGTACGGCGTCGTACCCCCGCCGCCCAGCCCCGGTCGACTGTCGCCGACACCCCGTCGCCCCGCTCGCCGGAGGAGGTCCGCCAGGTGATGGCGGCGCTTCAGGCCGGCACGGCGCGCGGACGCGCCACAGTCGTCCCCCCGGCGGCCCCGGCCGGCCCGGCACCGACCCCGACGGCGGCCCCGGTGGTCCCCGCCGACCCGCCGAGAAATCCCGGACCCCCCACCGCAACTGAGAGGGACGCCTAGTGCGGAATTCGACGAAGCAGAGCGCCGGCCTCGACTGGTTGCTCGACGACCTGGTGCAACGGGTACCGCCCGCCCGGGAGGCGGTGGTGCTCTCCGCCGACGGCCTGATGCTCGGCTGTTCCGCCGAGTTGGAGCGCTCCGACGCCGAGCACCTGTGTGCGCTCGCCGCCGGCTTCTCCAGCCTGGCCCGGGGGGCCAGCCGCCACGTGGACGGCGGGCCGGTCCGGCAGACAGTGGTGGAGATGGAGGCGGCGTACCTCTTCGTCACCGCCGCCGGGCAGGGTGCCTGCCTCGCCGTGGTGAGCGACGCCGACGCGGACATCGGGCTTGTCGCGTACGAGATGGCGATGCTGGTGATCCGGGTGGGGGAGAGCCTTGCCGCGCCGGCCCGATCGGCGGCGGGTGCCGGAGATGCGGACTGAGCCGCCCGGGCCGCAGCACGAGTGGCTGGACGGTGACGCCGGCCCGGTGATGCGCCCGTACACGCTCACCGGTGGCCGGGTACGCGCCGCCGTCGACGAATTCAACCTGGTCGCGTTCGTGCTGGCCGGTGCGGACGTCGACGCGGCGAGTCACCCGCGTCTGCTGCCGGAGCATCGACGGCTGGTCGCGTTGGCCAGCCGGCCGGTGTCGGTGGCGGAACTGGCCGCCGAGTTGGACCTCGCGGTCGGCGTGGTCCGGGTACTGCTCGGTGATCTCTTCGCCGAGGGCCTGGTCGCGGTGCACGAGCCGCCGACCGCCGGCATCCTTCCCGACGACGACATCCTCAAGGCGGTGGTCAGTGGACTCCGTGCGCTTTGACCAGGCGGGCACCAGCACCACCATTCCGCTGGCCCTGAAGATCCTCATCGCGGGAGGCTTCGGTGCCGGCAAGACGACCTTGGTGAGCGCCCTGAGCGAGGTCCGTCCGTTGCAGACCGAGGAGGTGTTGACGGGTGCGGGAATCGGCACCGACGACATCTCCGGCGTGGAGGGCAAGTCCACCACCACCGTGGCGATGGACTTCGGCCGGATCACCATCAACGAGGACCTTCAGGTCTACCTGTTCGGGACGCCGGGTCAGGACCGGTTCTGGTTCCTCTGGGACGAGTTGGCGTTCGGTGCGCTGGGCGCGGTGGTGCTCGCCGACACCCGGCGGCTGGCCGACTGTTTCCCCTCCATCGACTACTTCGAGCAGCGTGGCATCCCGTTCGTCGTGGGCGTGAACTGCTTCGACGATTCCCGCCGGTTCAACCTGGAAACCGTACGCAGAGCGCTCGACCTGGACCCGGACGTGCCGATGGTGCTCTGCGACGCTCGGGACCGGCAGTCCGGCAAGGTGGTGTTGATCTCTCTGGTGGAGCACGTCGCCCGGCAGCGCGGAGAGCCGGTGCCGGCGGCCTGAGAACCGGGCCGGAAAGCCGGTTAACGGACGGGCAACGGGGGCAGCCTCTGGTTGGATCAACGAGGGATGCCGGCGGAGGAGTCGAACGTGAGCGGTCAGGGTGACATCGTCCACATCGGGGGTTACACCGCGCAGAGTGGCGGACGGGGCAGCGGCATCGTCGCGGCCCACCGCGACCCTCGGACCGGGGCGCTGACCTCGCTCGGCACGGTGGCGGTCACCCCGTCCCCCTCCTTCCTGGCGCGGCACCCCACCCAGCCGGTGCTCTACGCGGTGAACGAGCTGACCGACGGGCAGATCAGCGCCTGGCAGGTCGGCGCGGACGGTGCGTTGGACCCGCTCGGCAGCCGGTCGACGGGTGGCGCCGAGCCCTGCCACCTGGCGGTGCTGCCCGGCGGCGACCATCTGCTGGCGGCGAACTACGGCAGCGGCAGCATCGCGGTCTTCCCACTCGACCCGCAGGGTGTGCCGGGCGAGCGCAGCGACCTGGTGGTGCACGAGGGGCACGGTCCCGATCCGGAGCGGCAGGACCACGCCCACGCCCACATGGTCTCGCCGGGGTCGGGCGGCGGGCCGATCCTCGGCGTGGACCTCGGCACAGACTCGGTCTACCGGTACGACCTGGACGGGGCGACCGGACGGCTGGTGCCGCGTGCCCCGCGAATCCGTACGACACCCGGCACCGGCCCCCGGCACCTGGCCCGGCACCCGGACGGACGGCGCTGCTACCTCGTGGGTGAGCTGGATGCCTCGGTCACCGCGTACGAGGTGACCGACGACGGCGCGTTGCACCAGCGGGGGCGTGTCGAGGCGAGTGAGCGGGCCGGTCACGTGCAGCCGTCGGAGGTCGCTGTCGCGCCGGACGGGCGGTTCCTCTACGTCGCCAACCGGGGGGTGGGGACCGTTGCGGTCTTCGCCCTGACCGAAGAGTTGCCCGAGTTGGTGGCCGAAGTGGACACCGGCGGCGAGTGGCCTCGGCACTTCGCGCTGATCGGTGCGCACCTCTACGTCGCCGACGAGCGGGCGGACATGGTGCGGGTGTTCCGGCGCGACGCCGAGACCGGTTTTCTGGATGTGGCCGGGGAGCCGGTGCCGGTGCCGAGCCCGACGTGCGTTTTGCCCTGAACGATGGTTTAGAGACGCGAGTGTTGCACTGATTCCGCAACGCCATGGGGCTGTCACGTCACTCTCTGTCGCAAAAGAGTGATCAACTGTTTCTCCTGCGTAACTTTAGTCCGAACGGATGTGGCAGAGACGGCACCTTGTACGCAAGATGGTCACCGTGTCAGCAGGCCGCCATCGCATGCGTTCGAAACTCCACCTAGCCGCCGCCGCCGCAACGGCGGGGGTGCTCGTCGTGACGACGGGCGCGTGGTTCGGCTATCGGGAGTTGGTCCAGCCCAGCTGCTCGGGGGAGATCCGGCTTGCCGTGGCGGTCGCCTCCGAACTCGCGCCGGCGGTCGACGCCGCCGCGTCGCAGTGGGTCAAGGACGGCGCCGCGGTGGGCCCGACCTGCATCCGCGTCGACGTCTCCGCGTCCGACCCGGTCGACGTGGCGGCAGTCGTGGCGGCCAAGCACGGTGCGGTCCTGGCGGGTGTGGGGCAGGCCAGTGGCACCGCCGTCAGCCCGGACGTCTGGGTGCCCGACTCCTCGACCTGGCTGCTGCGGTTGAAGAAGGACGCGACAGCGTTCGCTCCGACCAACGGCGCGTCCATCGCGCGCAGCCCCATCGTCGTCGCGGTGCCCGAGCCGATCGCCACCCGGCTGGGCTGGCCGGACAAGGAATTCAACTGGACCGACCTGCTCAAGCAGGTGAACAACACGAGCGCGCCGTTGCGCACCGGGATCGTCGAGCCGACCCGCGACGCGGCGGGCCTGTCCGGTCTGCTGTCGCTGACCGCGGCCGCCAACGGCGCCGGCGGCGACGCCCAGCGAAACACCGTCGGCGCGCTCCGCGCGCTTGCCACCGGGCGTTCCTCGCTCCGCAACGACCTGCTGGCCCGCTTCCCGACGGCGAACGACGCGACGTCGATCGCCAGTGGTCTGGGCGCGGCGGCCCTGTCCGAAGAAGACGTGATCGCCTACAACAGCAAGAAGCCGCCGGTGCCGCTCGCCGCGCTCTACATGCAGCCGGCGCCGATGCCACTGGACTACCCGTACGCGGTGTTGCCGGGCATCGAGCCGAGCAAGGCGTCGGCCGCCAAGGTGCTGTTCGAACTGCTCACCAGCCCGACCTTCCGTGACCGGCTCGCCGCGCAGTCGCTGCGCGCGCCGGACGGCAACTGGGGTGAGGGTTTCAAGGCGCCGCAGGGTGCGCCGAGCCCGTCCGGCGGCGCGCCGACCGCACCGGCGAACGGCGGCACCGCGGCGGGTGGCCTCGACCCGGCCGCCATCCAGCGGGTCGTCTCCAGCTGGTCGATCGCCACCCAGTCCGGTCGGATGCTGGCCGTCATCGACGTCTCCGGCTCGATGAAGGACCCGGTGCCCAGCGCCAACAACCGCAGCCGCGAGGAGGTCACCGTCGACGCGGCCCGCCGTGGCCTCGGCCTCTTCGACGACTCCTGGTCCATCGGTCTGTGGACCTTCTCCACGCAGCTCGTCGGCAACCGGGACTACCGGGAGCTGGTCCCCATCGGACCGCTCTCCGGTCAGCGGGCCCAGTTGGAGGGCGCGCTCGCCACCGTCAAGCCGTCCAGCGGCGACACCGGCCTCTACGACACGATGCTGGCCGCCTACCAGGCGGTGCAGGAAAACTGGCAGCCCGGCCGGGTCAACTCGATAGTGCTGTTCACCGACGGCAAGAACGAGGACGACAACGGTCTCAACCAGCAGCAGCTGCTCAGCAAGCTCAAGCAGATCGCCGACCCGGATCGGCCGGTCCAGGTCATCATGATCGGTATCGGCGAGGGCGTCAGCAAGGCGGAGCTGGAATCGATCACCAAGGTGACCGGTGGCGACGTTTTCGTCACCAAGGACCCGAGCGAGATCGGCAGCATCTTCCTCAGCGCCATCGCGCGGCGCCCGCCAGCGCCACGCTGATCCGCAGCTCAGACGTCCAGGGGCCGGCCGTACCGTCGATTCGGTGTGGCAGGCCCCTTTTCGGCCACCGGGTTGTTGAAGAAAAGTGACGGCAATACGTCGGAAGCAATCGGCAGTCATAGTTGTCAAGGCAGGATGTCGACTGTTCCGGCACAGTCGGTCCGCCTCCGGTCCGACCCGTCGGCCGGGGCCATCCTGTACAGAGTGGGAGGGCCGGTGAGCGTGGCGACACTGTTGACCCCCGCCACGTCGGCGGAGCCGGACGGCCGACGCCCCGGGCTGGTGGCCCGCGCCGACCAACGGTCCTACGTCCGGGTGCTCGTGGTGCTGGACACCACGATCCTCATCATCGCGCTGCTGATCGGGTATGTCGCCCGTTTCGGTGAGGGCGAGCCGAGTGGCTCGGAAATCCCGTACGTGCTTGTCGCCCCCGGGTTGGTGCTGGCCTGGCTGATCTCGCTCAAGGCGCTCGGCTGCTACGACGACCGGGTGATCGGCTACGGGGCGGACGAGTACCGGCGGGTCAGCTCCGCCAGCCTCCGCCTGGCCGGGGCGATCGCCATCTTCGGCTACATCGCCGACGTTGGCGTTTCCCGGGGGTTCCTGGGCATCTCGTTCGCGGTGGGCACCGTCGGGCTGGAGGTGGCGCGCTTCGCCGCCCGCAAGCGCCTGCACCGGGCCCGTTCGCTCGGCGTCGGCTGGTCCCGCAAGGTCCTCGTGGTCGGCGACACCGCCCACGTGCTGGAGTTGGTCCACACGCTGCGCCGGGAGCCGTACGCCGGCTATCAGGTGGTGGGTGCCTGCATCCCGGACGCGTTGCTCGCGCCGGTGGCGCAGCGGTTGGGCGACGTGCCGGTGGTGGGGTCGTTCCGGGGCATTCCGGAGGCCGCCACCGCGATCGGCGCGGACACGGTGGCGGTGACCGCCTCCGGTGAGCTGACCGCGACCCGGCTGCGCCGTCTCGGCTGGCAGTTGGAGGGAACGGGCGTCGACCTGGTCGTGGCACCGGCGCTCACCGACGTCGCCGGCCCGCGCATCCACACCCGCCCGGTCGCCGGCCTGCCGCTGATCCACGTCGAGGCGCCCGAGTTCCGTGGGGCCCGCAAGCTGGTGAAGGGTCTCGTCGACAGGTCCGCCTCGTCGCTGGCGCTTGCGGTGCTGCTGCCGCTCATCGCGTTCATCGCCCTGGCCATCAAACTGGACAGCCGGGGCCCGGTGCTGTTCCGCCAGGTCCGGGTCGGCCGGGGCGGGCAGGAGTTCGGCGTGTTCAAGTTCCGCACCATGGTGGTGAACGCGGACGCGCTGCTCGCCGAGCTGACCGCGCGCAACGAGACCGACGGCCTGATGTTCAAGATGCGCCAGGACCCCCGGGTGACCCGCGTCGGCCGGCTGCTGCGCAAATGGTCACTGGACGAGCTGCCGCAACTGGTGAACGTGCTGCTGGGTCAGATGAGCCTGGTCGGGCCGCGCCCGCCGCTGCCCTCGGAGGTGGCCCGTTACGACGGTGACGTGGCCCGCCGGCTGCTGGTGAAGCCCGGCATGACCGGCCTGTGGCAGGTGAGCGGCCGCTCCGACCTGAGCTGGGAGGACGGCATCCGGCTGGACCTCTACTACGTGGAGAACTGGTCCCTCGCCGCCGACCTCACCATCCTGTGGAAGACCTTCGGCGCGGTGCTGAACGGCCGCGGCGCGTACTGACCACTGTCACGATTGCGGGCCGGTCCAGTCCAGGCAGACGACCACCGCGTCGTCGACCAGGTCACCGGCCACGAACGCGCAGATCACCGATGAGCGACCGGACGGCGTCCAGGGGGGCCATCGGCCCGGTCCGTCGCAGGAACCGGTCCAGCGCCGTCTCGCCGTAGCGCACGTGCTGGCCGGTGGCCTCCACCACCCCGTCGCTGACCACGAACACCCGGTCGCCGCGCTCCAGCGGGAACTTCTGCTCGTGGTAGTCGGTCGCTTCGAACATGCCCAGCGGGAACTGCGCCTCCAGGGGCTGCTCGGTGACCTCCCCGCCGCGGAGCAGGACCAGTCGGGGTGACCCCGCGTCCACCACTGTCATCATCCCGGAGCGCAGGTCCAGCTCCATCAGCAACGCGGAGAGGTGCTGCTCGCCCCGGTACAGGTCGTAGATGGCCTGATCGGCGAGGGCGGCCTGGTCGGCCAGGCTCAGCCCGGCCCGACGCGCGTTGCGCAGCGCGTGGGTGGCCAGCGACGTGAGCAGGGAGGCGGCCACCCCCTCACCGGTGCCGTTGATGGTGGACAACCACAGCCGTTCCCCGTCGTCGGACCAGTCGAAGCTGTCGCCGCGCACCGCGTACGCCGGCTCCAACTGACCGGCCAGGCTGAACGAGGGACGGATCCGGCTGCGGCCGGGGAGCAGGTCCCACTGCATCTCGGCGGCCAGGGTGAGGCGCTGGGTGCGCCGGGCCGCCAGATAGACGTCGGTGCCGGCGGAGACCGCGGCCACCTCGTGGGCGAGCGCGGTGGCGACCTCGGCCAGCGCGGTGACGACGTCCTGGTCGTCCGGAACGGGTGCCAGGCGCAGCACCCCGCGACGCTCACCACGCATGGTGACCGGGAACCAGGCCGTACCGTCGGCCGGTATCGGCGACTGATGGTCGAAGGCACGCCAGGCCGGGTGCCCGGGGTTGGTGATCGAGTCGTCGTCACCGAGCGGCAGGAGTTCCGCGATCCGGTAGTCGACCTGGAAGAGCTCGACGTCGGTGATCCCGTACGCCTGGGCGAGCACGTCCCCGATACCACCCACGAGCCGGTCAGCTGGTGTCTCGTTCAGGGCGCGCCGTGCCTGATTGACCGGTTCGCTCATCGTCAGTCCTTCACTGAAAGCTCGACTACCAGGAGGTTCGGAGTACTCTCGGGCCACCATGGCCGATGTGAACCGCCCGACGGACCCTGAGACGAGTATGGCTGCCGCGCTGGACGCGGCAGCCGCTGCCCTGCTGGGCATCTGGGAATCTGCCCGGGAAGGGACCGCCAACCGCGTGTCAGGCGCCCAGTTACGGGCGGTGATGGTGGTGGAGCAGTACGACGGGATCAACCTACGCCGGCTCGCCACCCGACTCGACATGCTGCTCAGCTCCGCCAGCCGTCTCTGCGACCGGCTGGTTGCCGCCGGCATGCTGGAGCGCGAGCCGGGCCGCTTCGACCGGCGGGAGATCTCGCTGCACCTCACCCCGGAGGCCCGTCGGCTCGTCGCCGAGCTGCGGGCCGACCGCCAGGGCCAACTCGCCGCCGTGTTGGCGGCGATGAGCGGCGAGGGCCGCGACGCGCTGCTGCGGGGGATGCGAGAGTTCGACGAGACCGCCCGCAGCCAGCAGGTGCGACGCGCGTCGGCGTCGGACGAGTCGACGGGTCCGGAGGGCTGGCCGGACGACCCGGATCGCCCCGGTGGGCGGTCAGGACACCGGCCGGTCGATTCGGGTCGGCAGACCCGAACGGGCTGGACAGGTTCGTCGGAGGGCGCGGAACGATCGGCCGGCGCCACCCGGGAGTGGCCGGCCGGCGATCCGCCGGTGGCGCGTACCGCCTGATCGAGCCGGCCCGTCGGTCAGCCCGAGGCGCCCACGGCCAGCATCGCGACGTCGTCGTGGGCCTGCGGCGATCAGCCCGAGCGGGCCAACCACCCGGCGGGCTGGGCGATGATCCGACGGGCCACCGAGCCGGCGGCGCCCACCGCGGCGGCCTCCGCGCCGAGCGTCGACGGCCGGACCGTGACCGGCGACCAGGCGGCGGTGAGCACCCGGGCGTCGATCTCGGCGAGAACCGGGGGGCGCAGCCAGGGTGCGAGCGCGGCGTAACCGCCACCGAGCACCACGGTGTCCAGGTCGAGCAGGTTGACGACGCTCGCCACCGCGACGCCGAGGGCCGTCCCCGCGTCGTGCAGGGCCCGCAGCGCGTCGGCGTCGCCGGCGTCGGCCAACTGGGCGAGCCGGGCCGTCGCGGTGTCAGCGGGCAGCTCTGCCCGAGCCAGCCCGGCAGCGGACACGATCGCCTCCTGGCCGGCGTACTGCTCCAGGCAACCCTGCCCACCGCAGCGGCACGGACGGCCCTCGGGGTGCACCGGAAGGTGCCCGATCTCGCCGCTCCACCCGCGGACGCCGCGAAACAGCGCACCGTCCAGCACGATGCCGGCACCGATGCCCACCTCACCGGAGATGTGCAGAAAGCTGAGCGGGCCGGGCGGCTGAGAGTGCAGTTCCCCGAGTGCGGCGAGGTTGGCCTCGTTGTCCACCGTGAGCGCCGGAACCCCGGGCACCTCTTCGATGAGCGGAGGATGTTGGGCAAGGAGTTCGGGCACCGGCACGTCCCGCCAGCCGAGGTTCGGCGCGAGCCGGACCAGCCCGGCGTCGTCGATCAGGCCGGGCACCGCGAGCGCGGCGCCGACCAGGGTGAGGTCTTCCCGGGCGGCGTCGTCGCGGGCCGCCCCGGCCATCTCGACCAGGCGGGCCAGGGCGTCGGCGGGGGCGACCGGGCGCAGGTCGACCCGGTGTACCGTGCGGTGCCGGACCTGGCCGGCGAGATCCACCACGCAGACCGCCAGGTAGTCGACGTTCACCTCCAGGCCGAGCCCGGCCGGGCCCTGGTCGGCCAGGACCAGCCCGCGCGCCGGCCGGCCGGCGCCCGAGCGGGGCGCGGGTTCGGACTCGCTCACCAGTTGGCCGGCGAGCAGGTCTTCGACCACCGCGGACACCGTGGCTCTGGTCAGGCCGGTCGCGGTCGCCAGGTCGGCGCGGGAGGGAGGTCGGTCGGCAGCGGCGATCCGGCCGAGGACCAGGGCGAGGTTGAGCTCGCGCAGACTGCCCTGACGGACTCCGCCGGCCGGGGCGTGGGTGAGGCTCACCCCTTGACAGTGCCATAGGGTGAGCAAATAATTCAATCGCTGAACAAATAGCGGACAACACCACCCGGAGGTCGCTCATGGCACCCCGTCCCACCCCCGCCGACAAGTTCTCCTTCGGGCTCTGGACCGTGGGCTGGCAGGCCCGCGACCCGTTCGGTGACGCCACCCGTCCCGAGCTCGACGCGGTCGAGGCGGTGCACCGGCTCGCCGAGCTGGGCGCGTACGGCATCACCTTCCACGACGACGACCTGATCCCGTTCGGCGTCGACGCGGCCACCCGGGACCAGCACATCGCCCGGTTCCGCAAGGCCCTGGACGAGACCGGCCTCGTGGTGCCGATGGTCACCACCAACCTCTTCACCCACCCGATCTTCAAGGACGGCGGCTTCACCAGCAACGACCGCGACGTCCGCCGGTACGCGCTGCGCAAGGTGCTGCGCCAGGTCGACCTGGCCGCCGAGCTGGGTGCGAGCACCTTCGTGATGTGGGGTGGCCGCGAGGGCTCCGAGTACGACCTCGCCAAGGACGTCCGCGCCGCCCTGGACCGCTACCGCGAGGCGGTGGACCTGCTCACCCAGTACTCCATCGACAAGGGCTACAACCTGCGCTTCGCCCTCGAGCCCAAGCCCAACGAGCCGCGCGGCGACATCCTGCTGCCGACCATCGGGCACGCGCTCGGCTTCATCTCCCAGCTGGCCCACCCGGAGCTGGTCGGCCTCAACCCGGAGGTCGGTCACGAGCAGATGGCCGGGCTCAACTACGCCCACGGCATCGCCCAGGCGCTCTGGCAGGGCAAGCTGTTCCACCTGGACCTCAACGGCCAGCGCGGCATCAAGTACGACCAGGACCTGGTCTTCGGCCACGGCGACCTGATGAACGCGTTCGCCCTGGTGGACCTCCTGGAGAACGGCGGCCCGAACGGCGGCCCGGCCTACGACGGCCCCCGGCACTTCGACTACAAGCCCTCCCGGACCGAGGACATGGACGGCGTCTGGGCCTCGGCGGCGGCCAACATGAGCACGTACCTGCTGCTCAAGGAGCGGGCGGCGGCGTTCCGCGCCGACCCCGAGGTGGTCGAGGCGCTCGCCGCCAGCAAGGTCGGCGACCTGAACACGCCAACGCTCAACGACGGTGAGGGCTACGAGGAGTTCCTGGCCGACAGGTCCGCGTTCGAGGATGTCGACGTCGACGCGGTGGCCGCCCGGGGCTTCGCCTTCGTCCGGCTCAACCAGCTCGCCGTCGAGCACCTGCTCGGCGCCCGCTGAGGCCCGCCATGCCGTTTGTCGCAGGCGTCGACTCGTCCACCCAGTCCTGCAAGGTGGTGATCCGGGACGCGGAGACCGGCGCCCTGGTCCGGCAGGGCCGGGCACCGCACCCGGACGGCACCGAGGTCGACCCGGAAGCCTGGTGGCAGGCGCTGCGCAGCGCCGCCGACCAGGCCGGCGGGTTTGCCGACTTGGCGGCGATCTCCGTCGCCGGCCAGCAGCACGGCATGGTGTGTCTCGACGAGGACGGCCGGGTCGTCCGCCCGGCGCTGCTGTGGAACGACACCCGATCCGCCGACGCCGCCGCCGACCTGATCGAGGAGGCCGGCGGCGGCTCGGCCGGGAGTCGGTTCTGGGCCGAGGCCACCGGCAGTGTTCCGGTGGCCAGCTTCACCATCACCAAGCTGCGGTGGTTGGCCCGGCACGAACCGGACCTGGCCGCCCGGGTGGCCGCCGTCTGCCTGCCCCACGACTGGCTGACCTGGCGGCTGGCCGGCGCACCGGGGTTGGGCGCACTGCGTACCGACCGGGGTGACGCCAGCGGCACCGGCTACTGGTCGCCGGCGACCGGCGAATACCGACTGGACCTGCTGGAACGGGGCTTCGGTAGGCGGTTGGTGGTGCCCGAGGTTCTCGGTCCGGCCGAGTCGGCGGGCAAGCTCGCCGACGAGCTGGGCGGGCCGGGCGGTGCGCTGCTCGGCGCGGGCACCGGGGACAACGCCGCCGCCGCGTTGGGTGTCGGCGCCGGCCCGGGCGACGTGGTCGTCTCGATCGGCACCTCCGGCACCGTGTTCAGCGTCGCCGACGTGCCGGCCGCCGACGAGAGCGGCGCCGTCGCCGGCTTCGCCGACGCGTCCGGCCGCTTCCTGCCCCTGGTGTGCACGCTCAACGCGGCCCGGGTGCTGGACGCCGCCGCCGCGATGCTCGGCGTCGACCTGGACCAGTTGGCCGAGCTGGCGCTCTCCGCGCCGGCCGGAGCGGACGGGCTGGTCATGGTGCCGTACCTGGAGGGTGAGCGGACGCCGAACCGGCCACTCGCCACCGGTGCGGTGCACGGCCTGACCCTGCGGACGTCGACCCCCGCGCACCTGGCGCGGGCCGCCGTCGAGGGCATGCTCTGCGCACTCGCCGACGGGCTGGACGCGTTGACCGCGCAGGGTGCCACCGTCCGCCGGGTCATCCTGGTGGGCGGCGGGGCCCGCTCGGCAGCGGTGCGTCAGATCGCCCCGCAGGTCTTCGGCTGCCCGGTCGTCGTCCCGCCCGCCGGGGAGTACGTCGCCGACGGGGCCGCCCGGCAGGCCGCCTGGGTCGCCCTGGGTGGTGCCGCGCCGCCGGTCTGGGCGGTGGAGGGCACCGAGGAGTACGCGGCACCTGCCGTCCCCGCCGTCCGCGACCAGTACGCGGCCGCTCGCGGGTTGGTGCTCGACAGGCGCTGAGCGTCGGGATCGACACGGGTGGGTGCCTGTCGACGGTGACCGGCACCCACCCGCGTGACGACAACCTGCACGGAGTCTGGTTGGCTGCCGGTCATGACGGTGAGCAGTGGCGGGCCCGGCCTGCGCCCGCACGGTCGGGGCGGCGGGCCGGCGCACCGGTTGTACAGCGTCGTGGTGTTCGTGCTGCTCGCCTCGCTGGACAATGTGGCGATCGGGCTGGTTCCCCCGCTGTACGGCCCGATCTCCGACGCGTTCGACGTGTCCGGGCGACTGCTCGGCGTGGTCACCGCGGCCAGCTTCCTGGTCAGTGCGGTAGCGGCGGTCGGTTGGGCGTACGTCGGGGATCGGACCAACCGTAAGCCGCTGCTCATGGTGGGCACGCTGCTCTGGGCGGCGGGCACCGGCGGCAGTGCGCTCGCCGGCGGCTACCTGACGTTCCTGGGCGCGCAGCTGGTGGCGGCGGTCGGCCTCGGCGCGGTCGGCTCGGTGGGCTTCTCCGTGGTCACCGATCTGATCTCACCGACCCGGCGGGGGTTGGTGATGAGCTTCTGGGGGCTCTCCCAGGGGGTCGGCACCCTCGCCGGCACCCTCGTCGGAGGGCTGCTCGGGGCGGCCGACTGGCGGCGACCGTTCCTGTTGCTGACCGGCGTCGGCCTGGCCGCCACAGTGGCCTACCTTTTCACGTACGACATCCGGCGAGGTCAGAGCGAGCCGGAGCTGGCCGGCCGGATCGACGCGGGCGCCGAGTACGACTACCGGATCAGCCGCGCGGACCTGCCGCGCATCCTGGCCCGGCGGACCAACCGGTGGCTGATCCTGCAAGGGCTCACCGCGCAGGCCGCGTTCGGCTCACTGGTCTGGCTGCCGGTGCTCTTCGCCGAGCGGGCCGAGGCCCAGGGTTACTCCCCGTCCACAGCGGTGGTGGTGGGCAGCGTCTTCGCCACCCTGTTCCAGCTCGGTGGGGTGCTGTCCATCGTGGGTGGCCTGATCGGCGACGCCGTGCAACGCCGTACCCCTCGTGGGCGGGCCCTTGTCGCCTCGATCGGCATCCTCGCCGCGCTGCCGTTCTACCTGGTGTTGTTCTTCGTTCCGGTGACCATCGACGTGCCGGACGGCGCGAGCGGCGGCGCGGTGGTCGGTGCGGTGCTGGCAAGTGTCTTCACCGAGCCGTCGGTCGGGCTGAGTCTGCTCACCGCGATCGTGGCGCTGGCGTTGACCTCGGCCAACTCGCCGAACTGGTTCGCGTTGATCGCCGACGTCAACCCGCCGGAGCATCGAGGCACCGTCTACAGCCTCGGCAACCTCGTCAACGGGGTCGGTCGCGCGGCCGGCAACAGTCTGGTCGGGGTGGCCTTCCAGGCCCTGCGGGGGGCATTCCCGCCCCCGCTGAACTTCGCCGTCGGGCTGGCAGCGTTCCAGCTCTTCTTCATTCCGACGGGCGTCATGTACTGGCTGGCCTCGCGTACCTCACCGACGGACATCGACAACGTGCACGACCTCCTGCACGCCCGAGCCGACCGCCTGTAGCCCCGCTGCCATCCTGCCGCATGCCGCACCGCTGGCCCCGACCCCTCCCGCCCCGCCCCTCCCGCCCCTCCCGCCCCGCCCCGCCCCGCCCCGAAGAGCGTCGATCATGGAGTTGTGGTGGGTTGCAAATCACCTGAATAGCATCAAGTCAGGCACCACAACTCCATGATCAGTGAAGCCGAGCTGCGCACCTCCGCGATCTTGCACTTTCTGTCCCGACATAAACGGCGTTCTGCCCATCTCGACGACCACAACTGCAAGATCGGCGCGTTCTGAAGGGTCAAGCCCGGGAGCTCGGCGTGCCCCTTGGCTCAGCGAGTAACGCGCCCACCCCGAGGAGCTCCAAGGCCACCGTCCGCGGCCGACCAGGGCCTGACCCCTAGTGCAGCGTGCGCCCCTCCGGTTCCGGCCCTTCGGCTTGCGGCTGTCGACCTGAGTGGGACGCCCCTGGCATCGGACAGCAGGGCCAGGAGGGCGGCGCGGTCACCGCCTGTCCGCACGGGAGCCTCCGACGCGCATTCTCCGTCGGCGTCGGCGTCGGCGTCGGCGTCGGCGTGGGCGTGGGCGTGGGCGTGAGGCGAATCGCCTACGACATCAGCTCCACAGTGGACCGCTCCATGTCGACCGGCCCGCCCGCGAGCACGGCTCGGCGGGGCGGGCCGGTCGGTGGTAGGTCAGCCGCGCAGCCAGACGGTCACGTCGGCCGGGACCGCGCCGTCATCGTCCAGGGGTGCGCTGGTGGCGAGCACCTCGGCGCCGGCCGGCACCGGCACCGGGGCGGCACCGAAGTTGGTCAGCACGGTCAGCTCACCGTTGCGGAAACTCAGCACCTCGTCGCCGGAGGACAGCCACTCCAGCGTGCCGCGACCCAGCCCGTGGGCGCGGCGCAACCCCAGCGCCGAGCGGTACAGCTCGTACGTCGAGCCGGGCACGTCACGCTGGCGGTCCAGCGCGTACTCCGCCCACAGCGCGGGCTGCGGCAACCAGCTCGCGTCGGTCGGCCCGAAGCCGTACGACGGGGCGTCGGCCTCCCACGGGATCGGCACCCGGCAGCCGTCGCGGCCCCGCTGGGTGTGCCCGCTGCGCGCCCAGGTGGGGTCCTGCCGGGCCTCGTCGGGAAGCGTGGTGTGCTCGGGCAGGCCCAGCTCCTCGCCCTGGTAGAGGTACGCCGAGCCGGGCAGCGCGAGCATCAGCAGGGTGGCCGCCCGCGCCCGGCGCAGACCGAGTGCCGCGTCCGGCTGGGGGTCGCCGATGCCGATGCCGTTGGGGCGTACGGTGCCGATCGGCAGGCCGAGCCGGGAGGCGTGCCGGACCACGTCGTGGTTGGACAGCACCCAGGTGGTGGGCGCGCCGACCGAGTCGGTCGCCTCCAACGAGCGGGTGATCACCGCGTACTGGGCCGGCGCGGTCCACGCGGCGAGCAGGTACTCGAAGTTGAACGCCTGGTGCATCTCGTCCGGGCGCACGTAGCGGGCCAGCCGCTCGGCCGGCTCCACCCAGGCCTCGGCGACCAGCACCCGTTCACCGGGGTAGCTGTCCAGCACCTGCCGCCACTGCCGGTAGATCTCGTGCACGCCCTCCTGGTCCCACATCGGCGGGCGCGGCTTGTCGATCTCGTTGCCGGAGAGGATCTCCTGCGGCTCCTGCCAGTCCGCCAGGTCGGCCTGCTTGATGAGGCCGTGCGCCACGTCGACCCGGAAGCCGTCCACCCCGCGGTCCAACCAGAACCGCAGCACGTCCAGGAACTCGGCGTGCACCTCCGGGTTGTCCCAGTTGAGATCCGGCTGCCCGGTGTCGAACAGGTGCAGGTACCACTGGCCGGGCTGCCCGTCGGCGTCGACCGTCCGGGTCCAGGCCGGACCACCGAAGACGCTCTGCCAGTCGTTCGGCGGTTGGTCGCCGGTCTGGCCGCGGCCGTCCCGGAAGATGTAGCGCGACCGTTCGGCACTGTCGGGCGCGGCCGGCAGGGCGGCCTGGAACCAGCGGTGTGCCGAGGAGGTGTGGTTCGGGACCAGGTCGACGATCACCCGCAGGTTGCGGGTCCGGGCCTCGGCGATCAGCTTGTCCGCGTCGGCGAGGGTGCCGAAGAGCCTGTCGATGTCGCGGTAGTCGGCCACGTCGTAGCCGGCGTCGGCCTGCGGCGAGGGGTAGAAGGGGGAGAGCCACACCGCGTCCACTCCCAGCTCGACCAGGTGGTCGAGGCGGGCGGTGATGCCGGGCAGGTCACCGATGCCGTCCCCGTCCGAGTCGGCGAACGAGCGGGGGTAGATCTGGTAGATGGCGGCCTCGGTCCACCAGCCGGTGGGCGGGTGGTCGGAGGTGGTCTGCTGCGTCGGGTCGGTGTTCAGGGTCGTCTCCCGTGTTGCGGTGTGTGAATTTCAGTGTGCCCGGGGCGGTGCGGTCGAATCCCGGACCACCAACCGGGTGGGCAGGACCACCGGAGTGTCGCAACCGGCGCGCCGCTGACTGACGACGGGCCCGGGTGGCCGGGCCCCGAGCGGGTCGAGCAGCATCTGGGCGGCCAGTTGGCCCTGCTCGGCTGCGGGCTGGGCGACGGTGCTGAGCCCGAGCACACCGGCCAGGTCGTGGTCGTCGATGCCGACCACGCTGACGTCCTGAGGCACCCGCAGTCCGACGTCGCGCAGAGCGGTGAACGCGCCCATCGCCATCTCGTCGCAGGCGGCGACGATCGCGGTCGGTGGCTCGCCGCGGGCGAGCAGTTCGGCGGTGGCCCGGTTGCCGCCGTCGATGGTGAAGGTGGACTCGATGTCCAGGGTGGGGTCGGGTCGCAGGCCGGCGGAACGCAGCGCCGCCTGGTATCCCCGGCGTCGGTCGAGGTGGGTGGTGAAGGCCAACTCGTCGTCCGGGTCACCGGAGATGTGGGCGATCCGATGATGCCCCAGATCGATCAGGTGTTTGGTGGCGGTCCGCGCGGCTGCCACGTCGTCGATCCGTACGCAGGGCCAGTTGGGCACCCTGCTGCCCGAGCTGATGGTGACACCGGGCAGATCCAGCGCGGCCAGTGCGGTCAGGTCGGCCGGATGCAGGGGCGTGGCGACGAGCATCATGGCGTCCACCCGCTTGTGCAGGTTGGCCGTCCGCAGGACCCGCTGGCGGACCTGCTCCCGGCCGCCCAGGTTGTAGAGCAGCAGGTCGTAGCCGGACTGGTGGAGGTACTCCTCGACTGCCTCGACGACGGTGCTGAAGAACCAGCGGGTGATCCGGGGGACCACCACCGCGACAGTGCCGGTGCGGCCGCCGGCGAGCCGGGACGCGCTGGGCGAGACCTCGTAGTCGAGTTGCTCGGCGGCGGCGAGTACCCGGCGGCGGGTGGCGGCCGAGACTGTCGGTAGCCCGCGCAGCGCCCGCGAGACGGTGGCCGTGGACACTCCGGCCAGCCGGGCCACATCATCGATCCTCGTCACGGTTTTCCCCCGCTCGGTGCCCGGAGCGCCCGCCGCCGCCCGAGGGGCCAGGCGGCGGCGGGCGCGCGGGTCAGCCCTTGACGCTGCCGGCGAGCAGACCTCGCACGAAGAAGCGCTGCAGGGACAGGAACACGATGAGCGGTACGACGATGCTGACGAACGCACCGGCGGTCAGGCGTTGCCACTCGTTGCCCCGGGTGCCTGCCATCTCGGCGAGCCGGACGGTGAGCGGGGCGGTCTCGCTGCCGCCACCGGCGAAGATCAGCGCCACCAGCAGGTCGTTCCAGACCCAGAGGAACTGGAAGATGCCGAATGCCGCCAGGGCCGGGGTGATCAGTGGCAGCACGATGGTGCGGAAGATCTTCGGGTGGGTGGCGCCGTCGACGCGGGCCGCCTCCATCAGGTCCCCGGGAAGTTGCGAGATGAAGTTGTGCAGCAGGAAGACGGCGAACGGGAGCGCGAAGCAGGTGTGCGCGAACCACACCTGGGCGAACTTCTGCTCGTCGACCAGGTCCCAGGCCGGCATCAGTGTGACGCCGCCGAGGGTGACGCCTGTGGAGAAGAACTTCAGCAGCGGCACCAGGGCCATCTGCAGCGGCACGATCTGCAACGCGAAGATCGCGATGTAGACCCAGTCCCGACCGCGGAAGTTGATCCACGCCAGCGCGTACGCGGCGAGACAGGCGAAGGCGAGCGGGAAGAGCACCGACGGGATGGTGATCGCCAGCGAGTTGATGAACGAACCGGCGAGCTGCCCCGAGGACGCCGACCGCCCGAACAGGACCTGCTCGTAGTTGTCGAACGTGAACTGGGGGTTGGTGAAGGCCGTCCACCAACCGGTCGTCTTGATCTCGTCCTCCGGGCGGAGGGAGGAGACGAGCAGGCCGAACGTCGGGATGGTCCAGACCACCGCGATGACGATCGAGACGAGCGTCGCGGTGCGGCTGTTCAACCGCTTGCGGACCCGCCCGGCCGTGGTGGTCGGGGTGCCTTCGGTCTTCTGGGTGCCGGCGGCGACGGTGGGCGTTGCGGTGGTCATCTCAGCCCTCCCGCTGCTGACGGAGGTTGCGGATCTGGTAGATCACGACCGGGATGACCAGGATGAAGAGGAAGACCGCGAGCGCGGAACCCTGCCCGTTCTGGCCGTACCGGAACGCCTGGTTGTACATCTCGCTGGCGATCACGCTCGTGTCGTAGTTGCCGTTGGTCGAGGTCCGGACGATGTCGAAGACCTTGAGCGTGGCGATGGTGAGCGTCACCACCACGACGATGAGCGCCGGCCGGATGCTCGGCATGGTGATCCGCCAGAACATCTGCCAGGGGCTGACGCCGTCGAGCCGGGCGGCCTCGACGATGTCGCCGGGGATCGCCTTGATCGCGGCGGAGAGCACCACCATGGCGAAACCGGCCTGGATCCAGACCATGATGACGATCAGCAGCAGCGTGTTCAGGGGTGATTCGAGGAGCCACTGCTTCGGTTCCCCGCCGAGGCTGACCACGATCTGGTTGAGGAGACCGATCTGGTCGCCCTCACCCCGGTAGGCGTAGACGAACTTCCAGATGATGCTGGCGCCGACGAAGGAGATGGCCATCGGCAGGAAGATCAGTGACTTCGCCACCGCCTCGAACCGGGCCTTGTCCACGAGCACGGCGTAGATCAGGCCGAAGCCGGTCGCCACCAGCGGAACCAGGAGCACCCAGACCAGAGTGTTGATCAGGACCCGGACGATCGAGTCGTCGGAGAACATCCAGCCGTAGTTGCGCAGGCCCACCCAGTTGGTGCTGCTTCCATCCATCAGGGAGAGCAGCGTGGTGCGGATGGCCGGCACGACCAGGCCGATGACGAGCAGCAGCACAGTCGGCAGCAGGAAGAAGAAGGCGAAGAGCCCTTCCCGCTGCTTGCGTCGGCGGGGCAGCGGGCCGCCGCCCACTGAGGCGGCGACGAGCTGGGCCTCCCGCCGACGGGCGAACCAGGCCGGCACCACGTCGAGCAACAGGAGCAGACCGCCCACGACCACCACGAAGGCGACCAGCCCGTACATCAGCATGAGGAACTTCGGCTGCTGATCGGCGAAGTCGAACGTCATCAACCCTCCCTTCCGGGTCCACCTCGGCCGGTGGCCCGGCCCGCGACAGCGGACCGGGCCACCGCCGGGATCACTTAGGCCAGCTGCTCTCGATGCCCTGGAGCACCGGGGCGGTCGCCTTGCCGTTCAGCCAGTCGACCATGCCCTTCCAGAACGTTCCCGCACCGACCGCGGCCGGCATCAGGTCGGATCCGTCGAAGCGGAAGGTGCCCGTCTTGTCCTGGAGGATCTGGACGGAGAGCTTGTCGATCGGGCTGGCGACGTTGGCGATGTCCAGCTTGTTGTTCGCCGTGACCCAGTTGCCGAGCTTCGCGCGGCTGTTCACGTACTCCGCCGAGACGAGGTACGTCTGCACGGCCTGGACCTCGGGACGGTCGGCGTAGCCGACGACGAACTCGCCAGCGCCCAGCACCGGCTTGCCCTTGGCCGGGTCGATGGCCGGGAAGTAGAAGGCGAACGCGTCGCCGTCCTCGGCCACCTTGGTGCCCTCGGGGAACTGGTTGGCGTAGAACGACGCCTGTCGGTGCATCGCGCACTTGCCGGTGGTCACCGGCAGGCCCGCCTCCTGGAAGGCGGTGGTGGTGATGCTCTTGACGCCGCCGAAGCCGCCGTTCATGTACTTCTCGTTCTTGAGGATGCTGCCGGCGCGGTCGACCGCGTCGACGATCTTCGCGTCGTTGAACGGGATGGCGTGGGTGGTCCACTGGTCGTAGACCTCGGGACCCTGCGTCCGCAGGACCACGTCCTCGATCCAGTCGGTGGCCGGCCAGCCGGTGGCGTCACCGGACTCGACGCCCGCGCACCACGGCTTCATGCCACTGGCGGCGATCTTGTCGCTCAGGGCGATGAGCTGGTCCCAGGTGGTCGGAACCTCCCAGCCCTTCTCCTTGAACGTCTTCGGCGAGTACCAGACGAAGGACTTCACGTTGGCGCCGAGCGGCACGCCGTAGAGCGTCCCGTTCACGGTGCCGTACTTCAGCCAGTCGGCGGGCATGTTCTGCTCGGCGAGGGCCTTGGTGTCGGCGCCGAGCGACTTGAGCTTGCCGGCGTCGGCGAAGCGCTTCACCAGGCCCGGCTGCGGCACGAAGGCGATGTCGGGGGCGTTGCCACCGTCGACCCGGACGGGGAGCTGCGCCTCGAACTCGCCGCTGCCCTCGTAGTCGATCTCGATGCCCGTGCACTCGGTGAACTGCGACCAGGACTTCTCCAGCAGGTCGGCCTCGGCGTCACGGATGGACGCGTAGATGGAGACCTTCTTGCCGTCGTGGCCCTCGTACTTGTCGTATGCGGCGCACTCCGCGGAGCCTGCCTTGTCGCTCTTCTTGTCGTTGCCGGTACCGCAGGCGGTGGCGCTGAGCGCCAGCCCGAGTACACCGGCGATCACGAAGGCCTGACGTGGTCTGGTAAAGACCGCCATGCCGTCCTCCTTCCTAGCCGGCGCGGTCGTGCTGGTGACCCGTCGCCGGTCCGATTGGGCGTGCACACATGTAAGCGCTTGCATCCGGCGCGGTCCACCCCCAGTCAGACACGAGCGAGTAACAATCCGGAAACCTGCGGGCTGCCTGGTGGGCGCGTTCCCGGTGCGGATCTTCAGCTCTTTCGAAGCTTGACGATATCTGTCAGGCTATGCGCACCGGATCGAAGGTTTTCGACATAGGAGGAGCTGCATGCGTAAGCGGTGGATGAGCCTGCTGGTGACGGGTCTGCTCGTCGGAGGATCATTGGTGCCAGCGAGCCCGGCGCTGGCCGCGCCGAGCTTCAAGGTGCCCTTCCCGTGCGGCCAGTCCTGGTCCGGTCAGACCAGGTCGGATCACAGCCCGGCGTACGCCGTCGACTTCAACCGCACCGACGACCTGGGCGACCCGGTGGTCGCCAGCGCCCCCGGCACCGTCGACCGGGTGACCGACCTCGGCGGCACCAGCTACGGCAAGTACGTCCGAATCAACCACGGTGGCGGTTACAGCACCTACTACGCGCACCTCAACGGGTTCAACGTCTCGGTCGGGCAGACGGTGGCCTACGGCAAGGTGCTCGGCTGGGTCGGCAGCACCGGGGGATCGACGGGCCCTCACCTGCACTACGAGCAGCGCCTCAACGGCAGCGACATCCAGGTCCGCTTCAACGGCACCCTCGGCCTTTACTGGGGCACCAAGAGCTACACGAGTGACAACGGGTGCTCCTCGGGCAGCGGCAACGCGACTGTCGACACCAGCGGCACCCCGCTGACCGTCCGCTCCGGCCCCGGCACCGGGTACGCGTCGGTGGGCACCGTCGCCGACGGCACCCGGGTGACGATCGCCTGTCAGACCAGTGGCACCACTGTCACCGGCACGTACGGCACCAGCTCGATCTGGGACCGGATCGGCTCGGGCCGCTACATCGCCGACGCGTACGTGTACACCGGCTACGACGGGTACATCCCCGGCGTACCCCGCTGCTGACCAGCCTTCGCCCACGGTCCCCGGCGGCAGCGGTCGCCGGGGACCGGTCGGTCAGGTGTTCAGCTGCCAGATCGTCAGGTTCAGCGCGGCGGCGAAGGTGACCCAGGCCCAGTACGGCAGCATCAGCGCCGCCGCCACCCGGGACACCCGGGCGAAGAGCACGACGGTCAGGCCGATCGCCAGCCACATCAGCACGATCTCGGCGAAAGCCAGCCCGTACTGCCCCGCGCCGAAGAACAGTGGGGTCCAGATCGCGTTGAGCACCAACTGGGCGGTCCACGCCCAGAGGGCGGGGGAGAAGCCGACCCGGCGCCACACCAGCCAGCCGGCCACCGCGATGAACGCGTAGAGCAGCGACCAGACCGGGCCGAACAGCCAGGAGGGCGGGGCCCAGTCGGGCTGCCGCAGGTTCGCGTACTCCTCGGTGGTGCCCTGCACGCCCAGCCCGCCGATCGCGGCCGCGACGAAGACCGCCGCCGCGAAGCCGGCGAGGGCCCACCACACTCGCCGCCCGGATCGTGCCGGCGCGTCCTGAGGTATCTCCATCGTCGAGATATTTCCTCTCCGGGTCGGCTCAAACCGCCGAATGGGAGGGCGGGCCGGTCGGCCGGCAACGACAAAGCGCCGGGATCGCCGCAGCCGATGCTTCTGTCGGGAGGACGAAGCTCCGGCCGCGGCGACCCCGGCGGGTCACTGGTGTTGGGGCGATACGAGCGCTAATTGAAGATGCTGACACCACCCGGGCCGACCAACAGCCCGACAACGATGAGGACGATGCCCCACAGGATCTGCCGGCGGAACAGCGCGAGGATGCCGGCGACCACGAGTACGACTGCGAGAATCCAGAGAATCAGCTCCATGACCTCTGACTACCCGACTGGCCGATCGGGGAAACCTGGTCCGTGTCGAGTTGATCCCCGACATGAAAAACGCTGTACGCCTGCTTGATCACCGGGTGCGCGACGTTACGGACGCGCACCCCTCCGGGCGTCGTGCCGCGCTCGGTGCCGGCGTGCGCGTGCCCGTGCACGGCAAGCGCGGTGGGCGCCGAGTCGATCGCCTGCCCCAACTGGTACGACCCCAGGAACGGGTAGATCTCCAACGGTTCGCCGACCAGTGTGTCCGGCACCGGTGCGTAGTGGGTGAGCGCGACGAGCATGTCGCAGTCAAGTGAGCGCAGCGCCGCCCCGAGGCGGTCCGCGCTGTCGGTGGTGGTCCGCACGAAGGCCTTCATCTCCGGCTCGCCGAAGTCGCTCGCGCACCGCCCGGCGAACCCACCGCCGAAGCCCTTCACGCCGGCGATGCCGAGCCGGCCGCCCGCGCAGTCCAGCACCACCCCGTTGCCCTCCAGCACGGTGATGCCCGCGTCCTCCAGCACCTTGACCACCTGCGGCACCTGGTCACACTGGTGGTCGTGGTTGCCGAGCACCGTCACCACCGGCACGGCCAAACCGCCGAACTCCTCTGCCACGCAGCGCGCCTCGGCCTCGGTGCCGTGCCGGGTCAGGTCCCCGGCCAGCAGCAGCACGTCGGCGCACTCCGGCAGTTCTTCCAACGCCGGTCGGAACCGGCCGACCACGTCCTTGTCCAGATGCACGTCGCCCACAGCGGCTATCCGGATCACCATGGAACCTCCCTCAGGGCAGTTGCTCGATCTCCGTGGGCGCGTGGGCGCGGATCACCCCGATGTCGCTGGTGATCGGCACGTCCGGGAAGCGCTCGGACACCCGACGCAGGATCTCCTCCCGCCGGTGCGGGCTCTCCACCTCGCCGTGCAGCACGAGGGCTTCTTCTCGTCGGACCACGGTGATCCCCTGTTCGGCGACGGCGGGGTCCTCGACGAGTAACCGTTGGATCTCCGCCTCGACGTACTCGTCAGGTGGGCCCGCGCTCAGGTCGCGTTGGTGGCTCACGATGTCCCCTCTCCTGGCTGGGTGCCGGCGGCCGGCACCACCTCCAGCCGGTCCAGCAGCACCAGGAACGCCTCGGCGTACGGCGAGTGCTGCGTCTCCTTGCGTACCCGTTCCCAGTCGATCTGCTCCCGCAGCGAGCGGGCCAGCGGCAGACCGCGGGCGAAGTCGCAGTAGTGCTGGGAGAAGCTGAGCAGTTTGTGCACCATCAGCTGGGTGGCGGACAGCACCGGCATGCGGATCGCGTCGACAGGCCGGACGACGGTGTCGGCGAACGTCTCCTCGGTCACCGGCGTCTCAACCGGGCGGTGGATCAGGTCGACCATCCGGTCGTCGTCGAAGACCTTCACCAGCCAGTCCTCCGGGGGCCGCTCGGCGACGAAGCCGGCGGCGACAAGTGCCTCCAGCGCCTGTTCGACGTCGGGCTCCCGGATCAGGAAGTCGACGTCGTGATCACTCGAGTGGCCTCCGTGGGCGTAGACGGCGAAGCTGCCGCCCAGGGCGAACGGAATCTCGGACTGCTTGAGCACGGCGGCGACCTTTTTGAGGGTGTGCACCAGACTCTCGTCCCCGCGCTCAGCCATCTGGATTTCCTCCGTCGTCGTGTTGGTGGACCGGCGGTTGGATTTCGAACTCCGGTACCCGTCATTCCGGTCGCCCACACCTGCCGGTGCCCCGGTCGGGCGCCAACAGGGATGAACCATGACAAACCGCGCGGAGCAGGTGCGCGGGTCGGATAACCTGTGGAGAGTGGCCAGATCATCGGGGATGCGACCAGCCAAGGCCCGACTGCGTACCGTCGCCCTGATCGGCATCGACGGTTCGGGCAAGACCACCCAGGCACACCGGTTGGCCGACGCGCTCAACGCCGCCGGCCGCCCCGCCACCTACCGCCGAAACGCCAGTGGACGGCGCTGGCTGGGCCGGCTCGCCCACCGCCTCGGCCGACCGGACGCGCAACGGCTCGTCGGGCGCGACGGCGTGCTCGCCGTGGAGTCGGTGCTGCGCTGGCTCGCCATCGCCATCGCCCTGCTCAGCTGTCTGCTCACCGGGCGGACGGCGGTGATGGACCGCTACTCGGCCTGCCAGTACGCGAGCATCCGGGCGCACGGCGGGCAGCGCTGGGAGCGCCTGGCCCGGGCCGGCTACCGGCTGTTCCCGACGCCGCAGGTGACCTTCCTGCTCACCGTCGACCCGGCGGAGGCGTACCGGCGCATCGAGGAACGCGGCACCGACCACGAGACGATGGGCTGGCTCACCGCCGCCGACACCGCCTACCGGGCGCTACCCGAGTACCCCAGCTTCGTGCTCGTGGACGCGGGTCGCCCGGCCGAAGAGGTGACCGAGCAGATCCAGGCGCACCTGGAGACCTGGCTACCGCCGTCCGCGCCGACCGGGGACGAGGCCGGCCCGGTGGCGGCTCAGGCCCGCCCGTAGACCGGAACCGTGGCCCCACTCGTCGGAGCGGACTCGTCCGACGCCAGGAACCGGATCACCGGCGCGATCTCGTCCGGCGTCACCCAACGGGAGTGGTCGGCGTCGGGCTGTGCCGCCCGGTTCGCCGGGGTGTCGATGACGCTGGGCAGCACCGTGTTGCAGCGCACGTGCTGCGGCCGGTACTCCACCGCCACCGCGTTGGCGAAGGCCAGCACCGCGGCCTTGGCCGTCGAGTAACCGGCCGCGCCGCGGAAAGGGGCGACCGCCGCCCGGGCCGAGACGCAGACCACCGCGCCGCCACCGGACGCCACCAGGTGCGACAGCGCGGTCTGGGTGACCAGGTAGGTCGGCCGCAGGTTGACGGTGAGCATCCGTTCGAACTCCTCGACCGGCGTCTCGTGCACCAGCCCACCGCTGGCGTACCCCCCGACGAGGTTGACCACCGCGCGCAGCGGCGCCGTCGGTTCGCCGGCGGCGACCTCGACCGCCTGTGCCGCGCCCGCCGGCTCGCCCAGGTCCGCGACCACCCGGACCAGTCCGGCGGCCGCTGGCTCCGACCCGGGCCGGGCCTTCCGCTCCGGTACGACCACCCGCCAGCCCGCCTCGACGAACGCGGTGACGACCGCTCCGCCGAGCCCGCCTGACCCCCCGGTCACCAACACGCTGCGCTCTGCCATGCGCCTCACGCTAATACCCCTACCGTCCCCCGCGCCGACCAGCGCTCGTGGTCGGTGGTCGCGGGAGCCCGCGCTCGGGTCCATTGCCGCGAGCATCCCCCTTTGCTCTGCACCCGCCGAAGCGGCGGTCACGCTCTGTGAACGGCGGGCGGTAGGTGGTGCGCGTACGGGTGCAGAGCAAAGGGAGGCTCGGGGGAGTGAGGGGTAGCGGGGGTGGCAGCACGGGAACGGGGGGCGAGACGGGGTGGTGCTTCGCGACGAGGGTCTGCCGTGGGCAGATTGTGTTGGGTTGTTCGGGTGTCGGGACGCAGGATCGGCTGATGAAGATTCTCATTCTCGGTGGGACCCGGTTTCTCGGTCGGGCCACGGCGCAGCTCGCCGTCGAACAGGGACACGACGTGACCTGCGCGGCCCGGGGCGTGTCCGGCGTGGTGCCGGCCGGGGCGCGGTTCGTGCCCGTCGACCGCGACGATCCGGAGGCGCTCGTCCCGCTCGCCGAGGAGGGTTTCGACGCCGTGGTCGACGTGGCCCGCCAGATCAGCCACGCCCGGCACGCGCTCGCGGCACTCGCCGACCACGTCGCCCACTGGTCGTTCGTCTCGACGATCTCGGTGTACGCCGACCACACCACCCCGGGCCAGACCGTGGCGGACGCGCCGGTCCTGGCCCCCGCACCGCCGGACGTGGACGGTCCGATGGGCCCGGATCACCGCTGGTACGGCGAGTGCAAGGTGAGCATCGAGGAGATGGTCCGGGAGCGGATGGGTGGGGACCGTTCGTTCATCTGTCGAGCCGGGCTGATCGTCGGCGCGGAGGATCCGAGCGACCGTTTCCCGTACTGGGTGCGACGGCTCGCGGTCGGCGGCGAGGTGCTGGCGCCCGGGCACCCGACCGACCGGGTGCAGTTCGTGGACGTCGCCGACCTGGCGCGGTGGCTGTTGCACGCCGCCGGCACCCGCCTCGCCGGCACCTACGACGGCAGCGGCCCGGCGATGTCACGGGCCGACCTGTTGGCCGGGGTGGCCGCCGGGCTGGGCGTCACCGATCCGTTCCTCACCTGGGTCGATCAGGAGTTCCTGCTGTCCCACGACGTACGCGAGTGGTCGGGGGAGCGGGCGCTGCCGCTCTGGGTGCGTCTGCCGGAGACCGCCGGCCTGATGGACCGGGACGTTCGACCGGCCCTGGACGCCGGTCTGACGATCCGGCCGCTTGCCGACACCGTTTGGGCGACCGCGTCCTGGCTGGCCGCGCACCCGGCTGCCGTCCGGCAGAGTGGACTGGACCCGGCGGATGAGGCGGCGATCCTGAGGAAGTGGCAGGCTGTACGGGACCGGTGATCCCGGCGACCAAAGTTTCCCCCACCTCGGACAGTCATAGTTGACGCTCACGCCTGCTGAAAGTAAGTTTCAACCGTGGCGAAGAGTGCGAAGATTTCTGCGAGTCACGAGCCCGGTGGGCTGATCGTCCACATCAGCGGGCTGTTGCCGTCGCTGTCGCCCGCCGAGCAGCGGGTCGCCCGGTTGGTGGTCTCCGACCCGGCAGCCGCCGCCCGTCGGACGATCACCGACCTCGCCACCGCAGCCGAGACATCCGAGGCGACAGTCATCAGGTTCTGCCGTTCGGTGGGCATGGACGGTTACCCCCAACTGCGCATTCGCCTGGCCGCCGAGGCCGCCCGCCGGATCGAACCACCGGACGCCCGCGTGGTCGGCGGTGACATCCCGCCCGGAGCGGACCTCGCCCAGATCATCGCCACCATCGCGTTCAACGACGCCCGCGCCGTCGAGGAGACTGCCGAGCAGCTCGACCCGGCGGTCTGCGAGCAGGTGGTCGAGGCGATCGGCGGCGCCGGTCGGATCGACATCTACGGCGCGGGCGCCAGCGGGTTCGTCGCCTCGGACTTCCAGCAGAAGCTGCACCGCATCGGCCGGATCGCCTTCTACTTCCCGGACGTGCACACCGCACTCACCTCGGCCGCCCTCCTCGGCCGGGGAGACGTCGCGATCGGCATCTCGCACACCGGCACCACCTCCGACGTGATCGAGGTGCTGGAGCAGGCCCGTACCCGGGGTGCCGCGACAGTGGCGCTCACCAACTTCCCGCGCTCGCCGATCACCGACGTGGCGGACTTCGTGCTGACGACGGCGGCCCGGGAGACCACCTACCGTTCCGGTGCGACGGCAAGCCGACTGGCCCAGCTCACCGTTGTCGACTGCCTCTTCGTCGGCGTGGCCGCCCGCAACCGGGCCCGGGCCCGCAAGGCACTGGAGGCGACCGCCGAGGCGGTCCAGTCGCACCGGGTGGGTGCCAACCGGAGGCGGGGATGACGGACGGTGCGGAGATGCCCGCACCACCCGCTCGCCCGACGGTCCGGGTGGGCGCCCCCACCGAACGGCGTAACCCGCACAGCGTCGACCTGGACCTGATGTCGACCCGGGACGTGCTCACCGTGATCAACGAGGCGGACCGGCGGGTGCCGGCGGCCGTCGCCGCGGTGCTCGACGAGATCGCCACCACCGTCGACCTGGCGGTCGCCGCCCTTCGCGGCGGTCACCGGGTGCACTACTTCGGAGCCGGCACCTCCGGCCGGCTGGGCGTGCTCGACGCCGCCGAGCTGGCCCCCACCTTCAACTCGCCCCGGCACTGGTTCTGCGCACACCTCGCGGGCGGCCCGGACGCCATGTGGCGGGCCGTGGAGGACGCCGAGGACGATGACCGGGGCGGCGCTGTCGAAGCGGCCAGTTGTGTACGGGCCGGGGACCTGGTGGTCGGTCTGGCGGCCAGCGGGCGCACCCCGTACGTCCTCGGGGCGCTTGCCGCAGCCCGCGCCAAGGGTGCCTCGACCGTGCTCCTCTGCGCCAATCCGGAGGCGGAGGCCGCCCGGTCGGTCGACGTGTTCATCGGGGTGGACACCGGACCCGAGGTGGTCACCGGGTCGACCCGGATGAAGGCGGGCACCGCACAGAAATTGGTGCTCAACACGTTCTCGACAGCCGTCATGGTGCGCCTGGGCCGGGTCTACTCGAACCTCATGATCGATATGGTCGCCACGAACGCGAAACTCCGGGGACGAATGCTCTCGATTCTGGTCGAGGCCACCGGCTGCTCGGAGGAGCTTTCCCAGCGGGCCCTCACCGAGGCCGACGGGGATCTGAAGACCGCCCTGGTCTCCCTCGTCTCGGGCGCCGAGATCGACGTCGCCCGGGCCGCGCTGGCCCGCTCGGCCGACCAGGTACGCGGCGCCCTCGCCCTGCTCTCCCCGTAGCCGCCCGCCCCGGGAAGCGAACCGGGTCTCGGATTGTTCATCGGGCCGGGGGGTAATAACACCCCCGTGGATGAACCGACCGGTCCACCGGTGCGTATCTGGCAGTGACCAGGATCGCATCGCGGTGGTGACCCGGGTCGCTGTGCCCCCACGGCGGGCGGTGTTGCCATGGGTCGTAACCCGTACGTGGTGCCCGGTGGCTATCCACCCGGTGGGGTGCTGACAGCAAACATGGACCGTGCTCTCAGCTACTACTCAGGCATTCGTGACACTTTCGACTCACGACGAGGAATCCCCGACACGTCTCATCTGTTGTGTAGGTGTCAGCACCGATGGGCACAGCAGAAGTTACCAGGGGCTGACCGGTGTTGATGAATGGCAAGGAACCGGGCAACCGGCGCGAGCGAGGGGACCGTGGGCAACGTGGACAAGAACATCGGCATGCGAACCGATCAGGTCGCCGAGGAACGCGACCTGGTGGGCGTCTACCTGCACGAGATCTCCCGGACGCCACTGCTGGACGCCGCCCGGGAGGTAGAGCTCTCCAAGGCGATCGAGGCCGGCCTCTACGCCGAGCACCTGCTCGGTGAGGAAGCCATTCCCGCCGGTCTCGACCGGGCCGACCTGGAGTGGCTGGTCGTCGAGGGTGAGCGGGCTAAGGACCTCTTCATCCGTGCCAACCTCCGACTGGTCGTGTCGATCGCCCGGCGCTACGTGCGCTCGGGAATGCCCATGCTGGACCTGATCCAGGAGGGCAACACCGGCCTCGTCCGGGCGGTCGAGAAGTTCGACTACGAGCGCGGCTACAAGTTCTCCACCTACGCCACCTGGTGGATTCGGCAGGCGATCAGCCGGGCGATCGCCCAGCAGGAGCGCACTGTCCGTCTGCCGGTGCACCTGGTGGAGGACGTCAACCGGATGCGCAACGTGGCTCGGCAGCTCACCCGTGAGTTGGGCAGCGACCCGGAGCCGGAGCAGATCGCCACCGCCCTCGGCGTCACAGTCGAGCGGGTGAACGAGCTGCGCCGGTGGTCGCAGGACACCGTTTCGCTGGACACCCCGGTCGGTGACGACGGCGACACCAGCCTCGGCGACCTGGTCGCCGACACTGACGCGCCGTCGCCGGAGGACATCGTCCTCAGCGGCCTGGAGCGGCAGCGCATCGAAGGGCTGCTCAACCACCTGGACGACCGGTCCGCCGGCATCATGCGGGCCCGCTACGGGCTGGAGGACGGCCGGGAGCACTCGCTCACCGAGGTCGCGTCCCGCTTCTCGCTGTCCCGCGAGCGGATCCGCCAGCTGGAGATCCAGGCCCTCGGTCGGCTCCGTGAGCTGGCCCGCGCGGAGGGGCTGCAGGCAGCCTGACCTGGTAGTAATGACGGTGAACGGCCGGCGTCCGATAGGGGGACGCCGGCCGTTCACCGTTTGCCTGTGGTGTCAGCGAACCCGGCCGTAACCCTCGATGGGCATCATGTTCATGCCGCGCTTGAGGACGTTGCGACCGGCGCTCGGCGCGTCGATCACCTGACCGCCACCCACGTAGAGGGCGACGTGACCGAGCCCGTTGTAGAAGATCAGGTCGCCGGGGCGTAGGTCGCCCCGCCCGATGTGGCTGACCGCACCCCACTGCATCCGGGTGTTGTGCGGCAGGGACTTCCCGGCCGCCCGCCAGGCCGCCGAGGTCAGCCCGGAGCAGTCGTAGCCGTTCGGCCCGTCGGCTGCCCAGACGTACGGCTTGCCGATCGCGCCGAACGCGTAGCGCACCGCCGTTCCGGCGGCACCTGACACGGCCGGCACGTCCTTGGCCTCGGCCAGCGTCTTCGACCGGGGTCGCTCGGTGGCGGCCCCGTACGCCTGCCGGCGCAGCTCGTACAGCTTGGCCAGATCCTGCTCGATCTGCTTCTTACCCGCGGCCAGCTGGCGAGCCTGCGCGGCCTGCCGGGTCACTGTCGCATCCAGGCGGGACTTCTCGTCGAGCAGCCGCTGCTGGTCGGCCGTGAAGCCGGAAATGCGCTCCTGCCGCTGGCGGGTCAACTGCTCGATCGTGCCGAGCCGGTCCAGCAGCGCGGTCGAGCCGCCGGCACGCAGCAGGGCGTCAGCGGTACGCAGGCCGCCACTCTTGTACGCGGTGGAGGCGAGCTTGGCCACGTCGGCCCGGCTCTGCTCGACCTGCTGTTCGAGCGGGCCGATGCGGGTCTGTAATCGGGCCACGGCGGCCTCGTTTGTCTTGATCTCCTCGCGCAGCTTGTTGTACGACTCGACGACCCGCTCCAACTCGGCCGAGGACGTCTCGATCCGGCGGGTCAGGTCGGCGGGGGACGGCTCGGCACGGGCCACCGCCGTCGGGGCGATCAGCGCGGCCGACATGCCGACCAGCGCCACGGTGCGCAGCAGATTTCTCAGGGATGACAAGAGCGGAAGGCCCCTCTCCCACGGCCGCCGGGGCTGCTGACGCCCTCGACGACACCGGCCGGGGCCACCCGGGCGGACGGCACTGGGCCGGACCGGCTCGCCCAACCTAACCCGAGACGGTTGTCGCTCGCAGTGGAAGCAGGGGCGAATGTGGGGAGTGTTGCGCGTCGTGCCGGTGGGTTCGATGGCGTCACAGTGGCGAATGACGCCTGCCAGCGAGAGAAATTCGTCCCTTTTGGGAAACTGCTGACGGATATGCGACCTTGGTCGTTCCGGGCGTATGCCGCCGGATTCCTGGCCTCCATAACCGATAAAAGCTGAAATGGATGCTGTTTCTTGGCGATGTCACCCGTCGGTGGCCGGCTGCCGAGAACCGATAAATGCCCAGGTCGACTGGCGGTGCACCAACACAATGAAGGCCGGAGCCGGGAATCCCGTCGACAGCTAGCGATGACTGTCACCGGCGGGTCCACCCGGCCAACCGTCCCCTGCGGGAGGAACCGTGAATCGTGAAGGCGCAAAGACGCGACCGCCGCGAACGGTGCCGGGTGCCCGGTCGACCCTGCTGTACGCGCGGCCCGGCATCATCGTGACCGTCGACCGGTTCACCGTCGGCCGGAACAGCTACCGGGTCGCCGACCTGACCCACCTGCGCACCACCCGGGGCCCGCACGACCGGATCGCCGTCCGGGCCGTCGTCATCACCGCCGGCATGCTCGGCGGGGTGGGGGTGCTCCTCGGCTTCACCGGCGGTCTGCAGCACCTCACCGCCGAGGCGTACCTGATCCTCGGCGCGGTGTTCCTGGTGCCGGCCGCGCTGGCCCTGGTCGGCGACCGCTGGCGCCCACCGCCCCACGAGTTGTGGGGGTGGTACAGAGGTTCCGAGGTGCTGCTGTTCAGCGCCGACGACGAACGGCAGTTCGGCCAGGTCACCAGGGCGTTGCTGCGGGCCCGAGAGGTCAACCGCTACGGCGGTTGGGTCGACCCGCTCGCCTCGGCGGACCCGTGGCGGCCCCACCGCTGAACCCGTGTCCGGGGGGTCGGAACGGGATCCGCGCCGGCCCGCCGGCCGTTCGACGCGCTCAGCCGGCGACCGGCTCCGGAGCCCGTTCCTGCTGCGGCGCGGCCAACCAGGCGCTGACCTTGCGCTCGGCGTAGAACGAGACGAACGGCACGGTGCCGGCCAGCATCACCAACAGCATCCGCTTCAGCGGCCAGTCGGCTCGGCGGCTCAGGTCGAACGCGGCCACCAGGTAGATCATGTAGAGGAAGCCGTGTGCCGGCCCCACCGTCTCCACCACGACCGGGTTGTCGAACGCGTACTTCAGAGGCATGCCGATCACGACCAGCAGGATCAGCACCACGCCCACGATCCAGGCGATCACGCGGTACCGGGTAAGGGCAGCGCCCACCTTCGTCCGTCCTTCCGAGCCCCGGCTCAGCCGGGATAGTCACCGGGCCGGGCGCCCGGATTGGCGTTCAACCATGACAGGTAGTGGTTGTAGGCGGCGAGGTCGGTGTCCTCGACCACATCACCGGCGGCCGGCCCCCGGGACACCCGCACGGGTCGGCGTACCGCGGGTCGGGACCCGGCGGTGACCGCCGGCGGCGGCTCGACGGCCGGCTCCGCAGGCGGAGCGTCGGCCTCCTCAGCCCGGCGACGGGCCAGCTTCACCTCGCGCCACCACACGTAGACCACGAAGCCGGCGAAGACCGGCCACTCGACCGCGTACCCCCAGCTCAGGCTGTTGCCGGCGGTGGCCCGGCTGATCTGCCACCAGCCCAGCCCCAGGAAGCCCACGACCAGCACGACCATGGCCACATGGCGCGCGATCCACGCCGGGGTCCAGAGTCGCCTCATGGCAACGAGGGTACCGGGGCCACCGCCGGTCTCCGACACCGTGTCGTAGTTGCCGCCTGGCCGACCTGGTTTGGCCTCACCGCCCCTGGGCATTCGTTTAGACGCCAGCCCAAACGAGATCAAGGGGGGCGATCATGACCGGATCGGTACGAGAAGACGGCTTTGCATCCAGCGGCAGCGCGGAGATGAGCCCGGAGCAGCGGGTGCCCGAATGGGGCGGCGATGAGTTCGCCGACCCGGCCGGCGCTCCCGGTCTCGACGGCGATCTGCTCGGCATCGACCCGACGGAGCTGACCGACGAGGACCTGATCCGCGAGGTGCACAGCCTGCACCGCACCCGTCTGGACACCCTGCGGCACGCGGCGGACTCCGCACTCGCCAACCACCTGCGGCGCACGGCGGAGCTGGAGACCGAGTACCTGGCCCGCCACCCGGGCCGCGAGGTCGACCCCAGCCGCCTGCGGGACGCCTGATGCCGGCCCGCGCCGTGCGCGGCATGTCCGCGCCACCCGAGGTGGTCTTCAACACCGCCACCGACCCCGCCCGGGCCTCGGCCTGGCTGCCCGAGCCACTGCGTGGCGACGGCAGCCCCGCCGCCGAGGTCAGCGGTGAGGAGCTACGCGCCCGCTGGGGCGACACCGGCGACTGGTCCGCCGAGATCCGGGTCGAGCCGGCGGATTCGGGTGGTGCCCGGATCCAGCTCGACCTCGCCGACGGATCGAGCGGGCCCGGTCCGGACCAGTTGGCCGACGAGGCCCTCACCAACCTGGTACGCGAGGTCGCCGACAACCTCCAGGCTGGCTGAGCCGGCCGCGCGGGACCCCTGGTCCCGCACCCCGCCACGACACGTGAGGAGAACGGGTGAGCGACACTGGCCTGCGGCAGAAGGCGGCCCGGCTACGCCGGGCCTACGCGCCGCACGAGCACCGGCCGCTCGGCGGCTACCTGGTGGCCATGGGTGCCTACGCCGGGGTGACCGGGGCTCTCGCCGGCCTGGTCAAGGCGACCGGTCGGCCGGTGCCGGAGCGCCCCGCCCCGTCCGACGTGGTGCTGCTCTCCATCGCCACCCACAAGCTGAGCCGGTTGCTGTCCAAGGACGCGGTGACCAGCCCGCTGCGGGCCCCGTTCACCCGCTACGACCGCCCGATCGGCAGCGGCGAGGTGATGGAGCAGGTCCGCGACTCGGGCAGCCCGACCCGGCACGCCATCGGAGAGTTGCTGAGCTGCCCGTTCTGCCTGGCGGTCTGGGTGGCCACCGGGCTGACCGGGGGCCTGGTGCTCGCGCCCCGGCTCACCCGCCTGGTGGCGACCGCGCTGACGGCGGTCGCCGCGTCCGACTTCCTCCAGATGGCGTACGCGACGGCGCAGCAGGCCGCCGAGGGCGGGCACGGCGACGACTGACAATTGGCGGACGTGACGCGGAAGGGGGGCCGGCATCATGCCGGCCCCCCTTCTTGTCGTACGTCTCAGCGCTGCATCCCGGACCAACCGTGCGGGGACTCCGGCTCTCGTTCGTCCTCGTCCGCCCCGGTGATGATGTCCCGGTCCACCGCGGTCCTGTCGTGCTCGTTGGCGAAGTCCGGCTCGGGCGTGGTGTCCCTGCCCTTCGGGGGCTGACCCAGCGCCGGCATCTTCTCGTCGTGGTCCTCGTGGTTCGACATGTCGGTGTCCCTTCTGCGGTCGCTCAGCCGACCGAACCGCCCAGCAGGTCGCTGGCCTCGTCGACCGCGTACTCACCCTCGGGGAGTGCGTTGATGCGGTCGAGCAGCTCCGGGGGGAGTTCGGCGGCCACCGCTTGGCGGTAGATCTCCGCCTGCTCAACCCGCTCCTGCGCCCGGAAGATGCCGTCGAGCAGGTCGTCCAGCGCCCGGGTGTCCGGCTCGTCGGCCTGTGGTGAGTCGTCGGTCACGTCGATCAGCTACCCGGGGCAGAATCGGTCAAACGTCACAGGGGCGGCCGGCCCGTCCGCGTGGTCGACGGCCGTGCGAACCCGCGGTCGTGGTCGTGGTCGGTGGTCGCCCGCGCTCGGGGTCCACTGCCGTGCGAACCCTCCTTTGCTCTGCACCCGCCGATGCGACAGTCACGCTCGGTGAACGGGGCGCGGTAGGTGGTGCACGGACGGGTGCAGAGCAAAGGAGGGTTGGGAGCGCGAGGGGGTAGCGGGGGTGGCAGGACGGGACGGGGGTCGCGGGTACCGACAGCGCCGCCCCCGACCTTGTGGGTCGGGGGCGGCGCTGGTGTCGATGTGCAGGTCGCCTCTCGGCGAGTGGCACTACGCGGCTCCGGCCGAACGGTATTCCGCGAAGGCTATTTAGGTGAGGCCCGGGGACACTGAGTCACACCGACACCCCAGTCAACGAGCCGACCCCCGCTCGTGTTCCGTGTCCCTACGTGTCGGCGGTCACAGCGTCAGGCAGCGAGGCCGAGCCACCGTCACACAGTCGACGGCAGGGTGGCCCGGCGGGCCCGCACGGCCGAGGCGAGGTGGTCGAGCACGTCGGCCGTGTCGTCCCAGCCCAGGCAGGCGTCGGTGACGGACCGGCCGTACTCCAGCTCCCGGGTGGGGTCGAGGTCCTGCCGGCCGGGCAGCAGGAACGACTCCAGCATCAGGCCGGTGATGCCCCGCTGGCCGGCGGCCAGTTGGGCGGCCACGTCCGCGGCGACGAGCGGCTGGTTGCGGTGGTCCTTGCCGCTGTTGGCGTGACTGGCGTCGATCACCAGCCGCTCCGGCAGGCCGGCTGCCCGGAGCAGGTCGAGCGCAGCCGCCACCGACTCGGCGTCGTAGTTGGGCCGCCCACCCCCGCCGCGCAGCACCAGGTGCCCGTCCGTGTTGCCCCGGGTGTGCATGATCGCCGGGGTGCCGGAGAAGTCGATGCCGGGGAAGACGTGCGGCACCCCGGCGGCGCGGATCGCGTCCACTGCCGTGTCGATGCTGCCGTCCGGGCGGTTCTTCATGCCGATCGGCATGGACAGGCCGGAGGCGAGCTGGCGGTGCACCTGACTCTCCACGGTGCGGGCGCCGATCGCTCCCCAGCCCACCGTGTCCGCGATGTACTGCGGGGTGATCGGATCGAGGAACTCGCAACCCACCGGCAGGCCGAGGCGGAGCACGTCGAGCAGCAGCGCCCGAGCCAACCGCAGACCGGTGTTGACATCCCCGCTGCCGTCCAGCCCCGGGTCGTTGATCAGGCCCTTCCAGCCGACGGTGGAGCGTGGCTTCTCGAAGTAGACACGCATGACGATCAGCAGGTCGTCGGCGAGCCGGTCAGCTGCCGTCCGCAGACGCTGCGCGTATTCGAGAGCGGCGGCCGGGTCGTGCACCGAGCAGGGGCCCACCACCACCAGCAGGCGGTCGTCCTCGCGGTCCAGTACGCGAGCGACCGCGCGGCGGCTGGAAAGCACCGCCGCCGCGAGCGGGGCGTCCAGGGGTAACTCGTGGTGCAGCAGGGCTGGAGTGGTCAGCGGCACGACACGGTGGATGCGCTGATCGCTGACCCGATGGGTCTCCGGGGTGGTCACGGTGGGCTTCCTTCCGCCGACCGTGCCCGGGGCCGGTGCCCGGGACGAGCCGGCTGCTTGTACGCAAAAGGGCAGGAACGACAGCTCCTGCCCGGCCGGCTCGATTGTGGTGACATCAGTTCATGGTGAAGTCACCGGCTTGCGAGCCGGCTGCCTAAACCATCGATAGGAACGCGTCACCGGACCAGCGTACCCGACCGCACGCGCCCACCCCGCCTGTCGTCTCAAGATGCGGGGCGAAGGTCGCGTGCCGGGGACGCGGTCGGGGTAACAGGGGTCCCATGACACACGAGCAGAGCGATCAGGAGCGGGTGGAGTCCCGCGCGCACCACCTCCTGCCCGAGGAGAAGGCCGCGGGAAGCGACGACCCGGAGGCGCAGGCCGAGGCCATCCTCGCCGACTCGGACCTCCGCGAGGCGGACCAGAACGCCGCCCCGGACACGGTGCTGGAACGTCGTACCTCGGATCAGACCGTGGTCGCTGTCGAACCGCCGGACTGAGCGGTCGCCCCACGCGCCCGGCGCGACCCCCGGTAGGTCTGGTCGCGCAACCAGGCCAGCGGACCTGCCACCCGAAGTTCGGGTGGCAGGTTGCGCACCGGGTCGAAGGCGAGCGCCGCGTCCTCCTCCGCACCGAGTGGGGCACCGAAGCTGACCTGCCCGACCAGCCGCCACGCCCCCACCGCCGACGCGACGGCGAGCACCAGGCGCGGGGCGTCCGTCCGGGCCGCGGCGGCCACCGTGGCCAGGCTGCGACCGAGGTCGACCGACTCGGGGTCGGCGAGCGCCGCCAGCCAGAGGCGTCGCCGACCGCTGCGGTAGTACGTGATCGTGCTGTACGTGCCGGTGAAGCGGCGTCGGGGCAGCGGCAGGTTCCGCAGCACCGGGGCCGCGCCGCTGGAGCTGACGAGCAGGTCGAACGGCCGACCGTCGTCGCCGTGCAGACGCAGTGCGAGACCCAGGACGTCGGGCCAACTGCCGGGTGTGGGCGTTCCCTTGGAGAGTCGGACTGTGGTCCGGTACCGGCCGGGGTGGTCCAGCAGAGCGACCCCGGTGGGTGGTCCGGGCGTACCCCAGATCACCGTCTCGCCGACGAACGAGCGACCGGCCGGGTGCAGCAACCGGCCGCGGCGCAGCCGGCCGAGTGCGGTGCTGGCGCGCTCGACGGCGGTGGCGGCCCTGGACGGAGGCGGGGTGACGGTCATTGCTTCCCGGTACCCCGAGCGGCGGCCCCGATGCCGCCCGGGTCGGCTCGCCGACCGACAGCACGTCACCTTTCCGCCCCCGAGATCGGATAGCGTCGGGGGCATGCCCGACAGCGGTTACCCCTGGCCCATTCAGACATCCCGACTGGACAACGGCCTGCGTGTGGTGGTGAGTGAGGATCGCACCGCGCCCGCCGTGGCCGTCAACCTCTGGTACGACGTCGGCTCCCGGCACGAGCCGGCCGGGCATACAGGCTTCGCCCATCTCTTCGAACACCTGATGTTCGAGGGCTCGGTGAACGTGGCGAAGACCGAGCACATGAAGCTCATCCAGGGCTCCGGCGGCTCGCTCAACGCCACCACCAACCCGGACCGGACCAACTACTTCGAGACGGTCCCGGCCGAGCACCTGGAGTTGGCGCTCTGGCTGGAGGCCGACCGGATGGGCGGCCTGGTCCCCGCCCTCACCCAGGAGACGCTCGACAACCAGCGGGATGTGGTCAAGAACGAGCGCCGGCAGCGCTACGAGAACGTGCCGTACGGCGATGCCTGGTTGCGGCTGTTGCCGCTGCTCTACCCGCCGGGGCACCCCTACCACCACGCGACGATCGGCTCGATGGCCGACCTGAACGCCGCCGACCTCGCCACCTTCCAGGCGTTCCACCAGACCTACTACGCGCCGAACAACGCGGTGCTCACAGTTGTCGGCGACGCCACCGCCTCCGACGTGTTCGCGCTCGCCGACAAATACTTCGGCGCGCTGCCCGCCCGCGACGACATCCCGCCGGCGCCGGACGGTCGCAGCGTCCCCGCCACCGGTCAGACGGCAGTGGAGTCGGTGAGCGCCGACGTGCCCGCCCCGCGGGTGTACATCGCCCACCGCAGCCACCCGTTCGGCAGCCCCGGGTACAACGTGATCACCGTGCTCGCCACAGTCCTCGGCAGCGGCCGGGGCAGCCGGCTCTACCAGCGCCTCGCCGACGGCGAGAGGATCGCGCAGCCGGACCTGGTCGGGGCGTACGGGGTGGATCTCGCACACGCCCCGGCACCGCTGATCGCCACCGCCACCGCCCGCCCCGGAGTGAGCGCCGAGCGGCTGGCCGAAGGGCTGGCCGAGGTCGTCGACGAGTTGGCCACCGTGCCGGTCACCGCCTCGGAGCTGGATCGGGCCAAGGCGTTGCTCAGCACCGGGTGGTGGCGTCAGCTGTCCACCGTCGACGGCCGCGCGGACCTGCTCGGCCGGTACACCACCCAGTTCGGTGACCCGGCCCACATCGCCGACCAGTTGCCGGCCCTGCTCGCGGTCACCGCCGAGCAGATCGCCGAGGCCGCCGCCGACGTGCTCGCCACCGACCGGGTGATCCTGACCTACCTGCCCGAGGAGACCTCATGACGCTGATCGCCGACCGTCCCGGCCCGGGCGCGGCCCGCCCGTACCGGTTCCCGCCGGTGGTCCGCCGCGCCGTGGCCGGTGGTCAGGTCGTCGCCGCGCACCTGCCCGGGCAGAACCTCGCCGTGGCCCTGCTGCTGCTCGACGTGGGCGCGGGCCAGGAGCCGGTCGGTAAGGAGGGCCTGTCCGGTGTGCTGGCCAAGGCGTTGGAGGAGGGGACCGCGCAGCGGGACGCCGCCGCGTACGCGCTCGCCGTCGAAGGGCTCGGCACCGCGCTGTCGACAGGGTTGGACTGGGACTCGTTCCAAGCCAGCGTGGTGCTCCCGGTGGACCGGCTGAGCGCGGCGGTGGAGCTGCTCGCCGAGGCGGTCCGGACGCCCAAGCTCGACCCCGCCGACGTACGCCGGGTCCGCGACGACGAGGCGACAGCGCTCCGGATGGACTGGGCCAACCCCGGCCCGCGTGCCGACGCGGCGCTTCGCGCCGACCTGTTCGGCGCGCAGAACCGTTGGGGGCGGCCGATGTACGGCGACCCGGAGTCGGTCGCCGGGTTGGACGTGGAGGACGTGACGGTCTTCCACTCCGAGTGGTTCCTACGCCCCGGCACCCTGATCGTCGCCGGTGACCTGGACCGGATCGACCTGGACGCGCTGGCCGCCGCGGCGTTCGCCGGCACCGGTGGTGGTCCGGCCGAGCGGGGCGGTCCCATCGAGGTGCCACTGCACGGCGGTCGACGGATCATCCTGGTGGACCGGCCCGGCTCGGTGCAGTCCACGCTGCGACTGGGTCACCCGGCACCGCACCGGGCGCACCCGGACTACGTGCCGATGACGCTCGCCGGCACGGTGCTCGGCGGGGCTTTCACGTCCCGACTCAACCACCTGCTGCGCGAGGTGCACGGCTACACCTACGGCATCCGGGGTGACTTCGCCGCGTCGCGGCGGTTCGGTCGGTTCGCGGTCAGCTCCGGGGTGCAGACGGCGGTCACCGCGCCGGCCCTGGTCGAGGCGGTGGGCGAGATCACCCGTACCCAGGTCGACGGGGTGACCGAGGACGAGCTGGAGGTCGCCCGTTCCTGGCGAGCCGGGCAGCTCTCGGTCGAGTTGCAGAGCCCTCGAGCGATCGCCTCCGCGCTCACCACCCTGGTGGTTCACGACCTGCCGGACGACTACCACGCGCGGTTGCGCGAGTCGCTGCTCTCCGCCGACGTGGACCAGGTCTCCGCGGCGGCGGCCACCCACCTGCACCCGGAGGCCCTCACCCTGGTCGTCGAGGGTGACGCCACGGTGATCCGCGCCGACCTGGAATCCACCGCCCTGGGAGACCTCCTCTCCTGAACCCCTTCTCCTGACCGCCCCCTTTCGCGGTTGATCAAGAGGTTTGCGTCATTCCGAGCACGTGATTTGACGCAAACCTCTTGATCAACCGCTGCGGGGGCGGGGTGTGAGGTGCGACCCGGGGGGTGGGAAAGGGGTCCCGGTTCCGGGGGTGGGGTCGGTAGCCTCGCGGGCATGAGGATCGGCATTGTGGGAGCCACCGGCCAGGTCGGTGGCGTGATGCGGCAGGTGCTGGCGGAACGGAAGTTCCCGGCGGAGCAGGTGCGGTTGTTCGCCTCGGCGCGGTCCGCCGGGCGTACGCTGCCGTGGCGCGACGGTGAGGTGACAGTCGAGGACGCCGCGACCGCGGACTACTCCGAGCTGGACATCGTGCTCTTCTCGGCCGGCAAGGGCACCGCCCGGGAGTTGGCGCCACGGGTCGCCGAGGCCGGCGCCGTGGTGATCGACAACTCGTCGGCGTTCCGGATGGACCCGCAGGTGCCGCTTGTGGTCGCCGAGGTCAACCCGCACGCCGCCCTGGACCGCCCGAAGGGCATCATCGCCAACCCCAACTGCACCACGATGGCCGCGATGCCGGTGCTGCGTCCGCTGCACGCCGAAGCTGGCCTGGTGGGCCTGGTCGTCTCCACGTACCAGGCGGTCTCCGGCGCCGGGCTGGCCGGCGTCGCCGAGCTGGACGAGCAGGTCCGCAAGGTGGCCGAGCACGCCGCCGGGCTGGCCTTCGACGGGTCGGCAGTGGAGTTCCCGGCACCGCGCTCGTTCACCCAGCCGATCGCCTTCAACGTCCTCCCGCTGGCCGGTTCGATCGTCGACGACGGCTCGTTCGAGACCGACGAGGAGCAGAAGCTCCGCAACGAGAGCCGCAAGATCCTGGAGATCCCCGACCTGAAGGTCTCCGGCACCTGCGTCCGGGTGCCGGTCTTCACCGGGCACTCGCTCCAGATCAACGCCCGGTTCGCCCGGCCGCTCACCCCGCAACGCGCCCACGAACTGCTGGCCGACGCGCCCGGGGTGGCACTCACCGACGTCCCGACGCCGTTGCAGGCCGCCGGCCAGGACCCGACCTACGTGGGCCGGATCCGCGCCGACGAGACAGTGGAGTACGGGCTGGCCCTGTTCTGCTCCAACGACAACCTGCGCAAGGGCGCCGCGCTGAACGCGGTGCAACTCGCCGAGCTGGTCGCCGCCGAGCGCCGCTGAGCGGCGCGGTCGCCACATCAGCCCACTCCCACCGAGCACCGGGCCCCTGCCGTACGTCGGCGGGGGCCCGTGCGCGTGGGGGCAGTCTCGCCTACGACGGCGGCAGGTCGTGCTTGGATGGAGCGGAGACGACCGTCCAACCTGGAGGACACCATGCCGGATGACCGCACCCAGCAGGCGCTCACCGATCTGGTGGCCGGCCGCCCGATCGGCGTGCTCGCCACCATCAAGCGGGACGGGCGTCCGCAACTGTCCACGGTGCTCTACTCCTTCGACCGGGACGCGGGCCTGATCCGGGTCTCCGTCACCGACGGCCGCGCCAAGACCGCGAACCTGCGCCGCGACCCGCGCGCCAGCTTCCACGTCAGCAGCGAGGACGGCTGGGCGTACGCGGTGGTCGAGGGTCGCGCCGCACTGACCCCGCCGGCCACCCAACTCGTCGACGACACCGTCGAGGAGCTGGTGGCGCTCTACCGTGCGGTGAGCGGCGAACACCCCGACTGGGACGAGTACCGCCAGGCCATGGTCGACGAGGGACGGATCGTGTTGCGCCTGCACGTCGAACGGCTGTACGGCATGCCGCCCCGAGGCTGAGCCCGCCGAACCCGCCGTTCAGCCCGGCTCGATCACCGTCACGCCGGGCCAACGCTGCGCCGGCCGGTGCCGGGTCAACCGCTGCCGGGACCCGGCGACGTCCACCCGGGCCGGGTTGTGCCGCCACACCCCACCCAGCAGATCCGTCAGGCCGTACGGCGCGCGGACCTCCAGCCGGTCGGCCGGGTCCAGGCGGACGACCACCGCCGTCGCGTACTCCGGCCAGGTGGCAACCGCCTCGGCCACGCTGCGGTACGGCTCGATCGGGTCGCCGCCGAACGTGGCCGCGTACCAGGTGTGCACCGCTGCCTGGTTGCGCGCCTGCCACGGCGGCTGCGGCCACATCTTCGTCAGCCGGGCGGTCGCCTGGTCGTCGTCGGCGCGGGTCAGCCGCGTCGGGTCGAAGAAGACGACGTCCACGTCGCGGACCCGCGTCGGGTCGAACCCGTCGCCGTACCGCTCGCCCCAGACCAGGTCGCGCAGGGCCCCCGCGCCGATCCAGGCGTCCGGCAGCCCGGAGTCACGTACCGCTGTCAGCGCCCGGGTCAGCCAACCGCTGCCCGCGACCAGTTCCCGCAACTCCGCTTCGCCCGTCACCATCCGCCGACGGTAGGCGGCGCCCATGGGCGGGTGCACCGCCGCTCGGCGGGTATGCCGTTCCGCCGTGCCGTCGCGGGACGTCGGGGAGGGGGTGGGGGATGGGCGCTGCCACGAGCAGTGACGAGAACCTTCCCGGCGGCCCGCCCCTGCGGCGGGAAACCTCCCGGCTGCTGTCGTTCAGCGACGGGGTCTTCGCGATCATCATCACGCTGCTGGTGCTCGACCTTCAGCCTCCCCGGGTCGGCCGCGGTCAGCTGCTGCACGCGTTGGTCGAGCAGTGGCCGGCGTACCTCGCCTATGTCACGTCGTACGCGTACGTGGCGGTGGGCTGGCTGAACCACCGAGCCGCCTTCAACCGGGTGGAGAACAGCGGAAAGGCCCTCCAGTGGTACAACCTCGCTGTGCTGTTCAGCACCGCGCTGCTGCCGTTCGCCACATCTGTCGTCTCGCAGGCCATGCGGGACGGTGACCAGGCGGACCAGCGGACCGGAGTGGTCGTCTACGGTCTGGTCGGCGTGCTGGTCTCGGTGAGCTGGTTGGGGCTGTACCACTACCTCGCCCGGCATCACGACCTGCTCGACCAGGCGGTGCCACGTCGGTTCTTTCCGGCCGAACGGGCCAGGGCCGCTGTCGGCCTCCTGGGGTACGTGCTGGCGATCCTGGTCGGATTCCTGGCCAGCCCGCTGTTCGCGCTGGTGATCTTTCTGCTGCTGCCGGCGTTCTACAGCCTGACCAGCAGCGGTCTGTACGAGCTGCGACGCCTGCGCCACCCGCGCGGATAGGCCGGGGCCGTCGGCGTTACCCCCTCCCGGGCGGCGGGTAGACGGGCCGTGCCGACACCGAGAGGGGAGCACCATGACAACGGTCGGAGAGTTCATGACGACCCGGTTGGTGACGATGGACGGCAACGACACGCTCATCGCCGCCGCGCAGGAGATGCGTGACAGCGCGATCGGCGATGTGGTGGTGACCGACGGCGACAGTGTGGTCGGCATCGTCACGGACCGGGACATCACGGTCCGTGGTGTCGCGGAGAACATGGACCCGGGCGCGACCCGGTTGAACCAGATCACCACTCGCGACGTGATCACGGTGAGTCAGTACGACGATGCCGTGGCCGCCGCGGACCTGATGCGGACGTACGCCGTACGCCGACTCCCGGTGATCGACGACGGCCGCCTGGTCGGCCTCGTGTCGATGGGTGACCTCGCGGTCGAGCGCGAACCGCAGTCGGTTCTGGCCGACATCAGCGCCGACGACCCGAACAACTGACCCGTCCGCCGCGGCGAGCGCCGGCCCTCCCCACCCGGGAGGGCCGGCGCTCGCGCGTCCCCCACCCCAGGCCCCGACCCCCTGCCCCGTTGATCAAGAGCTTTCCGTCACGACACACCGCACGCATGACGCGAACCTCTTGATCACCGGCGGGGGTGGGGGCAGGGGGCGGGGGCAGGGGGTGGGGTGGGGGTCACCCGATTTGGGCGAGGTTGACCTGGGGGAGCGGCGGGGACCCGTGCGGGGACGTGCAACGCCGGCCGTCCGCGCGACGCGAGCGCGGTGGGTGGGATCCCCGGCCCGGCAACTGGGAGGAGCGGACCCGATGGTGGACGCGACCACGAGGTTCTTCGAGGACCTGGACCGGCGGGGGTACGAACCTCTGCTGGCCAAGACCTCCGGGACACTGCGGATCGACCTGCACGAGGGGGCACAGACCCGGCACTGGCTGCTGCGCATCGATCACGGCCGGCTGAACGTCAGTCAGGAGGACCGGGAGGCCGACACGGTGATCATCACCAGCCCGGTTCTCTTCGACGGCATCGCCTCGGGGCGTGAGCACGGCCTGGCCGCGTTGTTGCGGGGGGACATGACGGTGTCGGGCGACGCCCGTCTCGTGGTGCAGGTGGAGCGAATCTTCCCGGGCTCCCCGGACGCCCGTGGGCCACGTCGGCGCTTCGCCGGGGAGGTGCACTGATGGGGCAGAGCAACACGATCCGGATCCTGGACGGCAACACATTCGTCGTCTGCGAGGACACCGGTGACATCGAGGCGACACCGAGCGAGCCCACCGGGCTCTTCTCCATCGACACCCGCTTCCTGTCGACCTGGGTGCTGACAGTCAACGGTGAGCGACTCAACTCGCTCTCCTTCGACGACCTCCAGTACTTCGAGTCGCGCTTCTTCCTGGTCCCGGGAATGGCCACGCACTATGTGGACGCGAAGTTGTCGATCATTCGGGAGCGCACCGTGGGCGGCAGCTTCCGGGAGCAGTTGACCATCCTCAACCACGACGAGAAGCCCGTCGACCTGGAAGTCCGGATGGACGCCGCGTCGGACTTCGCCGACCTGTTCCAGGTCAAGGACGAGATCCTGAACAAGAAGGGCGAGATCTACACCGAGGTGGAGTCGGACCGGCTGCGGCTCGGCTACCGGCGGGGCAACTTCCGGCGGGAGACGGTTGTCTCGTCGTCGATGTCCGCCCGGTACGACGACAAGGGCTTCGCGTACACGGTGCACCTGGAGCCCAACGAGCAGTGGGAAGCCGTGATCGACGTCCAGACCCACGCGGTGGGGCCCGGCGGCCGGGACCTTCGTTTCGGGCTGCGCCAACACGGCGCCGAGCGGCTCGCCCTCCAGCACGACCTGGATCAGTGGATCGCCGACGCGCCGAAGGTCAACAGTGAGCACGGCCGGGTGGCCAGCACCTACCGGCGCAGCCTGATCGACCTGGCGGCGCTGCGCTTCTCGCCGCTGTCGCTGGGCGGCGCCACCCTGCCGGCCGCCGGCCTGCCCTGGTTCATGACCATGTTCGGCCGGGACAGCATCCTCACCTGCCTGCAGACGCTGCCGTTCACCCCGCAGTTGTCCAAGACGACGCTGCGCATCCTGGCGTCCCTGCAGGGCAGCCGGTTCGACGACTTCCGGGACGAGGACCCGGGGCGCATCCTGCACGAGATGCGCTACGGGGAGACCGCCGCCTTCGAGGAGCAGCCCCACTCGCCGTACTACGGCTCGGTGGACGCGACGCCGCTGTTCATCGTGCTGCTCGACGAGTACGAGCGGTGGAGCGGGGACGTCGCGCTCGTCAAGGAGCTGGAGCAGGAGTCCCGGGCGGCGCTGAGGTGGATCGACAACTACGCCGACCTGGTCGGCAACGGCTACATCTGGTACGAGCGGCGCAACACCGACACCGGCCTGGAGAACCAGTGCTGGAAGGACTCCTGGGACTCGATCTCCTACTCCGACGGCACGCTGCCGCCGTTCCCACGGGCCACCTGCGAGGTGCAGGGGTACGCGTACGACGCGAAGGTCCGCGCGGCCCGCCTGGCGCGCGAGTTCTGGGGTGACAGGGAGTTCGCCGACCAGTTGGAGCGGGAGGCGGCGGAGCTGAAGGAGCGGTTCAACAGGGACTGGTGGGTGGCCGACGGCGAGTATTTCGCCCTGGCCCTGGACCCGGACGGCCGCCAGTGCGACATCCTCAGCTCCAACATCGGGCACCTGCTGTGGAGCGGGATCGTGGAGCCCGACCGGGCGGAGAAGCTCGCCGCGCACCTGGTCGGGCCGCGGCTCTTCTCCGGCTGGGGGGTGCGCACCCTCGCCGAGGGGGAGACGCGGTACAACCCCATCGGCTACCACAACGGCACGATCTGGCCGTTCGACAACTCGTTCATCGCCTGGGGCCTGCGCCGGTACGGCTTCGCCGAGGAGGCCGCGACGATCGCCAACGGCATCCTGGACGCGGCCACGTACTTCGACGGCCGGTTGCCGGAGGCGTTCGGCGGCTACCCACGGGAGTTGACCAAGTTCCCGGTGGAGTACCCGACGGCGTGCAGCCCACAGGCATGGTCGACTGGTACGCCGCTGCTGTTGCTGCGCACCATGCTCGGCCTGGAGCCGCACGACGGTCACCTGGCGGTCGAGCCACGGCTGCCGGTGGGGATGGGTCGCATCGAGGTGCTGGACATCCCCGGTCGGTGGGGTCGGGTGGACGCGTTCGCCAGGGGTCGACTGGACCTGGACAAACTCGCCGACTGACCGATCGGCAGCCGAACCGGCGGTGGGCGCGTCACCCGCGTCGCCGCCGGTTCACCACCCAGCCGATCCCCAGCCGGTCAGGGTAGATTCTGCGAATGCCGGAGCTCGTGTACCCGCCCGTTATCGCCGCCGCCAAGACGCTGTTCCGGGTCCTCGACCTGAAGATCACCATCGAGGGCGCCCACCACGTACCCCGCACGGGCGGGGCGGTGTTGGCGAGCAACCACGTCAGCTACCTCGACTTCATCTTCGCCGGTCTGGGCGCGAACGCCTCCGGCCGGCTGGTGCGGTTCATGGCGAAGGATTCGGTCTTCACGCACAAGATCTCCGGCCCGCTGATGCGGGGGATGCGGCACATCCCGGTGGACCGGCAGGCCGGCGCGGCCTCGTTCCGTGCCGCCGTGGGCGCGCTCAAGAAGGGCGAGGTCGTCGGTGTCTTCCCCGAGGCGACGATCAGCCGGTCGTTGACCGTCAAGGAGCTCAAGAGCGGCACGGTCCGGATGGCCCGTTCGGCGAAGGTGCCGGTGCTGCCTGTCGCGTTGTGGGGCACCCAGCGCCTCTGGACCAAGGGCCGCCCGCGCACGCTCACCCGCCGGCACACGCCGATCACCATCCTGATCGGCGAGCCGATCAACCCGGCTGACTTCCCGGACCCGAACGTGCTGGCCGCCGAGCTGACCACCCGGCTCAGCGCACTCGTCGACAGGGCGCAGCGGAACTATCCGGACACTCCGGCCGGCCCGGACGACACCTGGTGGCAGCCCGCGCACCTGGGCGGCAGCGCGCCCACGCCGGAGGAGGCCGCCGCCCTGGACGCCGCCGCCGAGCAGCCCGCCACCAGCGCCTGACGTCCCGTCAACGACCCCTCACCTGGCCCGGCGGCACCGTGGAAGCCGCCGGGCGAGCGGTCGGGTCACCGGTGCCCGGATGCGGCGCCGCCCGCGAGCCCGTCCCACGAGGTCGGCTCCGGTCTGGAACGGTAGTAGTCGTCCCGCGAGTGGAATTCCACCGGTAACGAGCCGGGCAGCGTGATCCTGGTGTCGCCGGCCAGCAGACCGGGGCCGGCCCGCAGCAGGAGCACGTCGCGCTCCTGGGCCGACAGGTCGACGAGTTGCGGTCGGGAGAGCCGGAACATGGCCACCGCCCGCCGGACCTGCCGGGCCAGCGCCACGACCTCGGCTGCCGCTCCGCTGAGGGCGAGCGCCGGCTGTTGGATGGTACGCAGCGCGTCGCAGACGATCAGCAGCTGCGCCGGTGCGTTCGGCGCACTCGTCGGCAACTCCAGCCGGGACGGCCACTGCCAACGGATCTGACCGCTCATCAGGCCGTTCAGTCGGGCGGGCGGCCGGGCCCGGTGCGAGCCGTCAGCGACAAGGGACAGATGTGAGCCACTGCCCACCCAGCAGACCCGCTGGTCGGTGACTGTCACGGCGACCGGCTCGGGCATCTGCCAACGGCAGCGCACCTCGCTCGGCCCGAGCAGGTAGCCCGCGACCAGCAGCCGGTGTGTCCCGAGCACCTTCTCACCGGCTCTCGGGCGCAGGTTGTAGCGGCGGTCCAGGGTCGGGCCCACGTCGTCGTCGGGGGCGTCGAACCGGTGGGGACCGATGAAGAAGGGGGACGCGTCGGCGTGCATCGTCACGACCTTCCGGTCAGATGGCTGTGTACTGAAGCCTGGCGGACCGAAGGCCCTATGTCATGACGCCTGTTAGGGGGTCGGCCGGTCGTGCGTCGCCTGTGACCGGTAGATGCCGATCTCCTCCGGGCGGACGAGACCGTCCTCGATCGCACGGGCGAGTAATGCCGCCTTTGTGGCGGCGGGTCGCCCCGCCCGGGTGTACTTGATCCGCGCCCGATCCACGTACTGCTTGACGGTGTGCTCGCTGATCTGCATCCGTCGGGCCACCGACGCCTTCGACATCGACTGGAACCAGAGCAGCAGCGCCTCACGCTCCTTGTCGGACAGCATCGGCCGGTCGGGTCGCGGGTCACCGACCATCGCACCGGCAAGCGTCGGCGGGACGTACGGGCGGTCGCTCGCGGCAGCCAGCACCGTTTCCACGCAGTGTTCCCGGCCCTCGTGCTTGGCCAGGAACGCCACCGCCCCGGCGTCCAGGGCGGCGAGCATCGTCTGCGGGTCGGTGTGTTCCGAATAGACCACCACCCGTCGCCCGGCGGCGCTCAGCTCGGCCAGCTTGTCCAACGCCATCCGCCCGTGCAGCCGCAGGTCGAGCAGGATGACATCGGCGTCCGGTGCCGCCCGCAGGACCGCGTCCGGGTCGTCGCCGGTGGCGAGCACCGTCAGGCGCGGCTCGGTGGCGAGCCAGGCGCGGACCCCCTCGACCACCACCGGGTGGTCGTCGACGATCGCCACCCCGACCGGCCGGTCGCCGGTCACCGCCGCCACCGGGTCTGCGCCCATCTGATGTTCCCGTCCCGTTCGTAGAGGTACTGCACCGGCCCGTCGTCGTCCTGCCCTGGGGGCGCGCCGGTCGACTCCGGTCCCTCCCGGTCCGGCGTGACGAGGCTGACCACCACCTCGTCCGGGCTGGAGACCACTGTCAGTCGCGCCCATCCCCGGGCGTCGGCGAGGGTGCCGGTGAGCGGGTCGGCCAGCCGGCGGCGAACCTCCACCGGCAGCGGCGGCGGGGTGCCGATGGTGACCAGGTCCATCGGGAGGCCGTTGCGTTCCGCCAGGTCGGCGGCGGCTCGCAACTCGTGCAGCAGCGGGTCGGGAACGTCGTCGGACTCGGCGATCAGCCGGCGCAGCCGAGCGGCTGCCAGCATGCACCGGCGCTGCACCTCCGGGTCGTTCGGGTCGACGTGGCCGGCGGCCAGGTCACCGAGGACCCGCCCGGCCGCCGTACTGACCAGAGCGAGCCGGTCCCGACGTTCCTGAAGACCCCGCTCGGCGGCGTCCCGTTCGGCGGCGATCGCGTGACCGGCGGCCGAGACGGCGGCCCGTTCCCGGGCCAGGCCGACGATGACGGTGCTGCCCACGAAGACCGCCACCGGAAGGGAGAACGTGCCGTAGACGTACATCACGTAGCGGGCCACGTCGGCCGGGTCGGGGCCGTGCCAGAGCACGGCGACCAGGGCGATCAACGCGTGCGTGCCGAGCAGCGCGATGAGCCCCACCACCCGCCGGCCCCACACCGCCAGCACGAAGAACCAGCCGAGAGTGCCCCACACCCAGTTCGCCGCGGTGAACAACTGCCGCTCACCGGCGGCGGCGAAGACGGCCGCGTCGACGACGAGCAGCAGCCCGGCCAGCGGCCACGGCGGCAGCGGCGAGCCCTGCAACAGCCGTACCCCGGCCACCGCGCCGGTCCCGGCGACGAGTACCCAGGCGCCGAGCACGACCGCTGGCGCGGCGAACTCCGCGCGGGCGGACAGCACCGCCGGCAACGCGATCACGACGTGCCAGGCCAACGCGATGGCGACGGCGGCGATCCGGGCGCCCCGGTCGGACGCGTGCGCCACGGCCGCCGGCGCGGCGAGCGGCGCGGGGGAGACCGGCTCCCGGGGCGTCGGAACGCCCGTCCGGGGCGGGGCCTCCGCAGCGCCGGTGGGGTACGCCGGGGCGTTCAGGTCAGCCGACACCGGGCCACTCCAGTCGAATCCGGGTGCCCTCGCCGACCGCCGAGCGCACGTCGGCCCGCCCACCCACAGTCGCCATCCGGCCGCGGATGGACTCGCGCAACCCGTACCGGTGCGGTGGGACGGTGGCCAGGTCGAAGCCGGGGCCGTCGTCGGCGACCTCGACCACGACGCCGATCGCGTCCCTGGTCAAGCGCAGTGTGACAGCGGCGCCCGGCGCGTGACGGACCACGTTGGACAGCGCGGCGTAGGCGCTCTCGCCTATCGCGTCGGCCACCCCGACCGGGACGGCGCAGGACGCCAGGTCCAGCCGTACCGCGAGCTCGGGCAGCCGGTCGGCCACCAACCGCAACCGCCCGTCGAGCGGCACCGGGCCGTCGCCGGCCACCGGGCCGCCGTCGGTGAGTGAGACGAGGGTACGCAGGTCGGCCGCGCACCGGTCCTGGAAGACCGTCGAGGGCCCGGCCACCGCGCCCAGCCCCACCATCGTCAACGTGCCGAGCACCGTGTCGTGCAGATCGCGGTTCTGTTGACGTTCGGCCTCCCGGGCGGCACGGGCGACCAGCGCCTCCCGGGTCAGCCGTTGGTGTTCGACGAAGGCGCGGTCCGCCCGGCCGATGCGTCGGCGCATGACCGCCGCCATCATCGCCGTGCAGGCGGTCTGCGCCAGCAGTGTGGCCGCGTGTGCCCGAGCCTCGGTGGGATTGCCGGCCGCCTGCGCCCCGGTCACGTAGGTGGCGATCACCAGCAGCCCAGCCGGGATCGACAGGCGCGCCGAGGTGGTGGCCTGTGCGTTGATCACGGTGGTGCTGGCCAGCACGGCGATCCAACTGCCCTCGCCGGGCAGCACCTCGGGCGCCACCAGCACGGGAATGAGCAGGCAGGCAAGCGCGGTGACCGCCACGTCACCGGCGACGAGGGCGGTGCCGATGCCGTGGCGCAGCGCGCGGTGTGCGTACCACAGGGACCAGCCGGTCAGCAGGCCCACGGCGGGCAGCAACATCCCCTGCCGCACCGGCTGTGTCTGCACCGAGACGGCCACCGCCGCACCGAACAGCCCGCAGCTCAATCGCAGCAGCGCCGGCAACGTGGTGAAGATGAGGCCCATGGCCCCGCCGGCCGGATTGTCCAGCGTCGGCGGCACGATTGGGGTGGCAACGGCCGGCATCGGGAAGTGTCCTTCCGACAACGACCCGGTCCGGGTCCACACGGCGTAGATCGACATCGGACAATAGCATGGGGACTGTGACCGGGTGACCCCTTGTGTGCGGAGTGTCGCCAATGTGTCACTCTGTGTTGTTGGGCTGGAGGAGGTCCCACCGGTTGCGATAGAGATCGACGCGGGGCGTGATCCACTCGGGTTTGCGGAAGTCGGGGTGTCCGGAGCCGACTGACACCCCGACATTCTGAAAAGCGAGTCGATCACCGGGTGTGACGCAGTGACCACCCGGCCGGAACCGCGGGCCCTCGTCGTCCGTCTCATCGCCGGTGGAAAGGATGGTGAGCCGGATGCGCTCGTCCTGGACGGTACTGGCGGTGGCACTGCTCGGCATGGCGCTGGGCGGCTGCGGTGGCACGGAGAACGGTCCGGACATGGCCGACGAACGCGCTGCGGCCCAGATCGTCGACGGGTGGACCTCCTGCGCCAAGGAGGCGCCACGGGCCGGCGAGACGCTCTCGGTGCCGACGGAGGGGACGCCGCTGCCCTCCGGACGAGAGCCGACGATCGGTCGGATCGACGCCGCGTTCACCCCGGTCGCGGCGGTGATCTGCGGGCGGGAGATTCGGCCGGGTCGCGACGGCGGCCAGGAGCAGGTAGCCACCGAGCGACGCGCGGAGGGGATCGCGTCGTTGCTCACCGCACTGCGCCTCCCCGACGAGCAGGCCGACGGGGAGGTCGCCTGCACCGCCGAGATGGTGATCCCGCCGTGGCTGGCCCTGCTCGATGACCAGGGGCGCTGGCTGCGACCCCACCTCCCCACGGACACCTGCGACAGGCCACGCGCCGAGGTCATCGCCGCGCTGGCCGGGCCGCAGTGGACCACCGTCGACGTCCGGATCGTCCGGCAGATGGAATCCGGGGCGGCAGTGGCCGCCGGCTGCGCGCAGCAGTGGAAGGACATGGTGTGGGTGGAGACCCGGAACGGAACTCCCGGGTCGGCCGGTTCGGGCAACCGACCGGCCGCCGAGCCGCTACGCCTCTGCGTCTACGAGGTGCCCGCGTCCCTACAGGACGGCGAAAGACCGCCGGGCGACTTCGTGTACGGCGGGCCGCTGCCCGCCGAGCGCCAGGCGGGCGTGCTGCGGGCGCTGTCCAACCGTCGAGCGGTGGTCGACTGCGCCACCCCGGCGACCCGCTTCGCGGTGCTGCGCCCCCTCGACGAGTCGGGCCCCGAACGGTACGTGGAACTCGACGGCTGCCGACGGTTCCTGGTCGTACCGCCAGCCGGCGGGGCGCAACTCGGCCAGGGCGACGACACGCTCGCCGCCCTGCTCGGGCCCGTCTGAGGCCGCCGGCGAAGTCGCACCACCCGTCAAGGCGTCACCACGTGCGAAACGCCTCGACGAAGCAGGGCCCAACGGTCAACTTCAGCCCGTCGCTGCCCTGCCGGTCAGCCCGGTAGGGGCCTGCCGCGAGATCCCCTCGCCCGACCTCAACAGAAAATCTATGTCCGAAGCGCTAGACATCCTTGCCGCCGTCGACTAACGTTCCTCAAGTCGAAGACGGAGTAAACAAAGACGCAGACGTAACCGCCCCGCACGAGGGCGAAGGAGTGGGCCTGGCAATCGATGGCCCTGCTCGGTTAGGCGGCAGAAGTTTGCCGTAGTTCAGTAGTAGGTACGAGAAGTTGCTAGTGGTGACCGGGCGCGATATGCGACCGGCGTGACAGCGGGTGGGGCCGACGCTGGTTCAGGGCTGCACCCGAGGTGAGAGAAGTTCGTCGTACGTGTCAGGGCCAAGAAGTCGCGTGGGGCTCGGACACCGACGGACAGCACGAAGTAGTACGGCAGAGGAAACCAGAGGCAAGGGAGGGCACTACACCGTTGGATCGCCCGCACTCAGCTGCACTGCGAAGGCTGGGCGCGGACACCGCAGTTTCCATCGAACGAGAGGTGGTCTCCGGTCACGCATATGCGATCCTCGCGCCCGATGCCGTCATTGACGGCCGGTGCGGACAAGACAAGCCGACGTTTCGTCGGTAGATGGTGTTCCTGACCCACAACCCTTGGGCCCCGGTGCTTCCGAGCACCGGGGCCCTCGTTTTGGAGGTTCCATGGCTCAACCCGACGACATGCTCGACGACGAGGACTACCCCGCCTACACCATGGGCCGCGCCGCCGAGATCCTCGGCTGCTCGCAGGACTTTCTTCGCCGACTCGGCGAGGCGAAACTGATCGACCCGCAGCGTTCCAGTGGGGGGCACCGCCGCTACTCCCGCTACCAACTGCGTCTCGCCGCGCGCGCTCGCGAGATGTGCGACGCAGGCACCGACATCGTCGCCGCCTGCCGGATCATCATCCTCGAGGACCAACTGGAAGAGGCCCTGCGGCACAACGAGCGCCACCAGCAGAACTGAGCGCTTCCTCTACGGCCGGCGTCGTCCGCCACACGGTCCCTCCCCGTCCGGGCAGGGGCCGTCTGTCGTCAGTAGAAGCGTCTCGGTTCGGAGCGGAAAGCCGCTGACCTGCGGTGCGGTGGGTGCGCCCGGCAGGATTCGAACCTGCGGCCTTGGGATTAGAAGTCCCCTGCTCTATCCGCTGAGCTACGGGCGCGTGTGACGTGGATGTCGCGCCCAGAGGGTACCGCCGTCCCACTGTCCAACGACGAAAAGGGTGCCCGCGTCCACGTCGCCGAGCAGAGTCTCATGTCCGCCCCGGAGCGGGCATCCGGGTTACCGCGGACCGGCGTCGCCCCGGACCGTACCTTTGGCTGGTGTTGCTGGATTCCGACGCCGAGAGCGACGTCGCCTACGAGCTGTGCCAGGTCGTCGGTCGCGCCATCCTGCCGTACCGGTCCCCGGGCGACGTCGGCACCGCGTTCTTCTTCCAGGGCGGCGACGACCCGGTGGGGGAGTCGCTGTTGACGGCGGCCGACCTGGTGGTCGGTACGGGTGGTGAGTTGGGCCTGCGGTCGAGCGTCACCGAACCGGCGGGGGTCGCCCCGGCCGTGATCGCGGAGGCCGAGATCGTGCCCGGTTGGGCCCGCTTCCCGGGCGACGGCGTGGCGGTGTTGCCGACCGCCGGCCTGCACCGGTATGCCGGCGACGGCGGCTGGCGGTGGCGCGTCCAGCCGGTGCCGGCGGGGATCGCCGCCGGGCCTGAGGTGGTCGCCCGCCTCGGCGTCGACGCCGCTTCCGCTTTCGTGCTGGCCCATGGGGTACGCGACGACGGGTCGCGGCCGCTGGAGGTCGCGATCGAGCGCGTGGTCCGCGACGGGGACGCCGTGCTGATCACTACCGAACTGCCACCGGGGTACGTCGGCGCGCCGGTCTTCATCGTCCAGGCCGAGGCCACCGGCGAGGTTTCCCCGTACTGCCTGGGCCTGGTCCTGCCCGGCGTCGGCACGCACCAGGTGGCGACCTTCGACCGGATCCGTGCTCTCCTCCCGCCGACGCCCGGAGACGCCTGAGCCGCGCCCGCCGCCCGGTGCGGTCAGCCGGCGGGCGTCACCGCCCCGCAGCGTCTGCTGCCTGCTTCGTGACCTGTGCGGGGCCGACACGGCCTGCGTCAACCGTCGGCGCGTCGGCGCGAGTGGCATCGGTCAGGGTGGCATCAGGTGCTGTCGCGTCTGACCGCGCGGTAGTGGTCGAGTCGGCGTCGGTCGGCGCGACATCGGCCCGGGCCGGGTCTGACAGTGCGTCGGCCGGAGCGGTGGGGCCGGCGGCGAGGAACGCCTCGGCCCAGCGGCCCACCTCGTCGAAGACCTTCTTCCGTACGGCCGGGCCGGACAGGGTGAGGTCGTGCAGCCCGCCGTCGAAGCGGGCCAGCGTGACGTGGCGGCCGAGGCGGGGCGCGTAGCGGACCATGTGTTCCACGTCCAGCACGGCGTCGGCCAGTGTCGCGTTGTCGTGCCACTTGGTGCCCCTAAAGGACCGGGTCGAGCAGGCGAGGAGCACCGGCACCTGGATGTCCAGCCCGGCGCGGAGCTGGCGTTGCCCGGTGCGGATCGCGTTCAGCCAGCCGGCCCGGACCGGGAACCCGGCGAGCGGCTTCCACTCCAGGTCGTAGGTCCACTCGCCGCGGTGGTCGGAGTGGAGGCTCTCGCCGTACACAGTGCCCAACCCGAACGGGAGGATGCGGTGCGGCGCCCTGCGGCCCAGCCGGGACGCGGCGGCCGCGAGGGGTCGGCGGACCGCCCAGGGGGCGTTCAGGTCGAAGAAGGGGCTGTTGAGGACGAGGCCGTCGATGGTGCCGGTGTCGCGGCGGGCGTCCGCCCAGAGCGAGATGATCAGGCCGCCAGTGGAGTGGCCCATCGTAAGCAGGGTCTCGTGCCCGTCGTCCTTGCGGATGATCTCGGCGGCGGCGTCCAACTCGGGGAAGTAGTCGCCGATGTCGTGGCAGAAGTTCGGCGTCTGGCCCGGAAGCAGACTGCGACCGTATTTACGCAGGTCGAGGGCGTAGAAGTCCCAGCCTCGCTCGGCGAAGAAATCGGCCAGGTGAGTCTGGAAGAAGTAGTCGACGAAGCCGTGCACGTAGAGCACGGCCCGCCCGGTGGGGCGTTCTGCCCGCCGCCGGACCAGTGTCGCGACTACGGGCCCTTCGTCGTCGGCGCCCAGGTCGATCGTCTGCCGCTCGTACGGCGGCCCCAACACGTCCGGTTCCACGAACGCGACGCTACGCCGCCGCCCTACCCAGCGGTAGCCCACGCCCTGGCGATGTGCTCCCACCCGGCCCACTCGCCCCGCGATCTTGCGCCTGCTGTCCCGGCATAACGGGCGTTAGCCACTCTTCGGGAGCCGAAAGTGCAAGATCGCGGGGGTGGGGCGTGGGTCAGGCCGTTTCCGCGTCGGCGCGGGGGATCAGGTCCTCGGACTCGTCGACCTCGACCTGCGGCTGCGGGACGTCCCGCAGGTGCTTGTTGTGCCGAGGCTCCTGGCGGGTCTTGGCGTCGTTGAGCCGGCGCCGCAGGTCGTCGCGGACGTCGTTGAGGGCGGCGTGCAGGTCTTCCTCGCCGGAGGTCGTGACGATCTTCTGTCGGCCGGCGATCCAGCACTCCAGGGTGACCTTCTGCCCACGCGCCTCCCGGTCCTTCACCGACACCTCCAGCTCGGTGGCGTCGGCGTGGAAGCTGGCCAGCCGGGCGTCGAGGGTGCCGAACTGCTCGGCGATCCAGTTGCGGTCGCCCTGCGAGAACCCGGCGCCCACCCGCAGGCACTCGGCCACGGTGGCCGGGTTCGCCACGGCGCTCATCGCTGCGCCTCGGAAGCGTTCACGGAGCCGATGGTAGTGATCATCATGACGCTGACCTCTCGTCGACGTGGAGCTGTCGGTGATGCGTTGATCAAGTCCTTACCCAGTTCGGGAGGGCCGGGAAACCGTGGACGGCGGATCGGGCGGATCGGGCCTACCACATCCGGGCGTGATCAGGGCGTTGTCCACAGGTGGGTCGGTCATCCACAGGCCGGAGGCGGGCGCTGGCAACGGGTGCTCTCGGTGTCGATGCTCGGTGTCGAGTCGACTCGCGCTGGTACGCCCCGATCCCCCTGGAGGGACGATGTTCGACACCTACGTAACAATTGTCGGCAATGTGCTGACGACGCCCGAGTGGCGGCGTACGACCCAGAGCAACACCCTGGTGGCCAACTTCAAGGTCGCCTCCACCGCCCGCCGACTCGATCGGGACAGCGGCCGGTGGGTTGACGGCAACTCGCTCCGCGTCCGCGTCAACTGCTGGCGCAAGCTCGCCGAGGGGGTGGCCGCGTCCGTCATGGTCGGTGATCCGGTCGTGGTCTGCGGGCGGCTCTACACCCGCGACTGGACCGACGACGCCGGCAACCACCGCACGCTCTACGAACTGGAGGCGGTCGCCGTCGGCCACGATCTGTCCCGCGGTCGGGCCCGGTTCCTGCGCAACCGGCCGAGCATGACCACCAGCACCGTGGAGGACCCGGAGGCCGAGAGCCGGGTGCACGGCGAGCCCACCGAGCCGGTTCCCGCCGGGCAGGCACCCGTGCTGCCCGACGACCGTCCGCTGGACGACGACTTCGAGTTGCCCGACTACGCCGAGCTGCGGACGAGTCCGTTCGGCGACGTTCCGGAGGACGACAGCACCACGGGTGGCGGGGTTTCCCCGGGTGGCGGTGGCTTCGGTGCCGGCGGTGCGCTCCCGAGCGACGGGCAGAACGGGCAGGTCACCGACCCGCCGGGCCTCGACGACGAGTTGGCACCTCCGCCCGAGGCGGACGACGACAGCGCCGACGGCGACCTGGACATCGAGTTGGGGCCGGTGCCCGACGAGGGGCAACCGGAGCCAACGCGGCCCGGTCGAGGTCGGCGTGGTCGGGGCCGCGTTCCCCAGCCAGCCTGACCGATCACGACGGGGGCGGGGTGGCGGCGCGACCAGTGCCGTCACCCCGCGTGACGGGTGTCAGCGGGGCTTGCCCATCCTTTCGCTCCACCGGTTCTCGTCGCCGGTGCGGCCCCGTGGGTGCGCTTGGCCCACTGGGTGCTCGTCTAGGCTGGCCGGCCGGAGGTGGTGCGGGTGCGACGGACAGCGCCGATGGCAAACGCGGTGGGGCTGCTGGCCGGGTACGCGCTGGACAGGGTCCTCGGCGACCCCCGCCGGTGGCACCCGGTGGCCGGCTTCGGGCAGGCCGCCGGCGCGCTGGAGCGCCGCCTCTACCGTCCGGACCGAACGGCGGGTACGGCGTTCACCGCCCTGGCCGTCGGCGTGCCGGTGGTGCTCGGGGCGGCAGCCGCAGCGGCCACCCGGCACCGACCGGTGGCCCGCGCGGTGCTCGTGGCGGCCAGCACGTGGACAGTGCTGGGCGGCCGCACGCTACGCCGCGAGGCGACGGTCATGGGTCGGACGCTCCGCAAGGGCGATCTGCCCGCTGCCCGGCGACGCCTCGGTCACCTCTGCGGGCGCGACCCGTCGACGCTCGGTGAGTCGGAACTGGCCCGTGCCGCAGTCGAGTCGGTTGCCGAGAACACCTCCGACGCGGTGGTCGCCCCGCTGCTCTGGGGTGCGGTCGCCGGCCTGCCCGGGCTGCTGGGCTACCGCGCGGCGAACACGCTCGACGCGATGGTCGGGCACCGGTCGACGCGCTACGCGCGGTTCGGCACCCCGGCCGCTCGGCTGGACGACGCGCTCAACCTCGTGCCGTCACGCCTGACCGGGTTGCTCACCGTCGCCGTCGCGCCGGTCGCCAACGGGGACCGCCACCGTGCATGGCAGGTGTGGCGGCGGGACCGCAACGACCACCCGAGCCCCAACGCCGGTCAGTGCGAGGCGGCGATGGCCGGCGCACTCGGGGTGCGCCTCGGCGGCCGCAACATCTACTTCGGGCGCTCCGAGGTGCGGCCCTTCCTCGGCGACGGTCCCCGCCCCGAGGCGCGGCACCTGAAGCGGGCCGCCCGGATCTCCAGCGCGGTGGGGCTGGCGGCCGTCGGGCTGGCCGCCGCCTACCCGGTGACCGTCGGCCGGCTGGTTGGCGCGGTGAGCAGGCGCGCCCTGCTCAGCGCCGTGGGGAGGCGAGGGCGGTGAGCGGCGGGCTGCTGGTGGCCGGCACGACGTCCGACGCCGGCAAGAGTGTGCTCACCGCCGGCATCTGTCGCTGGCTGCACCGCCAGGGCGTGAAGGTGGCCCCGTACAAGGCGCAGAACATGTCCAACAACTCCGCGGTGGTCGTCGGGCCGGACGGGCGCGGCGGTGAGATCGGGCGCGCGCAGGCCATGCAGGCCGCGGCGTGCGGGCTCGCACCCGACCTGCGGTTCAACCCGGTGCTCCTCAAGCCCGGAAGTGACCTGGCCAGTCAGGTGGTGCTGCTGGGCGAGGCGGTCGACACGATCACCGCAGGCACCTTCCGGCAGTTGCGTCCCCGTCTCGCCGAGACCGCGTACGCCGCTCTGGCTGAGCTGCGCGAGACGTACGACGTGGTGATCTGCGAGGGCGCCGGCAGCCCTGCGGAGATCAACCTACGGGCCGGCGACTACGTCAACATGGGGTTGGCCCGGCACGCCAACCTGCCCACGATCGTCGTCGGCGACATCGACCGGGGCGGTGTCTTCGCCTCGATGTTCGGCACCGTCGCCCTGCTCGACCCGGCTGACCAGGCGCTGATCGCCGGCTTCGTGATCAACAAGTTCCGGGGTGACCTCGGGTTGCTCCAGCCGGGGCTGGACATGCTGTGTCAGGTCACCGGTCGTCCCACGTACGGGGTGCTGCCCTGGGCCCTCGACCTGTGGCTCGACGCGGAAGACTCACTCGCCTACGGCCGGGTGCTCGGCCGACCCGCCGCACCGCACGGCACCGAATGGCTGGACGTGGCAGTCGTCCGACTGCCCCGGATCAGCAACGCCACCGACGTGGAGGCGCTCGCCACCGAGCCGGGCGTCCGCGTACGCCTCACCATCGAACCAGCCGAGCTGGCCGCCGCCGACCTGGTTGTCCTGCCCGGCTCCAAGTCCACCGTCGCCGACCTCGCATGGCTGCGCGAAACGGGGCTCGCCGACGCGGTCGCCACCCACGTGGCGGCCGGCAAGCCCCTGCTCGGCCTCTGCGGCGGTTTTCAGATGCTCGGCCGCGCCATCGACGACCCGGTGGAGAGCCGGCGGGGCCGCGTTCCAGGGCTCGGACTGCTGCCCATCGACATCACGTTCGATCCGCGCAAGACCGTCCGGCAGTCGGTGGGCACCGGCCACGGGGGCCTCCCGGTGCGGGGCTACGAGATCCACCACGGGTACGTCTCCCAGGCCGACCCCGGCCTCACCCCGTTGCTGACCGGCGACGACGGTGTCGGCGAGGGAGCCGTGCTCGGCGCGGTGCACGGCACGCACTGGCACGGGACGTTCGAGTCCGACGGGTTCCGCCGGTGGTTCCTCACCGAGGCGGCTCGCCTCGCCGGGCGCAACGGGTTCCGGGTCGCACCCGCCACCAGCTTCGCCGCCGCCCGGGAACGCTCACTCGACCTGCTCGGCGACCTGGTCGAGGAACACCTGGACACCGATGCCCTCTGGCGTCTCATCGAAGCCGGCCCACCCGCCGACCTTCCGTTCATCCCACCCGGCCCGCCACCGGTCAAGACCACGTCCCAGAACTAGCTGCAATACCGAGCCCGCCGCCGTCGCCCACCACGATGCGCCGGCCCTGGTCGATCACAGAGCCTGACCCGGTCGATCATGGAGCCTGACCCCGGTCGATCATGCAGTTGTGGTGCCCGTTGCACCCCGACCAGCACCTTTCGTCCCCCACCACAAGTCCATGATCGACCCGGCGAGGGCGAGGGCGAGGGCGAGGGCGAGGGCGGGAGGCGGGGCCAGGCGGCAGGGGGTCTGGGTCGGGTCTACGGGCGGATGTCGGCGGGGCGGTCGGTGGTGGGCAGGCCGGCGGCGAGCCAGGCGTCCGCGCCGCCGATCATGTCGGTGGCCCGGCGCAACCCGAGGGTCTGCAGGCTGGCGGCGGCCAGGCTGGAGCTGTAGCCCTGCCGGCACACCAGCACGATCTCCCGGTCGTACCCGGTGGCTTCCGGGATCCGCCAGGCGCTGGCCGGATCGAGGCGCCACTCCAACACGGTCCGGTCGATGACCACCGCGCCCGGCAGGTCGCCCTGTTCGCGGCGCTGAAGTTCGGTACGGGTGTCGACAAGCAGCGCACCGCCGCGGACCGCCTCGACGGTCTGCTGCGGAGTCAGTCGGTGCAGCCCGGCGCGGGCCTGTTCGAGCAGGGCGTCTATACCGGGGCTCATCACGTCTCGGAGCACCACCCGATCATGCCGATTCGGTGGCACCCCGGGCGGCGAACGGGCCGCCCGTCACCCGTCGCCGCCCCAATTCCCCCGGACGTGACGGTGACCGGCCAGGGCGGTCAGCCGGACGTGTCACAGTGGCCCACCACGCCGCCCCACCAGCATGATCGACACGGCTTCAATGAAGTCGCGGTGTCCGGCCGCCAGGGATAGCGCGACTTCAATGAACCCGAGTCGATCACCGTGGTCAGCGCCCCTCGCGGCATACTTCGGGCCATGCACCACGCCACGTCGGGCCAGGCCAGGCCAGGCCAGGCCAGGTTGAGCCAGGTCAGTTCGGGCCAGGCCAGGTTGGGCCAGGTCAGGTCGGGTCACGTGAGGTCGGGCCAGGCCAGGTCGGGCCACGTCAGGTCGTGTCTCGTCAGGTCGCGGGTGGTCCTGTGCTGAATTCGGAGACTGGCGGGTCGACAGTGGCGGTCGTCGAGGCGTACACCGAACTGGCTCGTCGGGTGGTCGCGGGCCCGGCGCGGTTGGGGCGGACCCGGCTGGTAGCTGTCGACGGGCCGAGCGGCGCGGGTAAGAGCCGGTTCGCCGCGCGGCTCGCGGACGCTCTGGCGGGGCCGCTCGGCGGTCGACCGCCGGTGGTGCACACCGACGACCTGCTCGACGGGTGGGACGACCAGGTCACCTTCTGGCCCCGGCTCGACGAGGGGGTGCTGGCGCCGCTGCGCAACGGGGAGCCGGGCGGTTACCTGCGGTACAGCTGGGTCCGGCGTTGTTTTCTGCCCCGACCGGTGCCGGTGCCGGTGGCTCCGGTTCTGGTGGTGGAGGGGGTCACCGCGGCCCGGGCGGTCGTCCGGCCGGAGTTGACGCTGGCCGTGTTCGTCACCGCGCCCGCGTCGCTGCGGCTGGCGCGCGCGGTCGCCCGGGACGGCCCGGAGATCCTGCCCGAGTTGCGTCGGTGGCATGAGGGGGAACGGGCACACTTCGCCGTCGACGGGACCGCTACCCACGCGGACCTGATTGTGGATGGCGCACCGACACTGCCACACGACGCGGAGCGGTACTACCTGCGTATCCCCTGAGCGGGACGGGGCATGGACGTTGGCCACCGACTGCGGCACGATGCGGGGAGCTACGGCGAACGGGGAGCCAGCATGACGGCAGCGGACGCGCCTGCGCGGCGTCGGATCACCCTCAGTGGTATCAGCTCGCGGGCCTGGGAGCACCCGGCCGACCGGGGTGCTCTGGTCGCGTTGCGGGAGTTGCGAGGCTTCGACGACGTGGTTCGGGCGTTCTTCGGGATGTGGAACGAGCGGGGTTTCCGGTTGTCGGTGCTGGCCTCCGGCATCCGGGTCGACCACCGGCAGTACCCGGCGGTGTGGCAGCGCTACACGGAGGCTGCGGCGGCGTTGGACGTGGCCGAACTGCCGGAGCTGTACGTGACCCAGTCGCCCTGGTTGGGCGCCGAGGCGGTCGGGTTGGAGCGGCCGTTCATCGTGCTCAACTCCGCGTGCGTGCAGCAACTCGACGAGGATGAGCTGCGTTGCCTGCTCGGTCACGAGTTGGGGCACGTGGGCAGTGGGCATGCGGTCTACAAGACCATGCTGATGATCCTCACCCGGTGGGCGGCAAACCTGAGCTGGTTGCCGGTCGGCGCGATCGCGTTGCGGGCCATCATCGCCGCGATGCTGGAGTGGTGGCGCAAGGCCGAGCTCTCGGCCGACCGGGCCGGCCTGCTCGCCGGGCAGGACCCGGCGGCCGCGCTGCGGCTGCTGATGAAGCTGGCCGGCGGCGGTGACCTGTCCCAGGTCGACACGACAGCATTCCTGGAGCAGGCCGCCGAGTACGCCGGTGGTGGCGATCTGCGGGACAGCCTGCACAAGATCCGGATGACCGCGTGGAGCACCCACCCGACGCCCGTGGCGCGGGCGGCGCAGCTGCGCCAGTGGATCGACTCCGGGGCGTACGGCCGGGTGCTGGCCGGGGACTATCCGCGCCGCGAGGACGACAGCTCGACAAGCGTCTCCGAGGAGATCAAGGCGGCTGCGGAGTCGTACCGGGAGGAGTTCAGCAGTTCCACCGACCCGCTCGTCGGGTTGCTGCGCCGGCTCGGCGACGGCGCGAGCGACGTCGGCGAGTGGGTGGGCGGCACCGCCGGTCGGGCCCGTTCCTGGGTGGATGCCGCCGCTGAGGCGGCCGGCCGCGCCCACCGCGCCGGCCGGGCCGCCCCCGGTGCGCAGGCCGGCGCCGGCCCCACTGACGGCGGCGACGGTACGGGCTCCGCCGACACGCCCCGGTAAGGCCGGCATACGATGCCGGTCATGACCTCACCGATCATGTCCGAGCCCGAGGTGCGGGCTGCCGTCGAGCGGGAGATGCCCGGCGTCCGGGCCGACCTGGAGCGCCTCGTCCGCATCCCCGGCATCGCCTTCGAGGGCTTCGACCACTCGCACGTGGAACGCTCCGCCGAGGCGGTCGCCGAGTTGCTGCGCGGCTGTGGCCTGGACGTCGACATCGTGCGATCCGGCGGCCAGCCGGCGGTGATCGGCCGTCGGGCCGCCCCGCCCGGCGCACCCACCGTCCTGCTCTACGCCCACCACGACGTTCAGCCGGTGGGCGACCTCTCGCTGTGGGAGTCCGACCCGTTCGAACCGGTGGAACGGGACGGTCGGCTCTACGGCCGGGGCGCGGCCGACGACAAGGCCGGCATCATGGCGCACGTCGCGGCGCTGCGCGCGTACGGTGACGCGCTGCCAGTCGGCGTGGTCCTCTTCATCGAGGGTGAGGAGGAGTACGGCTCCGACTCGTTGGAGCAACTGCTGGCCGAGCACCGCGACACGCTCGCCTCCGACGTGATCGTGATCGCCGACTCCGGCAACTGGGACATCGGCGTACCGGCGCTGACCACCTCGTTGCGGGGCATCGTCAACTGCTTCGTCGAGGTGCGCACGCTCGACCACGCGGTGCACAGCGGCATGTTCGGCGGCGCCGTGCCGGACGCGCTCACCGCGCTGGTCCGGCTGTTGGCGACGCTGCACGACGACGCCGGTGACGTGGCGGTGGACGGCCTGGTGGGCCGGGAGGGCGCCACCGTCGACTACCCGGAGGACCGGGTCCGGGCCGAGGCGGGGCTCGCCGACGGCGTGCAGTTCATCGGCACCGGCCGGATCACCGACCGGCTCTGGACCAAGCCGGCGCTGGCCATCCTCGGAATGGACGCGCCGTCCACCGGTGAGGCGCCGAACGCCCTGGTCCCGGCCGCGAAGGCGAAGCTCAGCATCCGCCTCGCCCCGGGCGACGACCCCAAGCGGGCGTACGCGGCGGTGCGCGCGCACCTGGAGCGGCACGCGCCGTGGGGCGCGCAGGTGACTGTCACCTTCGAACACGACGGCGACCCGTGCGTGATCGACGCGTCCGGCCCGATGTTCGACGCCGCCCGTTCGGCTTTCCGAACCGCCTGGGACGGCACCGCACCGGTGGACATCGGTGTGGGCGGCTCGATTCCGTTCATCGCCACGTTCCAGGAGATGTTCCCGAAGGCGGCGATCCTGGTGACCGGTGTGGAGGACCCGCACGCCCGCGCGCACGGCCCGAACGAGAGTCTGCACCTGGGGGAGTTCGCCCGGGTCTGCCTCGCCGAGGCGCTGCTTCTGCACAACGTGGCGGCAGTGGGCAGTTAGGTGTCGGAACGACAACTTTGGCCCTGATCTGGGAGTTTACGGCGTGTCGGATGGTCAGCTGTTATAGCCTTTCGTACATGAGTACGAACGAGGTGATGGCCCGGTTGGGGGCCGCTGTCAGCGCGCTGGGAGACGTCGATGTCTCCACGTGGTCCGAGGACACGCTCAACGAACAGCTCGGTGAGCTCTCCGCAGCACTTGTCGCCCTCGACTCGGTGCTCTCCCGGGTCGCCGGCGAGGTCCGCGCCCGAGGTTTGCGCATCGAGGAACCCGTCTCCGCATAGGCCCTGATCCGTCGTCCGCGTGAGCGGGCGGCACCCTGCCGACACCGCCCGGGCACGGCAATGCCCGGGCGGTGTCGGAGGTGACTGGCAGGATGATCTGCGTGCGGTTCCTCGATCTGGCAGCCACGTCCGCCGCCGTCGGTGCCACGAGCGGCCGACGGGCCAAGGTGGGGCTGCTCGCTGACGCGCTGCGCCGGCTCGACCCCGACGAGGTCGAGCCCGGTGCCGGCTATCTCGCCGGTGAGCTGCGCCAACGGCAGACCGGGGTCGGCTACGCGAGCCTGCGTGACCTGCCGCCACCTGCCGCCGAGCCGACGTTGACGGTGGCCGCCGTGGATGCTGCCATCGCACAGATCGCCGCGGTGCACGGCTCGGGCTCGCAGGCCCGGCGCCGGGCGCTGGTCGGTGCCCTCTACGCGGCGGCGACTGCCGACGAGCAGCGCCTGCTCACCGGCCTGTTCAGTGGCGAGCTGCGGCAGGGCGCCCAGGCCGGGCTCCTCGCGGACGCGGTGGCCCGGGCCGCCGATGTGCCGGTGGCGGCGGTCCGTCGGGCGCTGCTGCTCGCTGGTGACCTGCGGGCGGTGGCGGTGGCCGCGCTCGCCGGTGGGGCCGCCGAGCTGGCCGGGTTCGGTCTGCAGGTCGGCCGGCCGCTGGCGCCGATGCTCGCGCAGAGCGCCCCCTCGGTCGACGAGGCGCTCACCGCGACCGGCACGCCGGCGGTGGTCGACGTGAAGCTCGACGGCATCCGCATCCAGGTGCACCGCTCCGGTGCCGACATCGCCGTGTTCACCCGCAGCCTCGACGAGATCACCACCAGGGTGCCCGAGGTGGTCGCTGCGGTCCGTGCCCTACCGGGTCGTGAGTTGGTCCTCGACGGCGAGGCGATCGGCCTGGACCAGACCGGCCGCCCGCTGCCGTTCCAGCAGACGTCGAGCCGGGCCGCCCGACGCACCACCCCCAGCACGACCGGCCGCACACCTGTTGCCCCGGCCGTGCTCGCGGCGGCCAGCAGCACCGGCGCGACGGTGCTCACCCCGTACTTCTTCGACCTGCTGCACCTCGACGGGCAGGATCTGATCGACCTGCCCGGCCGGGAGCGGTGGGCCGCTCTCGCCGGTGCGGTCGACTCGTCGCTGCTGGTCGGGCGGATGGAGGTCGACGATCCGGAGCAGGCCGCCACCGCGTTCGCCGCCGCGCTCGACGCCGGGCAGGAGGGCGTGGTGGTCAAGGCACCGGACGCCCCTTACGACGCCGGTCGGCGCGGTGCCGCCTGGGTCAAGGTCAAACCACGGCACACCCTCGACCTGGTGGTGCTCGCCGTCGAGTGGGGCAGCGGCCGACGCAAGGGCTGGCTGTCCAACCTGCATCTGGGTGCCCGCGACGCGCGCACCGGCGACTTCGTCATGCTCGGCAAGACGTTCAAGGGGCTCACCGACGAGCTGCTGCGGTGGCAGACCGAGCGGTTCCTCGACCTCGCCGTGGATCGCGGCGACTGGGTGGTCCGGGTCAGGCCCGAACAGGTGGTGGAGATCGCCTTCGACGGGGTGCAGACCAGCACCCGTTACCCGGGTGGGGTGGCGCTGCGGTTCGCCCGGGTGGTGCGCTACCGCGACGACAAGTCCGCCGCCGAGGCGGACACCATCGACGCGGTACGCGCCATTCATGCCGGCCGCGTGAGCGGCTGACCGGGCGAGGTCAGGCGGACGCGGTGGGCGTCGGCTCGGCGGCCCGGTCCAGGGGAGCCGGGGCGGTGCCGAGGCCGGCGGCCCGGCGGGCCTCCCGACGGGCCACCCAGCCGTAACCGAACAGGGCCATCACCGCGAACAGCCACCACTGCACGACGTAGCCGAAGTTCTGCCAGTTGTTGGCGTGCCCCACCGGCACCGCCTTGAACACCGGATCGGCCGCCGGGGTCTGCTCGTCGAGCAACAGGTAGGCGCCGTAGACCGGGTAGGGAAGCTCGGGGGCCAGGCGCGACAGCCCGATCCGCCGGATCTCCAGCACCCCGGCGCGTCGGGCCGCCGCGCCGGCACCGCTCTCGGTCTCGTGCACCCGACCGACCACCGTCACGTCGCCCGTCGGCGCGGCCGGCACCGCCGGCTGAGCGGTCGCCCCACCTGGCGCCGGCGGGATCCAGCCCCGGTCCACCAGCAGCGCCGTCCCGTCGGCGAGCACCAGCGGGGTGAGCACCTCGAAGCCGACCCGGCTGTCCACCGTCCGGCCCCGCACCAGCACCGTGTTCGTGGGGTCGTACCGGCCGGTGACGGTGACCCGGGTCCAGACCTTGTCCTCGGCGGGGGCCGGACCGGTCGTCCCCGCGCCGCCGGTGGGAGCGCGAAGCGCGTCGGCGAGCGGCCCGGGGGCCATCCGCTGGCCCGCGTCGATCCGCTCGTTGACCTCGGTGCGCCCCCGGTAGCGGTCCAGCTGCCAGTTGCCGAGGAACACCATGACGGCGGCCGCGACCAATGTCAGCGCGAGAGCGCCCAGCCAACGTGGGCTCAGCAGGAACCGGTACACGGCACCGAGGCTACCCGTATGACCGGCGCCACTGACCTGGACCGGGCCGCCCGGGCCGGGGCAAGTGCTCCGGGGCGCGGCCAGGGCCGGGCCGGGTACCCCGGTTGGCGGTGCTCGCGCCTCCAGCCGGGCGGGTATCGTCACGCCGACGGATCGGCCTCGGTCGTCCCGTCGCGTACCCGCCGCCGCTCGCGAGGAGTCGATGATGACCGTCGTGCCGCGCCTGGTGCTCAGCGCGCCGTCCTCCGGGCACGGGAAGAACGCGCTGGCGATCGGGCTGCTCGCCGCCCTGGCCGAGCGAGGGGTCGACGTCGCCGGGTTCAAGCTCGGTCCGGACCACGTCGACGCCGCGTACCTCGGTCTCGCCTCCGGTCGGCCCGGTCGGGTGATCGACCCCCGACTGGTCGGCCTCGACCGGCTCGCCCCGCTGGTGGCACATGGTGCCGCCGGTGCCGGGCTGGCCGTGGTGCAGGGCAGCATGGGCCTGTACGACTCGGTCGGTGGCCGTCCCGAGCAGGAGTCCACAGCCGCCGCGGCCGCCGCGCTGCGTAGCCCGGTGGTGCTCGTCGTCGACGTGGCCGCGATGGGTCAGTCGGTGGCGGCCCTGGTGCACGGTTTCCGCTCGTACGACGAGCAGTTGTGGCTTGGTGGGGTGATCCTCAACCGGGTGGCGTCGTCGCGGCACGAGCTGTTGCTGCGGGAGGCGTTGGACGACGTGGGGGTGCCAATCTACGGCGCGCTGCGTCGCCAGGACCTGCCGGCGGTGCTGCCGTCGCGGCGGCACGGGGTGGCGCCGGTGGTCGAGGGTTCGGCCGATGCCGTCCGTGCGGTCCGTCGTCTGGGCGAGGCCGTCGCCGCCACTGTCGACCTGGAACGGCTGCTCGGGTTGGCCCGCTCCGCCCCGCCGTTGCCGGCTCCGGCCTGGTCTCCCGAGGAGGCCCTGGGCTCGTTCACGCCCCCGGCGAACCGGCCACTGGTGGCGGTGGCCGGTGGGCCGGGTGGCAGCTTCAGCCACCCGGAGACCACCGAACTGTTGCGGGCCGCCGGCGCCGAGGTCGTGGTCGTCGACCCGCTGCGCGACGAGGCGCTTCCGGTCGGCACCCGCGCGTTCGTCGTCGGCGGCGCGCTGCCCGAGGCGTACGCCGAGCAGTTGTCGGCCAACCGGCGGCTCTGCATCGCGGTGGCCGAGTTGGCGCGGACCGGGCGTCCGGTGATCGCCGAGGGCGCCGGCCTGCTGTGGTTGGCCCGCGAGCTGGACGGGTTGCCGATGTGCGGTGTCCTGGACGCGGTGGGCGCCAGCCGGGACGGGGTGGTGGCCGGTTACCGGGAGGCGACCGCCCAGACCGACAGCGTGGTCGCCGACACCGGCACTGTGGTGGTCGGGCACAAGGCGCACCGCGCGGTGCTGACCCCTCGCGCTGGTCAGCGCGCGGCCTGGAGTTGGGACGGCGGCTCGCCGGAGGGCTTCGTCTGGCGCAACGTGCACGCCTCACAGCTCACTGTGCACTGGGCCAGCCATCCGACGATTGCCGCCCGGTTGGTTGCCGCGGCGGCGGCCGATCCGACGAGCGAGGTGGTGCCCGCGCAGTCGGGCGGGGTGCCGGTGTGATCGGGCAGGTGGCGGTGCGCCGGTTCCCGGCGTTGACCGTCTCCACGCCGCGTACCGAGGTGCGGCGGCTCACGGCGGCCGACGCGCCGGCGGCCGGGGAGATCTTCGCCGACAAGCTGACCCGGCGGTGGCTGCCGCTGCCCGGCGACTCCGGCCCGATCGACGGGTTGGCCTGGTGCACCGACCTGGCGCGGCAGCGGCGCGACAGCGGGGAGGGCGACCACTACGCGGTGCTCCGACGCGAGGACGACCAGGTGGTGGGCTCGTTGTGGACCAGGCGTACCGACTGGGGTGCCCGCCTCACCGAGATCTCGTACGCGATGGCGGCGCACGCGCGGGGCTTCGGCTTGGCCGCCGAGGCGGTCGACGCGGTGGCCATCGCGCTGATCCTGGAGCACGGCTTCCAACGGGTCGAGCTGCGGGTGGCGCCCGGCAACCTGGCGTCACGCCGGGTCGCCGAGAAGGCCGGGTTCAGCTACGAGGGTCTGCTGCGCAACGCCGGCTTCGTGGGCGGCGGCCGGGTGGATCTGGAAGTCTGGTCGTTCGTCGCCGCCGACCTGCGCTGAGCCGTGCACCGGCCGGTGCCGGGTCAGCCGACGATGGCGTCCGACGGTGGGGTGAACTGGCGGGTCGGGGAACCCTTGAGGCCGTCGCGCAGGGTCTCCGAGACCGCCTTGATCGGGATCTGGGACTGCCCGTCACCCACGGCGTTGAAGGGGTTGTCCGGGTCGGAGATGAAGCTCGCCGCCGCCAACTCCGGTGTGTAGCCCACGAACCAGGCGGACCGGGTGCTGTCTGTCGTACCGGTCTTGCCGGCCACCGGGCGTCCGACGGTGCCGCGCACGCTGTCGGCGGTGGACCAGCCGCCGCAGCTGCCGCGCGCCGGGGTGTCTCCGGTCGGGCAGCGGGCCGCGTCGGTGGCCGCCCGCGCGGCGTCCGCGCTCACCACCTGCCGGCAGCGCGGCTTGGCCACCTCCCGGTGCAGGCCGCCCGGGGTGGCGTAGGTGGCGGGTGTGCCGTCCCGGTTCATGATCGCTTGTACGGGGATGGCCTCGCAGTAGCGGCCGTCGGCCGCGATGGCGGCGTACGCGTTGGCCATCTCCAGCGGGGTGGCGTCGGAGACGCCCAGGGTGAACGCACCCCACTTCTTCGCCTTGGCCGGGGACGCCTGTTCCCGGTCGACGTCGGTGCGCCACCGCAGCCCGAGCTGTTCGGCCAACCGGACCGCCCGGTCCGCGCCGACCTTCTCCTCCAGCCACACGAAGTACGTGTTCACCGATTTGCCGAAGCCGGACCACATGGTCTGCTGGCCGGTCATGGCGCCGCTGGCGTTCGAGGGCGCCCAGCCGTCGTACACCGCCGATTTGTAGCGGTACGGCGCGTTGAACGAGGTGGAGAGGGTCATCCCGGAGTCCAGTGCGGCCAGCATCGGGAACATCTTGAACGTCGACCCGGCCTGGTAGCCGGCCAGGTCACCGCCGCCGAGCAGCGGGGCCACCGTGTTCGGGTAGTTGGCCTTCACCTTCGGCCCGGCCTCGGGGTTGGAGCTCTGCGGGTTGTCGGCCAGGTCCAGCGAGTACGTCCGGTTCACCGCCATCGCCTTCACCCGCCCGGTGCCCGGCTCGGAGACCACTATGCCGTTGGCGAACGGGCTGCCGGTGGCCTCCTTGGTGCCCACGCTCTTCTCCGCGGCCTCCTGGATCTTCGGGTCGAGGCTGAGCACGATCCGGTAGCCACCCCGGCGCAGGTTGTCCATCCGTTCCAGCCGGTTCGCCCCGAACGCGGGCTGCGCGCTCCACCAGTTCTTCAGGTAGTCGCAGGCGAAGCCCCAGCTGTTGTACTTCTCCGCCACGGCGGCGCAGTCGTGCGGTGGGGTGGTCAGCTTGAGCCGGATCGGTTCGGACTTGGCGGCGGCTGTCGAGTCGGGGGAGAGGTAACCGAGCTGGCTCATCCGGTCCAGCACGTAGTTGCGCCGCCCGGTGGCATCCTTCTGGTCGGAGTCGGCCGGGTCGTACTCGGAGGGGGACTTGACCAGCCCGGCGAGGGTGGCGGCCTCGACCGGGGTGAGGTCCTTGGGGGTCTTGGAGAAGAAGATCTCGCTGGCCGCGTAGATGCCGTACGCCCGGTGTCCGAAGTACGCCGAGTTCAGGTAACGCTCCATGATCTGTTCCTTGCTCATCTCCTTCTCCAGGTCCAGCGCCATCCGCATCTCCTTGACCTTGCGCAGGCTGGTCTGCTGGGTGGCTTCCTGAACCTCCTTGGGTGTGGTCGCGCTGTCCCGCAGGGCCATCCGGACGTACTGCATGGTCAGTGTCGAGGCGCCCTGGGAGCCGCCGGAGCGGGCGTTGGAGACGAAGGCCCGGGCGACGCCCTTCGGGTCGACGCCGTGGTGCTGGTAGAAGCGGGAGTCCTCGGCGGCCACGATCGCCTGCTGGATGTTGGGCGACATGTCCGACAGCTTGGTGTACTGCCGGTACTCCTCGTAGAACATGGTGAGGACGGTCTTGCCGTCCGGGCCGTAGACGTACGAGGTCTCGGCGGGCAGGGCGGTCTTCAGCACCCGGGTCTTCTGGTCCACGGCGTGCGCGGTGGCCTTCGCGCCGAGCCCGGTGAGGGCGACGAGTGGGTACGCGGCGGCGGCGACCACGATCGCGGCGATCAGTCCGGCGCGGAGGAGAGGGACGAGACGACCAGTAGCAGCAAGGGGTCGGTTGCTCACCTGGTCAAGTTATGACATTTCCGATTCGTACATGAGAAGAACTCTTAAACCGGCAAGTGGTGACGCGGCTTACGCCGAGATCGTCTGTCCTACCGGCCACCTTCCCGGCAGGATCGCGGACATGTCCGATCAGACGAGCGCTGTCGCCCCGCCCACGTGGGCCGAGCCGGACCTCGCCCACCACGGCGACGCCGAGGCCACCGCCGGTCTGGTCGACCTCGCCGTCAACGTCCGGCGGGCGCGGCCCCCCGCCTGGCTGGCCGACCCGATCGCCGCGACACTGACCGACCTGGCCCGCTATCCGGACCCGGCGCCGGCCCGGGCGGCCGTCGCCGCCCGACACCGCCGTCACCCGAACGAGGTGCTGCTCACCGCCGGTGCCGCCGAGGGCTTCGTGCTGATCGCCCAGGCGCTGCGCGGCGTCCACCGCCCGGTGGTCGTGCACCCCCAGTTCACCGAGCCGGAGGCGGCGCTGCGGGCCGCCGGACACCCGGTCGAACGGGTGCTGCTCGACGCCGCCGACGACTTCCGGCTCGACCCGTCGCGGGTGCCCGCCGACGCCGACCTCGTGATGATCGGCAACCCGACGAACCCGACCTCGGTGCTGCACAGCGCCCAGACGGTGGCGGCGTTGGCCCGCCCCGGCCGGGTGCTCGTGGTCGACGAGGCGTTCGCCGACACCACGATCGCCCCCGGGCATCTAGGCGAACCGGAGTCGCTCGCCGAACGCCGCGACCTGCCCGGGCTGCTCGTGGTCCGCAGCCTCACCAAGACGTGGGGTCTGGCCGGGCTGCGGATCGGCTACCTGCTCGGCGCCGCCGAGTTGGTGTCCCGGCTGGCCGCCGTCCAACCGCTCTGGGCCGTCTCCACGCCCGCTCTGGCGGCCGCGTCGGCCTGCGCCAGCACCGTCGCGGTCCAGGCCGAACGCGCTATCGCCGCCGACCTCGCCGCCGACCGCGACCACCTGGTCGCGCGCCTCACCACCCTGCCAGGTGTACGCGTCGTCGGCCGTCCCGCCAGCGCGTTCGTCCTCCTGCACCTGCCGGGCGCCACAGCGATGCGGGCCGCCCTGCGCGAGCGCGGCTGGGCGGTGCGCCGAGGCGACACCTTCCCCGGCCTCGGCCCGGACTGGCTGCGGGTGGCCGTACGCGACCACGACACCACCGACGCGTTCATCGACGTGCTGCGCGAGATCATGGAGGCATGATGTTGGAGACCACTATCGCGGCGATCCGCCCGGCGGACGAAGCGGCAATGGCCGCCGCCCGGGAGCTGCACGGCCGGCTCACGAAGCCGGCGGGCTCGCTGGGCGCGCTGGAGGAGCTTTCGGTACGCCTCGCCGGCCTGGCCGGAGCGTGCCCGCCACCGCTGCCCGAGCCGGCCGCGGTGGCGATCTTCGCCGGCGACCACGGGGTGCACGCCCAGGGGGTGAGCCCTTGGCCGCAGGAGGTCACCGGGCAGATGATCGGCAACTTCCTGGCCGGTGGAGCGGTGGTGAACGCGTTCGCCCGACAGGCCGGCGCCTCGGTCACCGTGGTCGACGTCGGCGTGGCCACCCCGCTGCCGACCGATCCGGCGGTGCTCGATCCGGCGGTGCTCGACCCGGCGGTGCTCGACCCGGCGGTGCCCCGGCTGGTTGTCGCGTCCGTCCGGCGGGGTACCCGCGACCTCACGGTGACCGCCGCCCTGACCCGGGACGAGGCGCTGGCGGCGGTGCAGACCGGCATCCGGATCGCCGACGAGCTGATCGACGCCGGCGCCGGCATCCTGCTCACCGGGGACATGGGCATCGGCAACACCACCCCGGCCGCCGCGTTGATCGCCGCGTTCACCGGTGCCGACGCGCTCGACGCCACCGGCCGGGGCACCGGGGTCGACGACCCGACGTACGCGCACAAGGTGGCAGTGGTGCGGGCCGCCCTGGCCCGGCACCGCCCCGACCCGGCCGACCCGCTGGGCGTGCTGGCCGCCGTCGGTGGCCTGGAGCACGCCGCCCTGGCCGGGCTGATCCTCGGTGCCGCGGCGCGCCGCACGCCGGTGCTGCTGGACGGCGTGATCGCGGTCTCGGCAGCGCTCGCCGCCGCCGCGTTCGCCCCGGACGCGGTGAGCGCCATGGTCGCCGGCCACCGCTCGGCCGAACCCGGTGCCACAGTGGCGCTGCGCCACCTCGGCCTCGACCCGCTCATCGACCTGGGACTGCGCCTCGGCGAAGGCACCGGCGCGCTGCTGGCGTTGCCAGTGGTCACCGGCGCGGTGCGGGTGCTGCACGAGGTGGCCACCTTCGACTCCGCCGGGGTGGCCGAGAAGTGACAACGCGCAGTGAACTCGCCGTCCGCGTCGGTGGTGCGGGGTGACAGCCAACCCGTACCCCCTCGGTCTGCGGCTGGACGGCCGGCGGGTGGTAGTGGTGGGCGGCGGCGCGGTCGCCACCCGGCGGGTTCCCGCGCTGCTGGACGCCGGCGCGGACGTCCTGCTGGTGGCCCCGGAGCTGACCCCGGCGTTGCGTGCCCGGGTCGACGCGGGCCGGCTGCACTGGGTGCCGCGCACGTTCGTGCCCGAGGACCTGGACGGCGCGTGGCTGGTCCAGGTCGCCATCGACGACCCGGTAGCGGCGGCCTCGGTGAGTGCCGTGGCCGCCGAGCGGCGGATCTTCTGTGTCCGGGCCGACGACCGGACGGCCGCCACCGCCTGGACCCCGGCGGTGACCCGGCACGGCCCGGTCACCGTTGCGGTGCTCGGGGGCGGCGACCCCCGCCGTGCGATGACCGTCCGTGACGCGATCCGCGACCTGCTCGCGGTCCGCCTGGCATCGGACTCGACCGCCGGCCGGCCCGACGCTTCGACAGGTGCGACCGGTGGGTCGCTCGGCGGGCGGGTGGCGCTGGTCGGTGCCGGGCCGGGCGACCCGGAGCTGATCACCGTGAAGGGTTGGCGGCTGCTCACCGAGGCCGACGTGGTGGTCGCCGACCGGCTGGTGCCCGGGCTGCTCCTCGACGAGTTGCGCCCCGACGTCGAGCTGGTGGACGCCTCGAAGATCCCCTACGGCCCGTCCCGGGCCCAGGAGGAGATCAACCAGATCCTCGTCGACAGGGCCCTTGCCGGTGCCTTCGTGGTGCGGCTCAAGGGCGGTGACCCCTACGTCTTCGGGCGCGGCGGCGAAGAGCTGCTGGCCTGCGCGGCGGCCGGCGTGCCGGTGACTGTGGTCCCGGGCGTGACCAGCTCCGTCGCCGCTCCGGCCGCGGCCGGTATCCCGGTCACCCATCGGGGCGTGGCGCACGAGTTCACTGTGGTCTCCGGGCACCTGGCACCCGACGCGCCGGCCTCGCTGGTGCGCTGGGACGCCCTCGCCGGCCTGCACGGCACCCTGGTGGTCCTGATGGGGCTGAAGAACCTCGCCGCCATCACCGCCACCCTGATCGCCCACGGTCGGTCACCGGAGACGCCGGCCGCCGTCGTCCAGGAAGCCACCACCAGCGCCCAGCGGGTGTTGCGGTCCACGCTCGGCGCGGTGGCCGCCGACGCGCTGGCGACCGACATCCGCCCACCCGCGATAGTCGTCGTGGGCGATGTCGTGCACGCCCTCGACGCCCTCGACGCCTGAGCCCCGCGGGTGCCCTCCCCCGGCGCGATCTTTCACTTTCTGTCGTCGCATAAGAGGAAAATCAGCGCATAACAACGACCGAAAGTGAAAGATCGCCGAGCCGAGCCGAGCCGAGCCGAGCCGAGCCGAGCCGAGCCCAGCCGGCCGCGAGCGACGACAGGGCCGGAGCGCAAAGCGCTCCGGCCCTGTCTCACGAGCTGTCGAACTACTGCTTGAGCATGTTGTCCAGCAGCAGGGCACAGCGGATCAGCCCGAGGTGGCTGTACGCCTGCGGGTGGTTGCCCAGGCCGCGCTCGGCGAGCGGGTCGTACTGCTCGGGGAGCAGCCCGGTCGGGCCGGCGGTCAGCACCATCTGCGCGAACAGCTCCTCGGCGTCGGTGCGTCGGCCGGTGCGCAGGTACGCCTCGATCAGCCACGCCGTGCAGATGTGGAAGCCGCCCTCACGGCCGGGCAGGCCGTCGTCCCAGTGGTAGCGGTAGACGACCGGGCCGCTGCGCAAGTCCGCCTCGATCCGCAGGACTGTGGACAGGAAGCGCGGGTCGTCACCCGGGAGCAGGCCGGAGAGCCCGATCCACAGCGACGAGGCGTCCATGTCCTCGTCCCCGTACGCGACGCTGTACGCCTCGACCTCGGAGTGCCAGCCGTGCTCCAGCACGTTGGCGCCGATCCGGTCCCGCAGGTCCTTCCACTCGGGTCGGTCCTCGCCGCCGTGCTCGCGCATGACGTGCAGCGCGCGGTCGACTGTCATCCAGCACATCACCTTGGAGAAGACGTGGTGCCGGGGTGGCAGTCGGGCCTCCCAGATGCCGTGGTCGGGCTCGTGCCAGCGGCGGCGGACCGCCTCGACCATGTTCTCCAGGACCCGCCACTCGTCGTCGCGGACCGAACCGCGGGCGTCGGCGACGGCAGCGATCAGGTCGGCGATCGGCCCGAAGACGTCCAGCTGCAACTGGTGGTTGGCGAGGTTGCCGACCCGGACCGGCCGGGAACCGGCGTACCCGGGCAGCGTGTCGATGACCGCCTCGGCACCCAGCTCGTACCCGTCGATGGTGTAGAGCGGGTGCAGCCGCTCGGGGTGCCCCCCGGTGCGTTCGATGCAGCCGTCCACCCAGCGCAGCAGCGCCTCGGCCTCCTCCACGGAGCCCAGGTCGACAAGTGCGCGGGCGGTCAGCGCGGCGTCGCGCAGCCAGCAGTAGCGGTAGTCCCAGTTGCGGACGCCGCCCAGCTCCTCCGGAAGGGAGGTGGTCGCCGCGGCCAGGATCGAGCCGGTGGCCTCGTGGCAGAGCCCGCGCAGGGTGAGGGCGCTGCGCGCGACCAGGTCACGAGCGGTGGACGGCAGCCGCAGCGAGGCGACCCAGTCCTTCCACGGCTGCTCGGCGGCGGCCTGCCGCTCGTGGATCGGCACCCGGTGGTGCTCCAGGCTGTGCGTGCCGAAGCGCAGCTCCAGCACGACCTGCCCACCGGCGGCGGAGAGATCGACGATCGCCTTGGCGGTCTCGTACCCGCCGTCGTTGCCGACCTCCCACTCCACCCCGGGGGCGTAGAGCGCTACCGGCTCGTTGGAGCCGAGCACCAGCAGACCGTCGCCGATCGGCTGCATCTGGACGGCGACCTGACCAAACTCGGGCCTCGGCGCGAACTCCACAGTGGCCTTGCCACTGCCGGTCAGCACCCGGACGAGTGTCGAGTCGCCGGTGATGACCGCCGGGCTGTCGTCCGGGGTGGTCTCCCGCGCCGGCTTGTCCAGCCAGTCGGTGACGGTGAGCCCGGACCAGCGGGTCTCCACTGTCATCGTGCCGGAGCGGTAGCGCTGACCCAGCGGGATGCCGCCACGTTCCGGGGTGATGCTGAAGTGGCCGGCCGGGCTGCCACCGACCAGGTCGGCGAAGATCGCCGCCGAGTCCGGCTTGGGGTGGCAGAGCCAGCTCACCTTGGCCTCGGGGGTGAGCAGAGCGACGGTACGACCGTTGGCCAGCATGGAGTGCCGTTCGATAGGCACCGCCCGCTCACCGAACAGCCAGTGTCGCCGGGTCTCCAGTAGCAGAGCCAGCGCGCGGGCGGCCTCCAGCGGGTCGGCCACCCGGTAGCTGGCCTTGGTGTCGCCGGTGCCGATCTTGATGCCGAGGTCGGGACCGTGCAGGTGACCGAACCCGTTCTCGTCGGTGACGTCGTCGCCGATGAACAGCACCGCGCTGGAGGCGAGCTGGGTCCGCAGCTGGTCGAGTGCGGTGCCCTTGTGGGTGGCCACCACGGAAAGTTCGATGACCTCCTTGCCCTGGGTCACCGTGACGCCGTCGAAGGTGGCCGGACCGTTGCGGACCGCCTCGATGGCGGCGGCGGCGATCTGCGGGTCGATCCCACGGGTGTGCATCGCGACGCTCGCCGGTTTGCGTTCCAACCGGATGCCCGGGTGCTGGGCGGCGATCTCGCGCAGCGCGTTGCGGACCTTGGTTCGTACGGCGACCAGCTCGGGGGAGAGTCGCTCGACGAAGCCGATGTCGAATTCGGAGCCGTGGCTGCCGACGAGGTGCACCTCGCTGGGCAGTCGGGAGAGTGCGGCCAGGTCCCGCAGTGCCCGACCGGAGACCACCGCGACGGTGGTCTGCGGCAGCGCGGCGAGGGCGCGGACCGCGGCCACCGACTCGGGCAGCGGGACGGCGGTGCTCGGGTCCTCCACGATCGGCGCCAGTGTGCCGTCGTAGTCGCAGGCGACAAGGAGTTGGGGGACCCGGGCGATTCGGCCGATGGCGGACCGCAACTCAGGGTCCATGACCCCGGTGGCGGTTGCCGCCCCATCGTTGACGGTCGTGTTCACTCGGCCTCCGTCTCGGGAACTCCGAGCTCCGAGAGGAAAGACTTGGCCCAGTGACCCACATCGTGGGTACGCAGGTGACGTTGCATTGTCCGCATCCGGCGGCGCGCCTCGGTTTTCTCCACGTGCACTGCCCGGAGGAGGGCGTCCTTGACCGCGTCCGGATCGTGCGGATTGCACAAAAATGCCTGGCGAAGCTCGGTGGCGGCACCGGCGAACTCACTGAGTACGAGCGCACCACCCTGATCGCCACGTGATGCTACGTATTCCTTCGCCACGAGGTTCATTCCGTCCCGCAGCGGGGTCACCATCATCACGTCGGCAGCAACGTACATCGCCGCCAGCTCACTGCGACTGTACGACTGATGAAGGTAATGGACCGCCGGCACGCCGACTCGGCCGAACTCACCGTTGATCCGGCCGACCTCGCGCTCCACCTTCACCCGTAGTGCCTGGTAGTGCTCCACGCGCTCACGGCTGGGCGTGGCGACCTGAACCATGACCGCGTCGGGAACTGTCAACTTTCCGTCAGCCAGCAGTTCCCGGAAGGCCTTGAGGCGCAACTCGATGCCCTTGGTGTAATCCAGGCGGTCCACGCCCAGGATTATCGTCTTCGGGTCGCCCAGTTCGGCGCGGATCTGCTTGGCCCGGGCCTGGATGGCCGGGTCGGCGGCCATCCGCTCCATCTCACGGGTGTCGATCGAGATGGGGAAGGCGCCCGCCTTCACCTGCCGACCGTCGACCTGGATCATCTGGCCCTCGTAGCGCAGCCCGAGCAGGTGCCGGGCCAGCCGGACGAAGTTCTGCGCGGCCAACCGCTGCTGGAAGCCGACCAGGTCGGAGCCGAGCAGACCGCGCAGGATCTCGGTGCGGAACGGCATCTGCATGAACAGCTCGATCGGCGGGAACGGGATGTGCAGGAAGAACCCGATCCGCAGGTCCGGGCGGAGCTCACGCAGCATCGCCGGCACCAACTGGAGCTGGTAGTCCTGCACCCAGACCGTCGCGCCCTCGGCGGCGACGTCGGCGGCGGCCTCCGCGAACCGGGCGTTGACCAGGCGGTACGCCTCCCGCCACCGGCGCTTGTAGGCCGGGGTCTCCACGGCGTCGTGGTAGAGCGGCCAGATCGTCGCGTTGGACTGGCCCTCGTAGTAGCGCTCCAGTTCCTCGGCGCTGAGCGGAACCGGATGCAGCCGGATCCCCTCCAGGTCGAACGGCTCGGGTGCGGCGCCGGTGCCACCGGCCCAGCCGACCCAGGTGCCCTTGTGTTCGGCGAGTACGGGGTGCAGCGCGGTGACCAGCCCACCAGGGCTGCGCCGCCACTGCCGGCCCTCGGGTGTGCTCACCTCGTCGACCGGCAGACGGTTCGCCACTACGACAAAGGAGCTACGGACGGTCACGATCGGCCACCTCCGGGTACTGACGGGTCCACCGCGATGAGCGTACTGAGCGTAGCTGCGGCGTCTTGTGCCTAGTGCCGGAGTCTCCTACCCGCCCCGGTCGGGCCGAACCCCGAAGGTGATCTTCTCGACAGCCGCGCTGGTCAGAGGTCGATGATCGGCCATTCCTTCGGCAGCACCTCGCCGAGCAACTCCCGCCGATCCGTCATGATCGGCACGAGGGGGTGGGCGGCGGCGTCGATGGCGAGTTGAGCCAGGTCCATCCGACCCTCCATGCGGCGTGACCAGCCCCCGAGGTAGCCGCATATGTTCGCCTCGACGGAGGTGACCTGCACGTGCGGCAGTGCGACGAGCAGTTCGAGCATCTCCCACTGAGCGGGTGCGACGCGCTCGTGTGCGTGCGCGAGACACAAGGCGGGCACGAGCACCTCTTGGCCGTAGTCGGCGGCCTCGGCGATTCTCTTGCCGACATTCTTGGTGCCGGAGGCGTAGGACAGCAGAGCAGCAGTGTCCAGCGCCAGACCGAAGGGGATCACCCGAGCATCCTGGCGCGTGCGACGCGCGCCCCGGCGCGTGCCGCCAGCACCTCGGCCTGCAGCCGGGCGGCCTGCTCACGCAGCTCCGGGGTGATCCGGGCCCTGAGTTGCTCCATCTCCGCGTGGGCCTCAGCGATGTCCTCATCGGTGATCACGAAGCCCGCGCTGGCGAGCATCTCCCGTGTCTTCTCGCCCGCCATCTGGCGCCGCACCGCCCGCGCCACGAATGCGGAGACATTGGGTTCCAGGGCCAGCCGCTCCGCCACGTCATCCGGCACGCTGATGGCGATCTTCTTGGTCATACGAAAACGCTAGCGAGTGATACCGGGCCCGGCAAGGAGGCGCGCCCGCGTACTCCTGGGGCGGGGTGATGTGGGCGAAGCGCGCCGTACCTGTCAGGATTGACGATGGCGTGCGCGCGGCCGGCTCCCGGCCGGCGGCGGCGGGCGGTCCTCGCAGCCCGCGCCGCGCCGCCGATCAGCGACAGTAAACCGACGGAGGTAGCCCGCACCGTGGCCCAGTACATCTACGTCCTGGAAAAGGCGCGCAAGGCGCACGGCGACAAGGTCGTGCTCGACAACGTCACGTTGAGCTTCCTGCCGGGGGCCAAGATCGGTGTGCTCGGTCCGAACGGCGCCGGTAAGTCCAGCCTTCTCAAGATCATGGCAGGGCTGGACAAGCCGAGCAACGGCGAGGCCCGACTCATGCCCGGCTACACCGTCGGCATGCTCGCCCAGGAGCCCCCGCTCAACGAGGCCAAGACAGTGCTCGGCAACGTCGAGGAGGCGGTCGCCGAGACCAAGGCCAAGCTGGAGCGGTTCAACAAGATCGCCGAGCAGATGGCGACCGACTACACCGACGAGCTGATGGAGGAGATGGGCAAGCTCCAGGAGGAGCTCGACCACCTCGACGCCTGGGACGTCGACTCCAAGCTCGAACTGGCGATGGACGCGCTGCGCTGCCCGCCGCCGGACGCCGACGTGACCCAGCTCTCCGGTGGTGAGCGTCGCCGCGTCGCGCTCTGCAAGCTGCTGCTGGAGGCGCCCGACCTGCTGCTGCTCGACGAGCCCACCAACCACCTGGACGCGGAGAGCGTCTCCTGGCTGGAGCAGCACCTCGCGAAGTACGCCGGCACCGTCATGGCGATCACCCACGACCGGTACTTTCTCGACAACGTGGCCAACTGGATCCTGGAGCTGGACCGCGGCCGGGCCTACCCGTACGAGGGCAACTACTCCACCTACCTGGAGAAGAAGGCCGCCCGACTGGCCGTCGAGGGTCGCCGCGACGCCAAGATGAAGAAGCGTCTCACCGAGGAGCTGGAGTGGGTCCGCTCCAACGCCAAGGCCCGCCAGACCAAGTCGAAGGCCCGCCTGGACCGGTACGACGAGATGGCCACCGAGGCGGAGAAGACCCGCAAGCTCGACTTCGAGGAGATCCAGATCCCGCCGGGCCCGCGCCTGGGCAGCACGGTGATCGAGGCGAACAAGCTCGCCAAGGGCTTCGGGGACCGGCTGCTGATCGGCAACCTGTCGTTCTCGCTGCCCCGCAACGGCATCGTCGGCATCATCGGCCCCAACGGCGTCGGCAAGACCACCCTGTTCAAGACCATCGTCGGTTTCGAGGAGCCGACCGACGGCGAGGTCCGGGTCGGTCCCACCGTCTCGCTGTCGTACGTCGACCAGAACCGTGAGGGCCTCGACGGCGACAAGACCGTCTGGGAGGTCGTCTCCGACGGGCTGGACTACCTGATGGTGGGCAAGGTCGAGATGCCGTCGCGGGCGTACATCGCCGCGTTCGGCTTCAAGGGCCCGGACCAGCAGAAGCCGACCAAGGTGCTCTCCGGCGGCGAGCGCAACCGGCTCAACCTGGCGCTGACCCTGAAGATCGGCGGCAACGTCATCCTGCTCGACGAGCCGACGAACGACCTGGACGTGGAGACGCTCTCCAGCCTGGAGAACGCCCTGCTGGAGTTCCCCGGCTGCGCCGTGGTCATCTCCCACGACCGGATGTTCCTGGACCGCGTGGCCACGCACATCCTGGCCTGGGAGGGCGACGATCAGGACCCGTCCAGGTGGTTCTGGTTCGAGGGCAACTTCGAGGCGTACGAGAAGAACAAGATCGACCGCCTCGGCGCCGAGGCCGCCCGGCCGCACCGGGTGACCTACCGCAAGCTGACCCGCGACTGACCGGCCGAGAAGGTGTCTGACCGCTTCATCTACCACTGCACCCTGCGCTGGTCCGACCTGGACGCGTACGGCCACATCAACAACTCGCGCTTCCTCACCCTGTACGAGGAGGCGCGGGTCGCGTTGATGTTCGCCGGTGGCCGGGCCTGGGGCGTCGGTTCGTTCGCCGACGGGGTGGTGATCCGCCGGCACGAGGTCGACTACCTGCGCCCGGTCGACTACGCGCTCGGCCGGGCCACCGCCGAGGCGGCACCCACAGTGCGGATCGAGCTGTGGGTGGAGGAGATCCGGGCCTCCCGGTTCACCGTCGCCTACGAGCTGTACGACGGCGAGGTGCTCGCCAGTCGGGCCCGCTCGGTGCTGGTGCCGTTCGACCTGACCCGGCAGACGCCCCGGCGGATCACCACTGAGGAACGGGACTTCCTGCTCACGTACGCACCGCAGGGTGAGGTGGCGTGACCCGGCCGGGCACCGCGGAGCCGGGCGGGGTGGCGGCGTCGGCGTCCACGCACGGTCTCGCGGGGGTGGCCGACGCGGGCGCCTTCCTGGCCCGGCTGGTCCGACTGGATCCGGTGGCGCCGGTCCGGCTGCGGCCGGCCGGCGGGCCCGGCCGGGTCGTCCTGTGGGCCCGGCTGCCGTGGCAGGTTCTGGTGGTCCGCACTGTCGCCGGTGGGCCGGCCGACGGTGTCGCCGAGGACGTCACGGTGGCGGCCGTGGAGCTGCTGGCCGAGTTGGAGCGCGGCGGCACGGCCCTGCCGACCCGGCGGGACGCCCAGTGGCGGTGGCCGCTGCCGCCGACGCGGAGCCGTCAGGTGGAGGCGCTGCCCGTTGCCGAGGTCCGGCGGATCGCCGCCGCGGCGGCGGGCACCCTGCGGACGGCGAGCGAGCAGGGGGTCGCCGGCCGTGCCGTGGGCCAGCGGGCCCTGCGGGACGCTCTGCTCGACCACGTGGCGGTGCTCGTCACCCCGGACGGGACGCCCGCCGCGCCGGTCGAGGTGCCGCAGCGGCTGGTGCAGGGGGTGGTCCGGATGGGCTTCCTCGGCGCCGCCGACGACCCGGCGGCCGACGAGGGCTCGAACTCCGTTCAGGTGCGGGTGGCCGGTCGTTGGGTGGGCCTGGTGGGACCGCATGGAGCGGCATGGTTGCAGAAGGCCACCGATCTTGCCGTGACACCCGTCAGTACTCGTCCGAACGGATGACCCCAGATCGTTCTTCTGGTCAGGGGCGGTCGTTGGGGGGGTGCTTCAACCCGGCTGTCCGGGTACCGTCCATCCTCGGATCCAACGCACCGTAGGCGTCTGGATCCGCTGGGGAGTGAGGTGCGCGAGCGATGCCGTGGTGGTCATGGCGCCCCGGTCCCGCCGACGGCGGCGATCCGGAAACCCGAAGCGGGATCACAGTCGATGATGCGGTCCGGATCGGGCCGCCCAGTCCCCGCCAGCCGGGGGACGACTGCCCGTCCAACGAGCGGCCCGTGCTGACCGAGATGCCCGCCACCGTCGGGCCGGTGAGCCTGCGCCGGGTCTGTGACGCACTCGACCTGCTCGACGTGCGTTACCTGGCCGACGGCGACGGCAACCTGCTGGCGATGTGGGAACGGCACGCCGTGCTGGTCACCCTGGAAGGCCCGGAGGACGAGATCCTGGTCATGCGGGCACGTCCGCACGCCACGGTGCCACCTGACTGGGCCGACCGGGCGTACCGGGTGGTCAACGAGTGGAACCACACCCGTCGGTTCTGCAAGGCGTACATTGGCGACCCGACCGAGCGCGGTCAACTGCCGATCTACGCGGAGCTTCAGGTGCCGCTGGGCGCGGGCACCCACGACGCGCTCCTGGTCGAGATGCTCGACTGCGGCGCGGCGGTCGCCACCAGCTTCGTCGACTGGCTGCACGACGAGGGCGCGCTGCTCTGACGCCAGGTCGGCTCCGGCGGCTCAGCCGCCGTGAGCCGGGTCGTCCTCGACGTTGACCATGAAGTACGCGGCCCGCTCCAGGTAGTCCCAGAGTGTGCCGGCGACCTCCGGCTCCAGGTCGAGGCGGTCCACGGCGCGGCGCATGTTGCGCAGCCAGGCGTCCCGTTCGGCCGCGCCGATCCGGAACGGTGCGTGCCGCATCCGCAGTCGCGGATGCCCGCGCTGGGCGGAGTACGTGTTCGGGCCGCCCCAGTACTGCATCAGGAACAGTGTCATCCGGTCCGCGGCCGGGCCCAGGTCGCCCTCCGGGTACATGGGTCGCAGCAGGGGATCGCTGGCGATCCCGGCATAGAACTCGTCGACCAGCTTGCGGAAGGTGGGTTCGCCGCCGACCGCTTCGAAGAGGGTCATCGAACGGTCGGATTCACCTGCGGAAGTCACAGTTCCATCCTGCCAGGTGCTCCCGGGGTCGACCCGACCCGCACGGCGTGCGTCGGATCACGCCGGTTCGACACTCCCGAATGCCCGGCCCGCCGGAACGGCGGGGTCAGGTGACGGCGTGCCGGCGCTGGCCGTCGCCGGCGTGCGGGTCGGCAGTGCCCACCACCGGGCGGTCGCCAGGTGGACCGACGGGCCCGGGGGGCGGCGGACCGGCGTTGGCCAGCGAGGCGGCGGCGATCGCGTCGTCCACCGTCTGCCGGTCCGGCCAGCGCAGGGTGGCCATCGCCATCAGCAACACGCCGGCCGCGCTCCACACCCCGACCACGATGGGAATGGGGAACCGCTCGGAGAGCATTCCGGTGGCCAGCACCGCGAGACCCTGGATGACCTGCACACCGGTGGCCATCACGCCGAAGGCGCGGGCCCGGAACCCGTTCGGCAGGGCCTGGACGAACAGCCCGTTCGCCATCGGCATCATGCCGGCGACAGCGAACCCGCACAGCGCGGCGAGCAGCGCGACCACCAACGGCGGGGGATCAAACAGCACTGGTACGAGCATCAACGGGGCGAGCACCGCGAGCGGCCGCATCAGCTTCAGCCGACGCGCCGGCCCGAACAGGCGACTCACCAGCAACCCACCGAGGATGAAGCCGACCGGGTTCGCCACCATGATCACCGCCTGCGCGGTGCCCGCGCTGAGAGCGCCGCGGCTCTCGTCGTTCGCCCATGCGGCGGCCAGACCCTCGGGAACGATCGAGAACAGCATGGCGCTGAACACCAGCACGGCGATGGCCCGCAGCACCGGTGTGCGGAAGACGATGCCGAAACCCTCGTGGGTCTCCCGCAGCAGGTGGCTCCGGCGCGCCGGGTCGATCACCGCCTGGTGCTCTCGCACCCCGAGGCGCACCAGTAGCGCGGAGAGACCGAACGTGGCCGCGTTGAACAGCAGCGCCACCTCCGGGTCGACAGCGGCGACGGCGGCGCCGAAGACGTACCCCACGACCTGGGCGGCCTGCCCGACGCTGCTGTTCAGCGACAGCCCCACCACCAGCCGGTCCCCGCTGAGCAACTGCGGGATCAGCGCGGACTTCGCCGCCTGACTCGGCGGGTTGGCCAACGTGGCGGCGAAGATGAGCACCAGCACCGCCTGGTACGGCAGGCTGGGAATGGCGATCAGCAGCATCAGCGCCATGCGGATGAGGTCGCACGCCACCATCACCCGGCGGTACGCGTACCGCTCCGCCAGTGCGGCGAGCACCGGGCCGCCGAGCAGCCAGGGCAGGAAGCTGACAGCGAAGGCGGCCGCGGAGAGCGCCACGGACCGGGTCTGCTGGAAGACGAGGAGGGTGACGGCTGCCTTCGCGACGTAGTCGCCGACCCAGGAGAGCGCTCCAGCCACGAACACAGCCCGGAACTCGTGCTGGGCGAACACTTCGCGGAATGTGGCGGGGCCTTCCACGGAAGGTCGCTCGTCAGGCACCGTCGCCTCCATCGACCCCGGCTCGACCGCTCGTGGTAGTCGGGCCGGAAGCTCTCGTCAGATCCACGGATCAGCGAGGATGTGATCACGCTTTGGTGGGAACGCGTGCTCCGGATTCTGCCCGATCGTCTGACAACTAGCTAGGTCGAACGGGTCGTTCGTCGCCTCCCCGACTGAACGAACGGACGATACCCGAGGGGCCGGCCGGCTGGCGACCCCCGAATCACCGGCCGGTGTCGAGGGCTCAGGTGGCACCGCCCTGGCCGGTCTCGCCCTCGGGCAACGGCCGGGTCGACAGACCGGGATAGATGCGCGCGGCAGCGATCTGCGCGGTGATGCCCGAATTCTCCAGAGCCTCGGCGAGACGCCGACGCAACTCCCGGCCGACAGCGAACTGCCCGTCCGCTGTCGTCTTCACCACGGTGCGGATGACCGCCCCGTCCACCGTCACCTGCTCGACACCCAGCACCTCGGGCGCCTCCACGATCTCCGGCGACAGCTCCGGGTCCATCGCGACCGAGGCGGCAGCGGTCCGTAGCACCGCGGTGGCCTCCTCGGTGCTGTTGAACCCGATCGGCAGGTCCACCACGACGAGGGCCCACCCCTGGCTCTTGTTGCCCACCCGGATGATCTCGCCGTTGCGGATGTACCAGAGCACGCCACGGCCGTCGCGCACAGTGGTGACCCGCAGGCCGACCGACTCGACCACGCCCATCGCCTCGCCCAGGTCGACATTGTCACCCACGCCGTACTGGTCCTCGATCAGCATGAAGAGGCCCGCTATCAGGTCCTTCACCAGGCTCTGCGCACCGAACCCCAGCGCGACGCCGGCGATGCCCGCGCTGGCCAGCAGCGGCGCCAGGTCGAAGCTGAACTCCCGCAGGATCATCAGCAGCGCGATACCGAAGACGAACGCGGTGGTCAGGCTGCGGAGCACCGAACCGATCGCCTCGGCCCGCTGCCGTCGCCGCTCGGGCACGAACTCGGCGGGGTCGACCGGGGCGGTGGGCACCCGCTCCCGCAGTGGCCGCAGCATCGTCGGCACCGCACCGTCGGTGGTGGTCCGGACCAGCCGGTTGATCGTCCGGTGCAGCGCCCAGCGGGCCACCATCGCCAGCGCCAGGATCAGCAGCACCCGCAGCGGCTTGAGCAGGATCCAGTAGCTCCCCTCGGCGAACCAGGACGACCTGGTGATGTCGTAGATCCACTCGCAGGAGGTGCTGCCCTGGCAGTTCACCGAGACGGTGTGGGACAGGGCTACTGGCGTCACGCTGGCGGTACTCACCCTGTCTTCGTACCGTAGGGGGCCCGGGCGCCCGCCGCCGACCCACCGGCCCGCGTGCGGGCCGGGCGGTGACAGCCCGTGGTGCGGCATCATCGGCAGGTGCCGGGGGTACGAACCGGTGATGCGCCTACATCCCGGTGAGACCGAGGCCGCCGGCTGGCGGCCGGTGACAGTGTCCGACGTCGTCCGGCACCTGCGTGACGCGTCACCAGGGGTCACCGGACGCCCGCGGCTGATCGCGATCGACGGCCGGGGTGGCGCGGGTAAGACGACGCTGACGGAAAAGCTGCGCACTGTGGAGTCCAACTCCGCCATCGTGCACACCGACGACGTCGCCTGGAACCACGCCTGTTTCGACTGGGGCGCGGTGCTCGCCGAGGGCATTCTGAAACCCCTGCACCGAGGGGAGTCGGTGAACTTCCGTCCCGATGCCTGGATCAGCCACGACCGGGCGGGGTCGATCACCGTCCCCGGCGGCACCGACTTCGTCTGGGTCGAGGGCACCGGCGTCATCCGGGACGAACTCGCACCACTGTTGGACGCCTCGGTGTACCTGCAGGGTGACCTCGACGAACAAGAGCGCCGGCTGGTCGCTCGCGACGGCGACTCCGCCGAACAGCAGGAGCACGTGACGAACTGGCTGCGCGAGGAACTGCCCTTCATGCTGCGGGAACGACCGTGGTCCCGGGCCACCCTGATCGTCGCCGGCCCTTCACCGATCGACCACGACCCGGATACCGAACTGGTGGTAGCCCCACCGGTCGGCCCCTAGGTTCGGTCCGCCCTCCCAGCCGTGGCGATACCGGTTGCTCGCGGCCTGTCCACCTCCGCAGAGCAGCGTTCGCCCACGCCGGAGCGGCGATCCGCCCGGATGCGGATGATCCTCATACCCCATGCGGGATTAGTGCGTGCAATCCGGGGTCCGATCAGGGACTATTGGCGCAACGGACGTCGGTGATCGGCCCGACGCCGACAGTGCGGGCAGTGGTGCCCTGTCCTGGTCGGCGGCGGTCCGCAGCAGCCGCTGAACCGGGAGGGTGAGCGCGATGCCTGACATACGACCCACTGTGGGCTCCGGCGCGTTGGTCCTCAACGCCACGTACGAGCCGCTGTGTGTCGTGTCGGTGCGTCGCGCCGCGATCCTCGTCCTCTCCGCCAAGGCAGTCTGCGTCGCCGACGGTGACGGCATCCTGCACAGCGCCCGGGACGCGCTCCCGGTGCCGTCGGTGGTCCGGTTGACGCGCTTCGTCCGGGTGCCGTACCGGACGCATGTCGGGCTGTCCCGGCGGGCGATCTTCGCCCGGGACGGCTGGCGGTGCGCGTACTGCCGGGGCCCGGCCGAGACCATCGACCACGTGTTTCCGCGTAGCCGGGGTGGCCGGCACGCCTGGGAGAACGTGGTCGCCGCGTGTGCCAGGTGCAACCACACCAAGGGCGACAAGACCCCGGCCGAGATGGGGTGGCGGTTACACGCCTTGCCGGCCGCCCCGAAGGGCACCGCCTGGCGGGTCCTCGGGCACCGCGCCCCCGACCCCCGCTGGGCCGACTGGCTCGACCTGCGCGAGTCCGAAGCCGCCGCCTGACCCCGGTCAGTTCCGCTGTCCAGCCGCGCGCTCGCGGCGACGCACCGCACGGTCGTGCGCGATCGTCAGCAGCCGGTCCACCTCGGGCAGCACCTGTGGGCCGGGCATGACGATGCTGGCGAAGCCATATCGCGCGTAGCCGGGGTGCGGTACGAGGGTGTCCAGCCGGGCGTAGTCGAACTCGTGTCGGTGCTCCTCGAACGCCGTGGGCGGGAAGCCGAACCGTCGCTCGAACTCGGCCCGGCCCAGGTCCACATTCAGGCGGAAGACGCCGGGGCGGTGAAGCTGCGCAGCCTCGTCGAAGCCGGGCACGTCGTGCTCGACGATAGTGGCGAACGGGTGGCGGCGGTCCGGGCCGAGAAAGAAGAACCGGTCGCCCCAGGCCGCCTCGGGTGATCCGTTCTCCTCGCTCGCCAAAAGGTGCTGGACGCCGGGCAACGCGAGGATCCGGTCGGCGAGCACTGCCGCGTCGACACCCGTCGGGACGTGCAGGATCGCGTCGGCGTTGTCGATGGTGGCCTGGTCGAGCGGGAAGTAGCGGTGGTCGTGCGTCCGCTGCTCGGCCGCCGCGATGTCGGACGCCGGCAGGTACCGGGGGAGGTCGCTCTCCTGCTGGAGCCTGCCCTCGTACGTGGTGGGACCGGGCGGCCCGATGCCGAGCGCCGGGCTCACGCCGAGGCTGCCGGCGATCACCGCGTACCTGTCGCCCAGCAACGACGCGATGATCGCCCCGGCGCCGGCCCAGGACACCTGCAGGTCGGCAAGCGTCATGGTGCCCTGGTGGCGCTGGAGGTGCGTGTTGTGCGCGAAGACCAGGGTGGGCCCGCGGTGCGCCTCGGCCGATCGGATCGCGAGCAGGTTCTCGGCCATCAGCGCGTCCCGGACCGCGGCCAGGCGGGCGAAGCGTTCCTCCTGAGCTAGTGGCGCGGCGGCCGCGGCGTGGTAGCGCAGCAACGCGACTGCGGCGGTGGCGTGCACGAACGCCGCCGACCAGCCGGCTGACCTACCCGGTGCCCGCAGGTACAACTCGGTCAGCAGGTCGTCGGCGAGCACCCGCAGCCGCTGGGCGTCGGTGGAGCGTCCGACCGATCGGCCCGGTTCCCAGATCGCGCCCGGGTCACTCCACAGCGCCTCGTCCCCGATCAGGTCGTCGATCTCGGCGGACCGGTCCAGGTCGAGGAAGTGGCACACCTGGTTGAGGTGGTGGCGCGGGCTCGGGGCGCCTTCCATCTCCACCGGGGCGTCGAAGCCGTGGAACGTCAGGCGCTCCGCGGCCGGTCGTCCGGCGTTCCACTCCCGCATCCGCAGCAGCAGGTCACGGTTGGCCGGAGCCGCGCCGAAGCCGTGGCTGAACCCTTCGGCGAGTGCCCGGTCGAGCGTCACGTCGGCGACGCCCTGCACGAACGCGTCGGCGACCAGCCCGGCCGCCCGGTCGCTCTCGACGGCGATCGAGCGGTAGCCGTGCTCGGTCAGCGACAGGAAGGCGTCGTTGCGGAGTTGGAGGAAGGCGGACTCACCATGTGTCGGTTCGCCGAGCGCGAGCAGGTCCGGGGGTACCGCCAGCAGGTCGAGAAAAGATGCCATTCCATGAACCGTATCGTTGAACCAGCGGTGGAGACTTGCGAGCATCGGAGCACGGTGAGAGCCCCACAACCTTCAAACCTGGGTGTACGCCGACCGGTGGATCTCGCGCGCGCCCACGGCCTCTCCGCGCAGGCGGTCCGCAACTACGAGCGCGACGGCGTCCTGCCTCCGGCCCAGCGCAGCGCGACCGGCTACCGGCGCTTCTCCGAACTGCACGTGACGGCCCTGCGTGCCTACCTCGCGTTGATCGCCGGCCACGGCCACGCGGCCAGCGGCGAGATCATGCGGGCCGTCAACCGGGGCGAGATCGACACGGCGTTGCGCACCATCGACCAGGGGCATGCCCTGCTCCAGCGCGATCGGGAAACCCTGGACGCGGTCGAGGCGGCGGTGGCGACGCTCACCGGGACGAGCCCGCAACCGCAGCTCCACCAGGCCGTCCCGATCAGCGTGCTGGCGCACCGGCTCGCTCTGCGGCCGGCCACGCTGCGCAAGTGGGAGCGGGCCGGGGTCCTACTGCCGGTCCGTGACCCGGTGACCCACTACCGGCTCTATCTGCCCGACGACGTTCGTGACGCCGAACTCGCCCACCTGCTGCGCCGCGGTGGGTACCGGCTCGACCACATCGCCGGCTTGCTGCGTCGTGTGCGCGACGCCGGCGGTGCCGAACCGCTCGCCGCCTCGCTGGGCCAGTGGCGGCAACGCCTCACCGAGCGAGGGCGGGCGATGCTCACCGGTGCCGCCCGGCTCGCCGAGTACGTCGACGCCTGTCAACCACCGGCACGGGCCTTGACCAGCGAGGCGAAGACCACCACGTTGTCCGCGTAGCCGGTCTCGCCGCCGACCCACTGGCACCATCTTCTCGACGCGAGGCGAATGCGCTCGCAGTGTAGAACATTTAGTTCTACACTTTGTCCGTGGAGCGTATCGGGGTCCGAGAGCTGAACCAGAACACGAGTCAGGTCCTGGCTCGGGTCAGTGGTGGCGAGACGGTCGAGATCACCTATCGCGGGCGCCCTGTCGCCCGACTCGTCCCTGTCGACGACGACAGGTCGGTGCTTGCCAAGCTCGTGGCGGCGGGGCGGGCAGTCGCTCCAACCGGCGGTGGTCCTGTCCCGCTACCGCCCACCCTCGGTGCTGAGGATGTGGACGTCGCCTCCACGCTCGCCAAGATGCGGGACGAGGAGCGCTGGTGATCTATCTCGACTCCGCCGCCGTCGTCAAGCTGGTTCGGCAGGAGGAATGCAGTGCCGACCTCGTCTCGTGGCTCAACAGTCACGGGGAGGTCCCGCTGGCCTCCTCCGCCCTTGTCGAGGTCGAGGTTCCCCGAGCATTGCGCCGATCAGCCCCGCAAGCGTTGATCGGAGTTCCGGCCGCCGTCGGACGCCTCTTCCGCCTGGAGATCGACAGCACTGTCCGCGCGACAGCAGCGGCGTTCGCCGAACCGATGCTACGCAGCCTCGACGCCATCCACCTTGCCACGGCCCAGGTGCTGACGAACGAGTCCGGAACGACACTTGTCGCATTCGTCAGTTACGACCGACGGCTGCTCGACGCTGCCAAGGCCGCAGGGTTCCCGGTGGCGAGCCCAGGCCAGAACTGACCCCTACTTCCGGTCTGTCCGCCTCACCCTGCACGGGCCTTGACCAGCGAGGCGAAGACCACCACGTTGTCCGCGTAGCCGGTCTCGCCGCCGACCCACTGACCACCACAGGTGATCAGTCGGAGGCTCGGGCGGCTGAAGTCGCCGTACACCTCGTCCACCGGCAGCCGGCCCTTGTCGAACTTCTCCACCGAGTTGACCTCGAAGACCGCCACGCGCTGGTCGGTGCGGGTGACCTCGATCTCGTCACCGGCGCGCAGCTCACGGAGCTTGTGGAAGACCGCCGGTCCGCTCGTGGTGTCGACGTGCCCGACGATCACGGCCGGGCCGTACTGGCCGGGGGTGGGCCCCTGGTCGTACCAGCCGGCCTCCTGGGCGCGGGCCGCGTCCGGCACGGCGATCGTGCCATCCGGGGCGATGCCCACGTCGTGGACTGGTGCCCGCACGTCGATCTTGTCGATGGCGAGGCTTGTCGGGTGGCTGGCCGGCAGCACCGGGAACTTCTTCGGCGGTGGTCGCAGGCCGGCGCTCAGCCGGTCCGGCAGCACTCTCATCCCGGTCACCTGCTCGACGCCGAGCATCGCCACGATCAGCACCATCAACGCGGCGATGGCCAGCACCGGCAACCCGGGGCTCGTGGCGAATCGGTGTCGGGTCGACCCCGGCCCGGCCGGGCGCCTCGGTGGCAGCGGGCGGGCGGCCGGATCGGTGGTGGTGACGCTCGCCGACCCGGCCTGGCCAGCCACCCGGCGCAGTCGCCGCGAGGCGCGGGCCACCAGCCGGGCGGACGCGCGCAGCGCCGGGCCGGCCCGAAGGTGGGCGCGGCGATCCGGCCGCGCACGCGCGGATCTGCGGCTCATGGGTGATCCGGCTCAGGAGCCGGCTCCCGTTCGACGTCGGCCGCCGGCCATCCCGAGCACGACCGCGGTGGCCACCAACGCCACGCCGCCGAACACCAGCAGCGAGCCGGTGCCGCGACCGCCGGCCATTCCACCGCCACCGGTCGCCGGCCCCTTGCTCGGTGAGGCCATGTTCAGCACCGTCAACGTGGTGGACGACGTCTGGCCGTTCTCGCAGCGCAGGTCGACCGGGTAGTTACCGGCGGCCTTGTCCCCCGGAACGGTCACCTGGCCGGTCAGGAAGCCCTTGTCCGGCTTGAGCATCACGTGCCCGAACGCGTCCGAGTGCACGTTCGACTGCCGGTTGTTGTTGTCGTTGTCGCAGCTCGCCTTGATGCTGACCCGGCTGCCGGCCTGCACGCTGTTCGGTGTCACCTCGACGAAGACGTTCTCGCCCGCCCGCGCCGGTGCGACCGACAACAGGACGAACGCCCCGACCAGCCCCACAAGTGTCAGTGCGGACGAGAACGCGCGGTTGATCGTGCGGACTGCCTGCATGATTTCCCCCCAACCGGCGACGACCGCCGGAACCCTCCCCTGGGCTCGCGCGCTGCTTTCCCGCTGGCGCGGGGGCAAACCCGCAGGGTGGACGTGGTCAGCGGGGGCGGGGGACGGGACCGGTGGCGGGGAGGGGGGTGATCGGGTGCCAGTTCAGCGGGGAGGAGAGGACCATCGTGCTCGACGGTTGGCCGTACGGGGCGAGCCGGTCGATGACCCCCTCGAACGCGCCGATCGAGCCGGCCGCGACCTTCAGCACGCTGCACGCGTCCCCGGTGATCCGGTGGATCTCCAGGATCTCCGGCCAGTCGGCCACCGTCGGGTCGTGCAGGATGCAGCGCGCGCCGTAGCAGGACATCCGGATCAGCGCGACAACGGTACGGCCGGCGCGGCTCAGGTCGACGTGGGCGTGGTAGCCGGTGACGATCCCGGCCTCCTCCAGCCGGCGGACCCGCTCCGCGACCGACGGTGGGGACAGGTGCACCCGCCGGGACAACTCGCTGAAGGAGAGCCGCGCGTCGGCCTGCAACTCGCGCAGCAGCGCCCAGTCCATGTCGTCCACGCTCAGACCTTACTTTCGTGAACCGACTTCGCCTAGTTGCCTTTGGTTTGCCAGGAGAAGGCGGTGAGAGCCGTTGATTCGGCATTCCGCAGGCCGATCTGACCGCGAGATCATGACGTCGGCTAGTCCGGGGGAGGGAGACGAGATGGTGGATCAGACGCAGCGGCGGGCGCCGAACCGCCGTGCCGTGGTGCAACCGGTGACCCCCGGGGAGCGTGCGGCGCAGGCGGCGCGCACCGGTGGCGAGCCGACCCTGGAGTTCGCCGACATGGTGCCGTACGACGCGTACGTGCAGGCCAGCGCCCTGCACAAGATGCAGCACCCGCTCAGCAGCGACCCGGGCGAGATGTCCTTCCTGATGGTCAGCCAGATCATGGAGCTGTACTTCGGGCTGACCTGCCATGAGCTGCGGGAGGCCCAGCGGCTGGTCCACACCGACCAGGTCTGGGAGGCGCTGGCGCCGCTGGGCCGGGCCAAGCTGCACCTGGAGGGGCTCAACGCCGCCTGGCAGGGCCTGCGCTGGATGAGCCCGGCCGACTTCAACCGGTTCCGCAATCTGCTCGGCGAGGCATCCGGCTTTCAGTCGGCGATGTACCGGCAGTTGGAGTTCCTGCTCGGGCTGCGTGACCCGACGCTGATCCGCCCGTTCCGCCGGCAGGCCGAGGTGCACGCCGAGCTGAGCGCCGCACTGGCGACCCCGAGCCTCTGGGACGATGTGCTCGCGCTGCTCGCCCGGCGCGGCTTCGACCTTCCGGCCGACCTGCTCGGCCGGGACGTCGCCGTCGAACACGACCCGCACCCGTTGGTCGAGGCGGCCTGGGTGCGGATCTACGACGACGCCCACCCGGACAACCACCTGCGGCTCCTCGGCGAGGCGCTGAGCGCAGTCGCCGAGGAGTTCGGCGACTGGCGCTGGAACCACGTCAAGGCGGTGCAGCGGACGATGGGCGCCAAGGTCGGCAGCGGAGGCTCCGCCGGCCTGGCGTGGTTGCAGCGCAGCATGTCCCGGGTGGTCTTCCCGGAGCTGTGGTCGGCCCGCACCGCGATGTGACCGGAGAGCGAGACATGCACACCCCAGAAAACGAAGCACATCCCCTCGCCAGCGGCGAGGCCGAAGCACATCGCCGCGACGAGGCCGACCCCGGTCACCGGCACCTGTTCCACGTGCCGCCCGCCGACGGCGGTGACCACAGCGAGTCGGCGTACCTGGCCGGCAACTCGCTCGGCCTGCAACCTCGGGCCACCCGCGACGAACTCCTCGCCGACCTGGACGCGTGGGGGCGGCTCGGCGTGGAGGGGCACCTGGAGGCCGAGCGCGCCTGGCTGCCGTACCACGAGTTGTTGACCGGGCCGGCCGCGCGACTGGTCGGCGCCCGGCCCACGGAGGCCGTGGTGATGAACTCGCTCACCGTCAACCTGCACCTGTTGATGGTGAGTTTCTACCGCCCGGCCGGTGCGCGCACCCGCATCGTCATCGAGGACGCCGCGTTCCCGTCGGACAGTTACGCGGTGCGCAGCCAGGCCCGGTTCCACGGCCTGGACCCGGACGACGCAGTGGTCCGGCTGCGTCCGCGTGCCGGTGAGGACGCCCTGCGCACCGAGGACGTGACCGACTACCTGGCCGCCGAGGGCGACCGGGTGGCGCTGCTGCTGCTCGGCGGGGTCAACTACCTCACCGGTGAGCTGCTGGACATCCCGGCGATCACGGCCGCCGGCCGGGCCGCCGGCGCGGTCGTCGGCTGGGACCTGGCTCACGCGGTCGGCAACGTGCCGTTGGCCCTGCACGACTGGGACGTCGACTTCGCCGCGTGGTGCTCCTACAAGTACCTGAACTCCGGCCCGGGTGCCCTGGCTGGCGTCTTCGTGCACGAGCGGCACCTCGGCGACGAGACAGTGCCCCGGTTCGAGGGGTGGTGGAGCACGGCGGCGGCCACCCGGTTCGAGATGACGCCGGTGTCCCGGCCACCCGCCACTGTGGAGGCCTGGCAGATCTCCAACCCGCCGATCTTCGCGATGGGCCCGGTGCGTACGTCGCTGGAGCTGTTCGACGCGGTGGGGATGGCCGCGCTGCGCGCCCGCAGCCAGCGCCTCACCGGGTGGCTGGAGTCGCTGTTCGACGAGGTGACAGTCGGCCGGCCGCTGCGGGTGGTCACCCCGCGCGACCCGGCCCGCCGGGGCTGCCAGCTCTCCGTGCGGATCGGCTCCGGCAGCGCCGCCGAGCTGACCAAACGCCTACGGTACGAACACGGCGTCATCGCCGACGCCCGCGAACCGGACGTCGTCCGCTTCGCCCCGGTGCCGCTGTACTCCACGTACCTCGACTGCTGGCGGGCGGCTGCCGCGTTGGCGGCGACCGTCGGGCAGGAGTCCGCATGACCGCGCAGCGCGACGAGATCGCGATCATCGGTGCCGGGCTGGCCGGCTGCCTGGCGGCCTGCTTCCTGGCCCGGCGTGGCTATCCGGTGGCCCTCTACGAGCGCCGCTCCGACCCCCGCGCCGGCACCGCCGAGCGCGGTCGCTCGATCAACCTGGCGCTCTCCGAGCGCGGCCTGGACGCGTTGCGCCGGATCGGGTTGGCCGAGCAGGTGATGACCGACGCCCTGCCGATGCGCGGCCGGATGATCCACCCGGTCGACGGCGAGCAGCAGTTCCAGTCGTACAGCGCGGCCGGCGACCGGGCGATCAACTCGATCAGCCGGGGCGCGCTGAACAACGCCCTGCTGGACGAGGCCGCCGCGCTGCCGGGGGTGCGGGTCGTCTTCGACCACCGGCTGGTCGGGCTCGACCCCACCGACGGCGCCCTGAGCTTCGACACCCCACAGGGCCCGGTCGCGGCGAAGGCGTCGGTAGTGCTGGGTGCCGACGGCGCCGGCTCCGCGGTGCGCGCGCAACTGCTGGCGTACGGGCTGCTCAACGAGAGCGTCGACTTCCTCGACTACGGCTACAAGGAGCTGACGATTCCGCCGTTGGGCGGGGACTTCGCCCTGGACCCGGACGCGCTGCACATCTGGCCGCGCGGCACGTCGATGATGATCGCGTTGCCGAACCCGGACCGCTCCTTCACCTGCACGCTGTTCTGGCCCAACGACGGTGCCGGCAGCTTCGCGGCCCTGGACAACCCGACGGCGATCGAGGAGCACTTCGCCCAGCACTACCCGGACGTCATCCCGTTGGCGCCGAACCTGGTCGACGACTACCAGCACAACCCGGTGGGAGTGCTCGGCACCGTGCGCTGCACCCCCTGGCAGGTCGACGGGAAGGTCGGCCTGCTCGGCGACGCGGCGCACGCCATCGTGCCGTTCTACGGCCAGGGCGCCAACTGCGCCTTCGAGGACGTGGTGGAGCTGGACCGCTGCCTGGACGAGTGCGCCGACGACTGGTTGGCGGCGCTGCCGCTGTTCCAGCGGCGTCGACAGGAGAACGCCGAGGCCATCGCGACGATGGCGCTGACCAACTTCGTGGAGATGCGGGACAAGGTCGCTTCCCCGGTCTTCCAGACCCGTCGACGGGTGGAGCACGCACTGGAACGGGCTCTGCCCGGCCGGTACGTTTCCCAGTACGAGCTGGTGTCGTTCTCCACCACCCCGTACGCGGAGGTCCGCCGCCGGGTGCGTCGACAGCACCGGGTGCTCGGGGCGGTCGTCGGCGGGGCCGCGCTGCTGCTGGTCGGCGCGCTAGGTGCGGCCGTGAGCCGAGGGAGGCGCGGATGACCGGCAACTGGGATCCACACCTGATGGCCGGCCACGCGCCGGGTGGCCCGCAGCGGTTGCGCAACTTCGTCGCCGGCGAGTTCGTCGACGGCGGGAAGACGTTCGCCAAGTCGAGCCCGGTCACCGGGGAGCAGGTCTTCGAGGTGGACGAGGCATCGCGTTCCACTGTGGATGACGCGGTGGCCGCCGCCCGGGCGGCGTTGCGGGGGCCGTGGGGCCGGATGGGGGAGCGCGAGCGCGCCGGGGTGCTGCGCCGCGTCGCCGACGAGTTGGAGCGGCGCTTCGACGACCTGGTCACCGCCGAGGTCGCCGACACCGGCAAGTCCATCGCCCAGGCCCGCACGCTGGACATCCCCCGCGGCGCGGCGAACTTCCGGGCGTTCGCGGAGATCGTGGCGACAGCCCCCACCGAGTCGTTCACCACTGTCACACCGACCGGCGGCCGGGCGCTCAACTACGCGCTGCGCAAGCCGGTCGGCGTGGTCGCTGTCATCGTGCCGTGGAACCTGCCGCTGCTGCTGCTCACCTGGAAGGTGGCACCGGCGCTGGCCTGCGGCAACGCGGTGGTGGTCAAGCCCAGCGAGGAGACGCCTGCCTCGGCGACGGTGCTCGCCGAGGTGATGGCTGCTGCTGGCGTACCGGCCGGGGTGTTCAACCTGGTGCACGGCTTCGGACCGGACTCGGCGGGCGAGTTCCTCACCCGGCACCCGGGCGTCGACGCGATCACCTTCACCGGCGAGTCGGCCACCGGCGGCGCGATCATGCGGGCCGCCGCCGACGGGGTGAAGGCGGTGAGCTTCGAACTCGGCGGCAAGAACGCCGGCCTGGTCTTCGCCGACGCCGACCTGGACGCCGCGGTGGCGGGTTCGGTGCGGTCCAGCTTCACGAACGGTGGGCAGGTGTGCCTCTGCACCGAGCGCATCTACGTGCAGCGCCCGGTCTTCGAGGAGTTCACCGCCCGACTGGCGAAGCGGGCCGGCGACCTGGCCTTCGGGTGGCCGACCGACGAGGCCACCGCCACGATGCCGCTGATCTCCCACCAGCACCGGGCGAAGGTGCTCGGCGCGTACGAGCTGGCCCGCTCCGAGGGGGCCGAGGTGCTCACCGGTGGCGGCACGCCCACCTTCGGCGACATCCGCGACGGCGGGTCGTACGTGCAGCCGACGGTGCTCACCGGGCTCGGCCCGGACGCCCGCACCAACCGGGAGGAGATCTTCGGCCCGGTGGTGCACGTCGCGCCATTCGACACCGAGGACGAGGCGTACGCCCTCGCCAACGGCACCGAGTACGGCCTGGCGGCGACAGTCTGGACCCGGGACGTGGGAGTCGCGCACCGGGCCGGCGCCCGGCTCGACGCCGGCATCGTCTGGGTCAACACCTGGTTCCTGCGTGACCTGCGCACCCCGTTCGGCGGGGTGAAGGCGTCCGGGATCGGTCGCGAGGGCGGCGTGCACTCGCTGAACTTCTACTCCGAACTCACGAACGTCTGCGTGGACCTGTCGTGAGCCGTAGCGAGGGAGCAGGCATGGAAGCTGACATCGAGGCCGCCAACCGGGAGTTGGCCGACGCCCGCAGCACCGGCAAGCCGTGCGCGCCACTTCGGGGCCGGCTGCTGCCCGAGGGCGACGTCGATGCCGCGTACCAGGTGCAGCAGCTCCAGGCGCGGGCCTGGCAGGGCCGTGGCGAACGCCGGGTCGGCGCGAAGATCGGGTTGACCTCCCGGGCCGTGCAGGAGACCTTCGGGGTGTTCCAGCCGGACTTCGGCATGCTGACCGACGCCATGGCTGTCGGTGACGGGGTCGAGGTGCCCATCGACCGGTTGCTCCAGCCCCGGGTCGAGGCGGAGATCGCCTTCGTGCTCGACAAGGATCTCCCGAACCCGCAGCTCACCACTGTCGACCTGATCCGCGCCGTCGACCACGTGCTGCCGGCGATCGAGATCGTCGACTCCCGGATCGCCGCCTGGGACATCTCCATAGTGGACACCGTCGCCGACAACGCCTCCAGTGGGCTCTTCGTGCTCGGCACCACGCCGCGCCGGCTGGCCGACGTCGACCTGCGCCTGTGCGGGATGGTGCTGGAGCACGCCGGCGAGCCGGTCTCGGTGGGTGCCGGCGCCGCCTGCCTGGGCAACCCGTTGCACGCCCTGCACTGGCTGGCCGACACCCTGGCCCGCGCCGGTGACCCGCTTCGCGCCGGGGACGTGGTGCTCTCCGGGGCACTCGGCCCGATGGTGCCGGTCACCCCGGGTGCCGCGTACGAGGCCCGGATCTCCGGGCTCGGTTCGGTGCGCACCTGCTTCAGCAAGGAGGTTTCCGCGTGAGCGAGCGTCAGCGAGCAAACCATCGGCGCAGGCTTGTCAGCGCTGAGGGTGGCACGGAGCGAAGCGGAGTGTCGGCATGAGCGTCGGAGTGGCGGTGCTTGGTTCCGGGAACATCGGGACCGACCTGATGATCAAGGTGTTGCGGCTGAGTGACAGCCTGCGGATGGTGGCGATGGCGGGGATCGACCCGGCCTCCGACGGCCTGGCGCGTGCTCGCCGGCTCGGCGTGGCCACCACCGCGGACGGCGTGGACGGGCTCGTCGCGCTACCCGAGTTCGCCGAGGTCGAGCTGGTGTTCGACGCCACCTCGGCCGGCGCGCACCAGCGCCACGACGAGGTGTTGCGTGCCCACGGTCGGACTGTGGTCGACCTCACCCCGGCGGCGCTCGGCCCGTACGTGGTGCCGCCGGTGAACCTCGACGAGCACCTGCACGAGCCGAACGTCAACATGGTCACCTGCGGCGGGCAGGCCACAGTGCCGATCGTCGCCGCGGTGCGCCGGGTCACCCCGGTGGCGTACGGGGAGATCGTCGCGTCGATCGCGTCGAAGTCCGCCGGACCGGGCACCCGGGCCAACATCGACGAGTTCACCGAGACCACTGCCCGCGCCATCGAGGTGGTGGGCGGTGCCGAGCGGGGCAAGGCGATCATCGTGCTGAACCCGGCGGACCCGCCGCTGCTGATGCGCGACACCGTCTACTGCCTCTGCCCGGACGTCGACGCCGACACCGCCGCGATCGCCGCCTCCGTCGCGGAGATGGTGGCGACCGTGCAGGAGTACGTCCCCGGTTACCGGCTGAAGCAGGACGTCCAGTTCGACCGGGTCGAGGCGTACCTGCCGACGTTCGGCCGGCGGCTCACCGCCCTTCAGGTGTCGGTGTTCCTGGAGGTCTCCGGGGCCGGGCACTACCTGCCCGCGTACGCCGGGAACCTGGACATCATGACCTCGGCCGCGCTGCGCACGGCGGAGCGGCTGATCGCGAGGCGTTCTTCGGAGGTGGCCGCGCCATGACCGACCTGTACATCCAGGACGTGACACTGCGCGACGGCATGCACGCCGTCGCCCACCAGTACACGGTCGACCAGGTGCGCACCATCGCCGCGGCGCTGGACGCCGCCGGGGTGGCCGCCATCGAGGTGGCGCACGGGGACGGCCTCGCCGGCTCCAGCGTCAACTACGGCCACGGCGCCGCGAGCGACGCGGAGTGGATCTCGGCGGCGGCCGAGGTGCTGACCACCGCGAAACTGACCACCCTGCTGCTGCCGGGCATCGGCACCATCGCCGACCTGAAGGCCGCGAAGGCGCTCGGGGTGACGAGCGTTCGGATCGCCACCCACTGCACGGAGGCGGACATCTCCGCCCAGCACATCTCCTGGGCGCGGGAGAACGGCATGGACGTGGCCGGGTTCCTGATGATGTCGCACATGTTCGATGCGGCCGGGCTCGCCGGGCAGGCCAAGCTCATGGAGTCGTACGGCGCGCACTGCGTCTACGTCACCGACTCCGGCGGGCGGTTGCTGATGTCCGACGTGGCGCAGCGGGTCGACGCGTACCGGCAGGTTCTCGACCCGGAGACGCAGATCGGCATCCACGCGCACCACAACCTGTCGCTCGGGGTGGCCAACAGCGTGCTCGCCGTCGAGCACGGCCGGGTCACCGGGTCCGCCCCGGTCGGCCCCGATGCGGCGCACGGCCGGACGGTCCGCGTCGACGCGTCCCTCGCCGGCATGGGCGCGGGCGCCGGCAACGCCCCGCTGGAGGTCTTCGTCGCGGTCGCCGAGCTGCACGGCTGGAAGCACGGCTGCGACGTGTTCGCGCTCATGGACGCCGCCGACGACATCGTCCGCCCGTTGCAGGACCGGCCGGTCCAGGTGGACCGGGAGACCCTCTCCCTGGGGTACGCCGGGGTGTACTCCAGCTTCCTGCGGCACGCCGAGCGGGCCTCCACGAAGTACGGCGTGGATGTCCGGTCGATCCTGGTCGAGCTGGGCCGCCGCCGGATGGTGGGCGGCCAGGAGGACATGATCGTGGACGTGGCACTCGACCTGGCCGACAAGGAGCAGCACTCATGATCGGCGTAGACATCGTCGGGATCGCCGAGAAGTTGGGCGCGGCTGCCGGCACGGCCACCGCGATCCCGCAACTCGCCGCCGAGACCGGCCTGGACGTGGACAGCGCGTACGACGTGCAGGCCGCGCTGCTGCAACGCCGGCTGGACGCCGGTGAGCGGTTGGTCGGTTTGAAGATGGGGCTGACCAGCAGGGCGAAGATGGCCCAGGTCGGCGTGGACGAGGTGATCTGGGGGCGGCTCACCGACGCGATGCGGGTGCCCGACGGCGGTGCCGTGGATCCGGCCGCGTACATCCATCCCCGGGTCGAGCCGGAGGTGGCGTTCCTGCTGGACCGGCTGCCCGAGCCGGGCGAGCCGGTCGGCGACTTCGCCACGGCGGTCCGCGCGGTCGCCCCGGCCATCGAGTTGATCGACTCGCGGTACGCGGACTTCCGCTTCTCGCTGCCGGACGTGATCGCTGACAACACGTCGGCGGCAGCCTTCGTGATCGGTCCGTGGTCGCCGGTGCCCGCGGGTCTGGACAACCTGGGTGTGCTGCTGGAGGTCGACGGGCGGGTGGCGCAGGTGGGCTCGACGGCGGCGATCCTGGGTGACCCGCGCCGGGCGCTCGACGAGGGCATCCGGCTGGCCGGCCGGCACGGGGTGCGGCTGGAGTCGGGGTGGGTCTTCCTGGCCGGCGCCGCGACGGCAGCCGTTCCGCTACGTCCCGGTGCCCATGTCCGTGCCGTTGTCGAGAAGCTCGGCACGGCCTCGCTCCGGGCGTCGTCGTGACCGCCCGGGTGGTGGCCGGAAAGGCCGTCCCACGGGGGGCCTTCCCGCACGTCAAGGTCGCCGGCGGGTTCGTCTTCGTCTCCGGTACGTCGTCGCGACGCCCGGACAACACCTTCGCCGGCGTGTCCGTCGACGAACTCGGCACCACGAACCTCGACATCCGGGTGCAGACGCGGGCCGTCATCGAGAACGTGCGGGACCTGCTGCGGTCGGTCGGCGCGGACCTCGGCGACCTCGTGCAGGTGACCTCGTATCTGGTCAACATGAACGACTTCGGTGGTTACAACGAGGTGTGGGCCGAGTTCTTCGACGCCTCCGGGCCGACCCGTACGACGGTGGCGGTGCACCAGTTGCCGCACCCGCACCTGCTCATCGAAATCCAGGCCGTGGCCCTTCTTCCCTCGGGAGGTCAGTCGTGAGTGAGATCGCCGAGCCGTTCAGCTTTCCGGGCTGGATCGCCGACAACCAGCACCTGTTGAAGCCCCCGGTGGGCAACAGGGAGATGTTCCCCGGCGGGGACGACTTCATCGTGATGGTGGTGGGCGGGCCCAACCAGCGCACCGACTTCCACGTGGACCCGTACGAGGAGTTCTTCTACCAGGTCAAGGGCAACATGCACATCAACCTGGTCACCCCGGAGGGGCCGCGTACGGTGCACGTGCGCGAGGGGCAGATGTGGATGTTGCCGCGCAACACCCCGCACTCGCCGCAGCGGCCGGAGGCCGGCTCGATCGGCATGGTCGTCGAGCGGGTCCGCGAGGAGGGCACCCTGGAGACGTTCCAGTGGTACTGCCCGGAGTGCGGCAACAAGGTGCACGAGGTGGAGTTGCAGGTCCGCGACATCGCCGCCGACCTGCCCCCGGTGTTCACGGCGTTCTACGAGGATGAGCAGGCCCGCACCTGCGCCAACTGCGGCACAGTGCACCCGGGCAAGGGCTGATGCCGGCAGGCGTCGTCGACGTGCACACGCACGTCGTACCCAAGGGTTGGCCTGACCTCGGCGCGGCGTGCGGCGGTTCCGGTTGGCCGTGGTTGCGGGTCGACTCCGAGCGCGCCGCCATGATCATGGTGGGGGAGACGGAGTTCCGCCCGGTCGGCGCCGAGTGCTGGGACGCGTCGCGGCGACTGGCCGACATGGACGCCGACGGCGTGGCCGTTCAGGTGGTCTCGCCCACGCCCGTCTTCTTCAGCTACGACCGCCCGGCCGACCAGGCGGTGAAGGTCGCCCGGATCTTCAACGACCTGACCCTCGAGGTCACCGCGGCCGGCGGCGACCGACTGGTGCCGTTCTGCCAGGTGCCACTCCAGGACCCGGACGCGGCCTGCGCCGAGTTGGATCGCAGCCTCGCCAACGGGCACGTGGGCGTGGAGATCGGAAACCACGTCGGTGACCGGGACCTGGACGACGCCGGTGTGGTCACCTTCCTTCAGCACTGTGCCGACGTGGGCGCCCCCGTCTTCGTGCACCCGTGGGACATGCCGGGAGGGCCGCGACTGGACCGCTGGATGGCCCGATGGCTCACCGGGATGCCCGCCGAGACGCACCTCTCGGTGCTGGCGATGATCCTCGGTGGTGTCTTCGACCGGGTGCCCGAGTCGCTGCGGATCTGCTTCGCGCACGGTGGAGGCAGCTTCCCGTTCTGGCTCGGCCGCGCCGACAACGCCTGGCACCGCCGGGGCGACCTGGTCCGGGGCGCGTCCGCCGGCCCGCCCAGCAGCTACCTCGACCGGTTCAGCGTCGACTCGGTGGTCTTCGCGCCACCCGCGCTGCGGCTGCTCGTCGACACGCTGGGCGAGGACCGGGTGCTGGTCGGCAGCGACTACCCGTACCCGCTCGGCGAACGGCCGGCCGGCGCGGTGGTCCACGCTGCCGACTTCCTCACCGACGCCCAACGCCAGAAGCTTCTCTCCCGCAACGCGCTGCGCTTTCTCGGCGAGTCGGGTATATAAAGAATGTGCTCGTGGATATACTCCATCCATGAAGACCGTTATCGATCTTGACGATGAGCTGCTCGACCGGGCCCGTCTCGAGCTCGGCACCAAGAGCAAGAAGGACACGATCCATGCCGCGCTGCGGCTCGTCGCCGAGCGCAGCGAGCGGATGGAGGCGATCCGAGAGCTCATGTCCATTGACCGGGACTGGGCCGGTCTGGTCGAGGACGACAAGATTCCGCGGGGCGAGCAGGACGCGGCGTGACGCCACCGGCCGGGCTGTACCTCATCGACACGTCAGCCTGGAGTCGCCTTCGTCAGCCGATCGCCGGCAAACGAATCAGGACGATCCTCGCGGAAGGGCTCGCCGCGACCTGCGTGCCACTCGACCTTGAGGACGGGCGGAGTGCCCGCGACTTCCGGGACGCCATGACGATACGCGCACGTCGGGCAGAGGTGATGATCGAACTTCCGATCACCCCGGCCGTCGCCACCCGGGCCCGTGACCTGCAACTGGCGCTGACAGCTCGCGGCCACCATCGGGCGGCCAGCCCGGTCGACGTCCTGGTCGCTGCGGCCGCCGCCGAATATTCCGCTACCGTCCTGCACTACGACCGGGATTTCGACCTGATCAGTGACATCGGTGGGCCTCGCAGTGAATGGGTGGCGCCGGCGGGCACGCTGGACTGACGTTCGGACGCCGTGTCGGCCCGTCGACAGCCCCTCCCAGCGGGCAGGATGGGGGCATGGCCGAGCCGCACGACCTGACCGCGTTGGAGCAGGCCGCCGCGATGAGCCGCGGCGAGCTGTCCAGCGTCGACCTGGTCGAGCACTCCCTACGCCGGGTGGCGGCGCTCGGCGACACCGTCGGCGCGTTCGTCACCGTCACACCGGACCTCGCCCGGCAGGCCGCACGGGCCGCCGACGCGGTGCCGACCGACAAGCGGGGCCCGCTGCACGGCGTGCCGACCGCGATCAAGGACCTGACCCTCACCGCCGGGGTCCGCACCACCTTCGGTTCGGCCGCCTTCCTCGACTTCGTCCCGCCTGTCGACGCGGACGTGGTCCGGTTCATCAAGGCCGCCGGTCTGGTCAGCCTCGGCAAGACGACCACCTCCGAGCTGGGCTGCTCGCTCTACTCGGAGGGCCGGGTCGCGCCGCCGGCCCGCAACCCGTGGCAACTGGCGTACACGGCGGGCGGGTCCAGCGGAGGTGCGGCGGCGGCCGTCGCGGCGGGGCTGGTCCCGGTCGCCCAGGGGTCCGACGGCGGTGGGTCGCTGCGCATCCCGGCGTCGCTCTGCGGCCTGGTCGGTTACAAGCCCAGCCGGGGCCTCGTCTCCGGCGGGCCGATCGGCTCCGGCGCGTTCGGCCTGCCCATCAGCGGCCCCCTCGGGCGGACTGTCACCGACGTCGCCGCGCTGCTCGACGTCCTGGCCGTCCCGGTGCCCGGCGAGCCCTACCTGCCGCCGCCGGCGCCGACCGGCGGCTACCTGGCCGTCGCGCGCCGGGCCGAGCCCGGCCCGCTGCGGATCGGCCGATTCACCACGCCGATGCTCGCCGACGAACCGGTGCACCCCGACTGCGTGGCCGCCGTGGACCGGGCCGCCGCGCTGCTCACGGCGGCCGGGCACGAGGTGGTCGACGTGCCGCCGCCGCTCGGGCCGGCGGCGTGGCCGCTGTTCGAGATCCTCTGGTACGTGTTGGCGCTGTCCCCGGTGCCGCCGCAGCGGGAGGCGGAGTTGCTGCCGTTGACCCGGCTGCTCCGGGCCCGGGGCGCCGAACTCTCCGCCGCCACCCTCTCCGCCACCCTCGGTGAGTTGCAGGCCCAGGTCCGCCTCGGCACCCGCCGCACCGCCGGCTGCGATCTGCTCCTCTGTCCCACACTGGCCACCCCGCAGGCGCCCGTCGGCTGGTTCACCGCCGACGCGGACCCGGCCGCCGACTTCGACAGGCAACGCCGATTCTCGCCCTACTGCGCCATCTTCAACGTCACAGGCGATCCCTCCGTCTCCCTGCCGCTGGGCACCACCACCGACGGCCTGCCCGTCGGGGTGCTGCTCACCGGCCGGTACGGCGACGACGCGCGGCTTATCGCTACCGCTGCGCAACTGGAGAACTCGAGTGACGGATGGGATCGGCACCCCGCAATCTGGCGAGCCGTCGACTCCGCTAACGTGAATGGCGACGGAGTCGGGCGGTCGGCAGCATGAGCGTCCATCCGACAAGGTTGTTCACTGTCGTCCTTCTTCCGCCTGGGGGCGTTGGGATTGTCTGTTACCGAGACGTTGCTGGTCTTCGTCGGCATCCCGTTGGCCGCGGTGCTGGTCATCGCCGGCCTGTCGTACGCAGGTAGCCGCGGGGGTGCCACCGGCGGTGGCGGTGGCGCCAAGCGCTACCGTCCGGGCCGGCCCTTCGACTTCACTCCGGTCTGGTTCCTGGGCCGCCCGGAGCAGCTGGCCGACTCGGCCGGCACCGCGCTGACGGCGGGGGCGCAGGCGCCCGCGCTCACCAGCCACAAGCTCGAGCAGGCCAGCGTCGAGGCGCCGGCCGGTGGAACCGGAGGCGCAAGTGACCGTTGGTGAGAAGCAGACCGGGTCGGAAAATCCGCCCGAGGTGCTCGACGGGCCGTTCTCGACCCGCCAGCTGCTGCGCATCGACGAGGCGTTGCGCCTGGCCGACAAGGGCACCGGCCTGGTCTTCTCGGTCTTCGTCGGTGGTCTGGACGAGCCGGTCCGCGAACACGCCCAGCGGCTGCACCGTCAGCTCGCCGAGCCCGACAAGTCGGTGCTGATCGCCGTGTCACCGAACCAGCGTCAGCTGGAGGTCATCACCGGGCGGTACGCCCGCAAGCGCATCCCCGACACGTACGCGAAGCTGGCCGCGCTGTCCATGGTCGGCGCGTTCAGCGGCGGTGACCTGGCCGGCGGCATCATCAACGGCCTCGACCAGCTCGCCAGCCACGCCGGCAAGGGCTGACCCCACACGCGAGAAAGCCCGGCCCGCTGAAAAGCGGGCCGGGCTTCAGTGTTCCGGGGTGTCTCAGCGCGGCCAGGCGCTCGGGTCCAACCTCATTGGCCATGGCTCGTCCAAGGTCACCGCGTCGTCCGGACCGATGGTGCCCAGCAGCTCGTAGTGGTCCCCCTTGCCGAGGCGGTAGCGGTAGATCACCGGGCCGAAGTCGCCCCGTTCCACCCGCCAGTAGTGCGGGATGCCTGCCTCAGCGTAGAGGGCGGGTTTGGTGAAGCGATCGTGGCGACGACTCCCCGTCGACTCGACTTCCAGGACGAGCGCGATGTTCACCGGTTCGGCCCACATCCGCCCGCGGGGTGCGCCTGGTCGCAACACCGTCAGGTCGGGGATGAGATTCCCGCCGGGGACCTGCACCCCGATCTCCCGGATCGCGCGCCAACCGGTGGGAGCCGCCTGGCGAATCGCCATCCGAATCTCGTCGGCCAGCTCATGGTGCTCCGGACCGGCTGGAGGGGTCACGTGCAGGCTCCCGTCGATGATCTCGTAGCGGTTACCGTCGGCAGGTAGGTCGGACAGGTCCTGCTCGCGCCAGCCCCGCTCCGGGGGCCGCCACTCGTAGGTCGGCTGTGCCATCACGTTCACCTCCTTCCGCAACCATAACGGCCCGTGTCGGCGTCGGCTCGCACCCACGCCGGCACGGGCCGGTTACTGCCTGGTCAGCTCTGTTCGGTGTCCTTCGCGCGGGCCTTCAGCGCCCGCACCACACCGTCGCGGCCCTCGGCCACCAGCCGACGCAGCGGCGCCGGGTGCCCGTCACCGGCCAACCACGTGTCGGTGGCCGCCACCGTGTCGTCGTCCACCAGGTAGGTCGGGTACGCCAACTGGGCGAACTCCTGGGCCGGCTCGCTGTCCCGGGTGGCCCACACCTGGCCGACCGCCGCGAAGTAACGCTCCCGGTACGGCGCGACAAGCTCCACCTGCGTCGGGTGGGCGAAGCCCTGCAACAGCGCCCGGTGCCGCCAGTTGGGCAGCGCGTCCGGGCCGGTGAGCAGGGCCCACACGGCGGCCTTGTTCTCGGCCGTCGGGATCAACGCGTGCGCGTACGCGGCCTCCCGCTCACCGCTGGCCGTGCGGTCACCACTCAGCTCCGCCTCGACCTCGGCGGCACCGGCGGCACCGTTGGCCACCAGCGCGGCGAGGACCGACCAGCGCAGCTCGGTGTCGACGGTCAGCCCGGCCGGCGCGCCGGTGCCGTCCAGCCAACCGCGCAGCGTCGCCAGGTCGTCCTCGGAGCGGACCGCCGAGCTGAACGCGCGCGCCCAGGCCAGCTGGAACCCGCTGCCGGGCTCGGCGGCGGCGAGGGCGTCGCGGGCGGTACGGGCCAGGTCGGCCCAGCCGGTCGGCGCCCAGGCCGGGTCGGCGTACAGGGTGAGCGCGGTGGTCGCCTGCCGCAGGGTCGCCGTCACCAGGTTGATGTCGGTCTCCGCGGGCAGCCCGCTCAGCGTCAGCGCCACGTAGTCGCGGGCGGACAACTCGGCGTCGCGGATCATGTCCCACGCGGCGGTCCAGCAGAGCGCGCGGGCCAGCGACGAGTCGAAACCACCGATGTGCTGCACCACTGTCGCCATCGAACGCTCGTCGAGGCGCAGCTTGGTGTAGCTGAGGTCGTCGTCGTTGAGCAGCAGCACGTCGGCGGCCCGGACCCCTCGCAGCGGGGCGACGTCGGTGTGCTCGCCGGTCACGTCCACCTCGTACCGTTCCCGACGGACCAGCCGCCCGTCGGTCAGGTCGTACAGGCCCACGCCGATCCGGTGCGTGCGCAGCGTCGGGTACGCCGCCGGCGCCTCCTGCCGCACCAGCACCTGCTCGTACGTGCCGTCCGACCCGATGGTCACCTCCGGCCGCAGGGTGTTCACCTGCGCGGTCTCCAACCACTGCGCGGCGAACTTGCGCAGCTCCCGCCCGGAGGCGGCCTCCAGCTCGGTGAGCAGGTCGTCGAAGGTGGCGTTGCCCCAGGCGTGCTTGCCGAAGTAGGCCCGCAGCCCCGCCACGAACGGCTCCTCACCGACGTACGCGACGAGCTGCTTGAGCACACTCGCACCCTTGGCGTAGGTGATGCCGTCGAAGTTGACCTCCACGGCCTCCATGTCCGGCATCTCGGTGTAGACCGGGTGGGTGGACGAGAGCTGGTCCTGCCGGTAGCCCCAGTTCTTCCGAATGGACAGGAACGTCGTCCACGCCTCGGTGAACCGGGTCGCGTTGGTGTTGCACCAGTGGCTGGCCCACTCGGCGAACGACTCGTTCAGCCACAGGTCGTTCCACCAGCGCATGGTGACCAGGTCACCGAACCACATGTGGGCCAGCTCGTGCAGGATCGTGTTGGCCCGCTGCTCGTACTCGAAGTCGGTGACCTGCGAGCGGAACAGGTAGTGCGACTCGGCGTGCGTCACGCAGCCGAAGTTCTCCATGGCGCCGGCGTTGAAGTCGGGCACCCACAGCTGGTCGTACTTCGGCAGCGGGTAGCGCACGCCGAACTTCTCGTGGAAGAAGTCGAAGCCCTGCTTGGTGATCAGGAACAGGTCGTCGGAGTCCAGGTAGCGCGCCATCGAGGCCCGGCAGAAGACCCCCAGGTCGATGCCGTCGTGGGCGTCGCGCACCTCGTGGTACGGCCCGGCGCACATCGCCGTGATGTAGGTGCTCATCCGGGGCGACTCGGTGAAGTGGAGCGTCTTGAGCGCCTCACCAGCCGACTCCTCGCGCTGCACCGGCATGTTGGACACTGCCCGCCAGTGCGCCGGCACCGTGACGTGCCAGGTGTAGACGCTCTTCAGGTCGGGCTGGTCGAAGCAGGCGAACACCCGCTGCGCGTCGGCGGTCTCGAACTGGCTGTAGAGGTACGTCTCGCCGTCCACCGGGTCGACAGTCCGGTGCAGACCCTGGCCGCTGTTGGAGTAACCGAAGTCGGCGTCGACCACGAGGACGTTGTCGCTGCTCAACCCCGACAGGGTCAGGCCCTTGTCGGCGGACCAGCCGGAGAGGTCGACAGGCGTGTCGTTGAGCGTCGCGGATCGCACCGAATCGGCTGCCAACTCGATGAAGGTGCTCGCGCCCGGTTCGGAGCAGCGGAACCGGACCTCGGTCGTCGACCGGAACGTGCGGCCGTCGGCCGCCAGCACGGCACTGGACAGGTCCAGACTGATGTCGTACCCCGTCACGTTGAGCAGGCGTGCCCGCTCGGTCGCCTCGACCTGCGTCAGGTTGCGCACTCCCGGCACTGTTCGTCTCCATCCCACATGTCGCCGTACGCCCGGCGGCGCCCGTTCGCCTACCGCTCGTGACGGCCGGCCCGTTTCGAGTCTTCCATGTACGGGCAGCCCGCGGTGGCCGAGGTCACGCTCTCATTCGGGTGCCGGTCGACGTGCTGCGGGGTGAAGATTCGTCGGAGACGCCGACCGCTGCCGGCGCCACCCGTCGCGAAAGGATCTCACCGTGACCGAGCGTGTCACCGCCGACATGTGGTTCGACCCGGCCTGCCCGTGGGCCTGGATCACCTCCCGCTGGCTGCTGGAGGTCGAGCAGGTCCGGGACGTGGACATCCGCTTCCACGTGATGAGCCTGGCCGTTCTCAACGACGGCCGGGAGGAGTTGCCGGAGGAGTACAAGGAGTTCCTGAAGACCGCCTGGGGCCCGGTCCGCATCTGCATCGCCGCCGAGCAACTGCACGGCAATGAGGTGCTGCGCCCGCTCTACACCGCGCTCGGCACCCGGATCCACCTGCAGAAGCAGGAGCGGGGCCCGGAGCTGTACGTGGCCGCGCTCACCGAGGTGGGCCTCGACCCGGCACTGGCCGCTGCCGCCGACAGCACCGACTACGACGAGGCCCTGCGGGCCAGTCACGAGGCGGGCATGCGCCCGGTGGGGCAGGACGTGGGCACCCCGGTCGTGCACGCGCCCGGCCCGGACGGCACCCCTGTCGCGTTCTTCGGCCCGGTGATCACCCCGGCTCCGAAGGGGGAGGCCGCCGGCCGACTCTGGGACGGCGTACTGCTGGTCGCCGGTACCCCGGGCTTCTACGAGCTCAAGCGCACCCGCGAGCAGGGCCCGATCTTCGACTGAGGCGATGGCCACCGCGCCCCCGTCCGTGCCGCGTCTGCGGCGCGGACGGGGGCGTCTGCGGTCGGGTGCCGAGGTTGGCCGACGGTCGTGGCGTCACCGGGAGGCGGGGGGCGTCGTTTCCCTCGGTGTCCGCCGCAGCGACCCGCAGGGCCGCGCGCCGCAGTTCGTGGAGGCAAATCCCGATGGCCAAGCACCGAGCGTCCGGTGACGATCAGTTGACCCGGCAGGGGGTGATCGAGAGCACTGACGCGGATTACTGGTCCGTTGACGGCTCCCGCTGGCCGACGGTCCGCCCGGACCTGCCCGCCCACCTGGTGGATCTGCTCGCGCCGCCCATCGTGGTGGGCGTGGCACGGGTCCCGGTGACGTCCCGGCTCACTCCGCCCGCGTCGACAGATCCGTTGCCGTCGCCCGTCGACGCCGTGCCGGCCGACGTGCCGGCGCTGGTGCCGTCGGGAGCCGCACCCGCCGAGCCGGCGCCTCCGCCGCCGGCGCCAGCTCCGCCGCGCCCGGTGCCGACGCCGCCGTTGAGCCCGCGGCCGGTGCCCACGCCACCTCCGGACCGTCCCGTGCCGGGGCCACCCGCGTCTCCCCGCCGCGCCCTGAACGCCGGGCCGATCGGAACCGGTCGACGCGGCAACGGTGGGCCGGTGAGCGCGGGCAAGCACCGTCGGGGCACCTCCGACCGCGCCGGCTGACCGCCCGGGCCCTTTCATCTGGTGGACGCCCCGCGGGTCCCCGTCGGCGGCGACACCGTCGCCGGTAGCGTCAGTGGGCATGACGGTCGTGCATCCGATCTCCCGGGCCTGGGTCACCACTGGCGGCACCGGCGCGCAAAACTACGACGAGTTCGCCGACGACGCGGAGATCACCGCGATCATCGAGTCGAACCCGCACAGTGCTCTCGGCATCGAGATGCCGCACCGCGCCCCACAGAGCCTGGGCACATCGTTCCTCGACGCGCTGCCGGACGCGGTGGCCCGCCTCGCCGAGGCCAAGGCCGACGGCAGTTACACCCCCGCCGAGCAGGTGGTGGTGCTCTACCGGATCAGCGCACCCGGTGAGGAACCGGCGTACGGGCTGTTCGCGATGGTGGACACCGATCAGATATCAACCCGGGCGGACGAGCCCGGCCTGGTCATTCGCAACGAGGACGTCTTCATCGCCAAGGTGCGCGAGCGGGTGGCGCTCGCCGACGCGCTGGGCCACCTGCTCTCACCCGTACTCCTGCTGCAGACCGGGCGTGGCGACGAGCTGCACGCCGCGCTCGCGACGGCGACCGACGCGGCCGGCGCGCCCGCCGCCACGGACACCGACCAGGCGGGGCGCACGCACGCCATCTGGCTGCTCGGCCCCGGCCCGGAGCAGACCACACTGACCGCTCTCGCCGGCGGCGGGGACCTGGTCGTCGCGGACGGCAACCACCGCAGCCTCGCCGCCCAGACCGGAGGGCTGCCGCGTTTCCTGGCCGTGGTCACCACCCCCGCGTCGGTGGCCATCCAGCCGTACAACCGGTTGATCAGCGAGCTGACCACCACCCCGGCCGAGCTGCTCGACCGGCTGCGGGCCGCGGGTGCCGAGGTCGAGCCGATCGACGGCCCGGTCGAGGTCCCGGCTGCCGGCGGCACCGTGCACCTGCGCCTCGACGGCCAGGGGTACGCGGTGCGTCTGCCCGCCACCGCCTCCGCCCGCCTGGAGAACCTCGACCACGCCCTGGTCGAGCGGCTGGTGCTGCGCGACACTCTCGGTCTGGACCCGGGCGACAAGCGGATCACCTACGTCGGCGGTGACTACCCGGCGAGCTGGCTCACCGGTGAGGTCGACGCCGGGCGGGCCGAGTTGGCCATCCTGATCGCGCCGGTGACCGTGGCGGACTTCGTCGCTGTCAACCTGGCCAGGGAGAAGATGCCCCGCAAGAGCACCTGGTTCACCCCGAAGGCGCGCGGCGGGCTGGTCGTCGCCGAGCTGCCCCGGTGAGCGTCATCCCCACCACCGTGTGACGAACTCGGCTCGGGGACGCCGCCCCTGTGACGTCCCCGAGCGCGGCCTGACAGACTGCCCGGTATGCGCGTCTATCTGGGATCCGATCACGCCGGTTTCGAGTTGAAGGTGCACCTGGCCAACCACCTGGCCATGCAGGGATACGACGTGGTCGACGTCGGCCCGCACGGCTACGACCCGGACGACGACTACCCCACGTTCTGCCTGCACACCGGCGACCAGGTGGTGGCCGACGAGACGGGCCTCGGTGTGGTCATCGGTGGCTCCGGCAACGGTGAGCAGATCGCGGCGAACAAGGTCGCTGGCGTCCGCGCCGCGTTGGCCTGGAGCGTCGAGACCGCCCAGCTGGCCCGCCAGCACAACGACGCGAACGTGATGGCCATCGGTGCCCGCCAGCACACCCTGGACGAGGCGACCGGCATCGTCGAGGCGTTCCTGGACACGCCGTTCTCCGGCAACGAGCGGCACGCCCGGCGCATCGCCCAGGTGGCCGAGTACGAGCGGACCCGGAAGCTGCCCGACCTGCCCTGACCGTCCAGCTTTCAGCGCGGCGGGCGGGGCAGCTCCTCGCGGGGCACCCAGTTCCGCCTGACGACCACCACCCGGGCTTCCGCCTCGGCCAGGTCGTCGTCGGTGGGGCGGGCCGCGTCCCGGGCCCGCAGCGCGGCGCTCAGCCCCACCTGGGACGAGCCGGAACCGACCAACCCGCGCAGCCCCCGCTCGCCGTCGCGCTCGTCACCTGTGTTCCTGCGCCGGGGCGGCGGGTCGTCGCCGTCATGCACGCCCTGGGTGCTGGCCGTCGAGCCGTCGGCGCCCGGTCGCGCCGTTTCGGTGTCGGCGTGGTGGCGCAGCCGTCGCCGTCGCCGGTCGGGGTCACCCATCAGCCGACCGTACCCTGGTCGGGTTGTTCCGGCACCCGTCGTGCGGTCTCGCGTCCCGGCCGGGGTCGGCGACCGATTTGCCGGCTGGCTACCCTCGGATCCAGGCGGTGCTGTTGCCGTCGGTCAGGGGGAGGACGAGATGGCAGACCAGACGCAGCCGTGGGCGGAGCGGACCGTGGAGGTGCCACCGCAGGCGGGCGTCGGGGTGCCGCCGCAGCGCGACGGGTTTCGCCGGGGTGTCGCTCCGGTGGGCCAGCCACGCACCCCGCGCACGGAGCCGTTCCCGGTGGTCGAGCAGGAGCCGACCGGCACCGGCTGGCCGGGCGGGCCGGTGCCCCAGCGTTCGCTGAGCTCGCGGATGGCGCAACTGCGGCGTGGTGGTGAGTGGAGCGCGGCGGCTGGCCTCTTCGCGTTCGTGTGCTGGGGGATCTGGGCGTTGTCCGGTGAGGGTGACCTGAGCGGCCCGCTGCTGGTGCTGGTGCTCAGCCTGCTGGTGGCGGTTGGCCTGTTCGCCCTGTCCCGGCTGGTCGGCCGGGTGGTGTGGGAGCGTCAGCTCGGACGGGTGCGGCGCAGCGCACGAGGTGCCCACCTGGCGACGGCGGTGTTCCTCGTCGGCCTCGGGGTGGCGTGGCTCCAGCAGACCGAGTGGGTCGTGTCGGCCTGGAACTGGATCTCCTCGAACTGACCGGAGCGTGCACGGGTGGACCGGTCCGTGACCGCCCACCCGTGCACCCGTCGTCCCCACCAGGCACTGTCGCTGCTTACCCGGCCGGCCGCGGTTCATCCGTTGCCGGCCTCTCCAACCCGTACCCCCTTTCGTGGGCTCGGGCCATCCCCGGTCAGTGGGTGCGGCCGTGCCCCTCGGCGGATTCGGCAGCGGCGTAGTCGCGGGCCACCCGGACCATCTCCACCAGCCCGCCGGCGTACTCCTGGGATTCGCCGTGCGCCTCGTCGAACGGCGGTTGGAAGCCGACGCCCTCCCACTGGTTGGTCGCCGGGTTCCACAGGTCGTTGCCGACCTCGAAGTCCCAGGCGAAGATGCCCAGCTCGTAGTACAACTGGTCGGCCGAGTTGCCGGCGGCGGAGTAGAGCACGTCGGCCACCGGCCCGGTCTGTGACGGCCAGGTGACGGTGCCGCGTTCCTGGGCGATGGCGCCGACGATCCGTCGGGCGCTGCCGAGGAACAACGTCGACTCGTCGATCGACGGTCGCGGCAGGGTGACCCTGCCGTCGGCCCGGTACGCCCCCGGCGGCCACATGAAGTACCCGCCGTAGGAGTGCACGTTCATCGCGAACCTGATGTTCGGGTGGGTCTGGGCGAGCGCGATCACGTTGCCGCTCTCCGCCTCGGACAGTTCGGCGGTGCCCGCGTAGGTGCCGGACAGGCAGTTGGCGCTGGCACCCACGTACCCGTCGAAGTAGGACCCGACGGTGTAGTTGCGGTTGATGTCGACGCCCCACGAGGTGCGGTACTTCGGGTCGCGGGCCGCGCCGACGCAGTGGTTGACAAGGTTCTTGCGCTGCATGGCGAAGTCGTTGAACGAGTAGTTCGCGCCGTCCGGGTTGACCGTCGGGATGACGAAGATGTCGACCTGTTCCAGCAGCTCACGGGTGGCCGGGTCGGTGCGGGAATTGGCCAGCATCCGCTCGGCGAACTCAAGCGTCACGAGCGGCGTGGCCCACTCCCGGGCGTGCTCCTGGGAGTACGCGAGCACGCCCACCCGGGAGCCGTCCCGGTGTACGCCGAGACGCAGCGCCTGCACCGTCCACGGCCGGGCCGGCACCTCGGTGCCCTGGAGTCCGTCGTCGAGCCGGGCCGGGCCGGCGACCGGCATGGGCAGCCCCGCCGAACCGTCCTCGACGGTGGCCCGGAACCGGTCCGGTTGGCGGGCGTTGATCGCCGCCGCGACCTCGTCGGTGGTGCTCACCGCCTTGCCGGCGGTGTCGGTGGCCAGCGACACGGTGAGGACGCGGTCGCGGTAGCCGACGGTGAGCGGTCGGTTGGCCCGGCCCGGGTCGACGGTGCGCACCTGCACGCCGTTCATGCCCTGGTCCCCGAACCGGACCGACTCGACCACCACTGCCGCCGCCGCCGGGTTGCCCAGGTACGCGACCGCGTTGCGCCGGTACCCCTGGGTCTTGTTCGGCAGGTCGATCACGTCCACCAGGTCCCGGTACTGGCGGGCCAGCCGCTTGATCCGCGCCTGGATGTCGGTCGGCGTCAGGTACGCGTCGATGAAGTCCTTCTGGTAGCCGGCCGGGAGCGGCGGCGGCGTGGCGTTGGGCCAGAGGGTCGGGGTGACCGCCCGGCTGGCCCCACCGAGGCTGGAGGTGGCGCTCAGCTGGACCGGTCGGCCGGGCACCGGCTGGGGGAGCGCGTAGTGGTACTGGTACTCGCCGGAGTCCTCGAACCGGTACAGCGGGAACGAGCCGGTGGCGCCGTCCGCCGTCCGCCAGCTGACGGTGATCTCCACATCCGGGTCGTCGGTGGCGGTGGTGGCCACCTGGGCCTGTAGGAAGGTCTGCCCGGTGGTGGTCCACCAGTACGCCTGCTGCACCTGGAGGGTGTCCACGGCAGCGGCTGCTGTGGAACGCTGGCCGGTGGCCGGCGCACGCAGTCCGGCCGCGGTACGGGCCTGAGCCGCGCGGACGCTCTCGGCGTAGTGCCGCTCACCGTCACCGGCGCGCTGCACGATCTGTACCGCCGTCGCGCCCTGCGCGGTCAACTCGGCGAGCTGCGTGCCGCTGAGCACCAGGTCGGCGAGGATCCGGCCGTCCCGGATGCGGGGCCGGTTGGCCAGGTCCGCGCCGGTGGCGACGAGCCGGTCCAACTGGGCCTGATCACGAAGCTGCACCCGGACCAGTGCGGTTTCGGTGGCGCTCAGGGTGATCGGGGCGGCGGGTGCCGCTGCCCCGGAGGCGGGATGGGACAACACTGCGCTGAACAGGATCACTGTGGTGGCGGCAGCTGTCCACCGTCGTCGGACGATCATGTGCCCTCCTGTGACGGACGTCGATGTGCTTGGTCCTTACACCAGTGCACAGATCGACACCTGTCAAGGTGGTCGTGCGTTGATCCCCTGAGATGTCAGCGAGTTCCGGAGCAACCCCCTGGGCCGGACCCCGCGTGACTATCTCGAAACGGGGATCGGAGGCCTGAATGAGCGATCGCGACGAGGCGTTCGCCGAGTACTGGGGGAGCGATGAACGAGGAAGAGTTGCGCGAGGGGCTGCGCAGCGGGATGGCGGTCACCACCCCGCCACCACCATTGAGTACGACAGCGGCGCTCGGCGCGGCACGGAGGACGCACTTCCGCCGCCGCGCGGTGTCGGCGTCCCTCGGATCGGCGGCCGTCGTGCTGGCGGTCACCGGCTTCGCGGTCGTCGCCACTCCGGACGGCCAGGTCTACCAACCGGCGGGCCAGTGGCCGATAGCTTCTCCGGGCGCGTCGGGGGACACCAAGGAGCCGTGGCCGACCGGGCCGGACGGGCAACCACAGGAGGACCGGACCGCGCGGGCCGGCACCAGGTACGAGCAGGGAATCCACCTGCTCACCGAGGCCGTCTCGATCGTGCCCGCCGGCTTCACCGCCCCGGAGGACCCGCCGGGCCGGTCCGATCCGACGCTGCGGACCCAGCAGGCGCAGTTCGAGGACAGGGTGAACGGCGTCGACGTGTGGAGCTATTCCTCCTCCGTCGCGGTGGCGCAGAACAAGGGCACCGGGCGCGTGGTCGTCGAGGTGCACGGTGCCGGCAACCCGCTGCCGACCGAGCCGTGCGACCTGGCCCAGAAGTTCTGGGGCATGCGGGGCGAGTGTCGGGTCGAGACCGTCGGCGCGACGCGGGTGGGCGTGGTGGTCCGACCTGATGACGACGATCGGCTCGACCAGTGTGCCGCGAGCAGGCGGTCCACCTGGGCCCAAGCTGTGTGTCGAATCACCCCCGACCTGGGCCGGAGGGCGTTGGAGCGGGCGACGAGAATCGAACTCGCGTAGTCAGTTTGGAAGCAACAAGCCGATCATCCCCGATGATCCCGCCCGGCCCCGGATCATGCCGCTGACCTGCCTGTTCGTTACGGGCTCGTCCCGGCTGATCCTGGGGTCGGCCGGGTGATCCCAAACGGTTCCCTAGCAAGATCCCTAGCATCGTCCCGGCTGATGTCATGCGCCGCAGCGCCATCCCAGATGGTTTGCTGGCAAGCAACGACTGGTACGCCGTAGGCTGGACCGCCGCAGGCGTCCTGTGCGCGTCGTCGCTTCCAGGCTCGATCTGGCGGAGATTCCGCTCAAGCGGCAGGGCCGGAGCCGAAGGTCCAGCCCGCCGTCTGGCCATAGATGTCGAACGCTACCTTCATCACTTGGGCCAGGTTTTGCAGATTAGGCGGGGCGCCTTCGAGCAAGCCCGTCACGCGGTCGAACAGCGCCTCAACCCAGCCTCTATTGGGCTCGGCCTTGGCTGCCTCCCGCTCCAGCGCGGCAGCTACCTCCTCATACTCAGGCTGCTGGCTAGCTGGAACGAGCTGGCCAAACTCGCGGAGAGCATTGACGAATACGGCAAGCGCCTTCTCCTGATTGGTGTTCGTCTGGTCCTGAGCCACGTCCCGGTTCCCGACGGCGAGCTGCCCGTTGTTGTCGCCCAGGATCATCACGTTCACACCGGCAGCGTCTCTCCGGTTCAGATACTCCACCACGCTGCCGTACTGCTCGATACACTCAGTTCCGGCCGGCGCTATGGACAGCCTCTCGGCCATTCCGCCCAAGAGTCGCCGCTCTCGGAGGTATTCGACGGCCTCTGCCAGATCGGCGGCGGTGAACAAGATCCCATTGAACCAGCCGTAGGGGGAGGTGGCGATCTCGGTGATCTCCGTCGATTCTCCAGTCGCGTCCCGTTCGTATACCCATCGGAGCAGCGCGTCGCGACACGCACTGCGGCGGGAACGATTGTCTTTGCGGCGCTCGATTCGAGATGCCGCTTCACGGCGACCCGAGTCGGTCAGCCACACTGGGAGGTTCATTCCCTGACTGCCGTAGGTCTTCGCCGAGCCGTTGAGCAGCCCCGCCTCCTCAAGCAGGGCAACGGCCACCTCAACGTGTGGCCTGACCATCGACTCGAACCCTTCGGTTCCTACGTCGGTCATCATCTCGGAGACGGATGGCACGAGCCCCGGCTTGACGTTGGAGTAGGTGAATCCCCAGTCGAGCAACCAGCCGGCCACCAACCCCAGCTCCGAGCCGGTGACCGCACTGTCGCCCGCGCCACTGGTAGCTCTGATCTCACCATTGACCGGAAGCCGCACTGGAGTCTTCGCGAATTCTCGTTCAATCTCCCGGGCCATCTTTCGGATACCCTGCTTGTTGATCTTAAATCCGCTCGCCATGCGCTCCCCTGGGGCACCAACGGTTACCTGTCGGGACACGGTACTCCCGACGTACGACACATCGTTTCTAGCGGCCGTACTGCCGTAGCTACTCGCAGACAACGACCTCTCACCCGCGGATGTTGCACTCAGCGACCGAGTTGGAGAGCCATCAGACGGGCCACCAAGACGGACCCAAGCAGGTCGGCTCGGGTTCGGCACGGCTCTGATCCAACCAACTCGCGGCCCGCTCGCCTCTGCCATCGCGAGCCACTGTCGAGCAGTGAGGCCAAGGTGCTCTCCGTCCTCAGGGGACCCCGTGAGGGCTACACTCGGTGACGACTTCGGGAAGGGATCCGCTCGTGACCGACCACGACCAATGGCTTGCGCGAACGCACCACCAGGTGACCGTTCAGGGCAACAACAGCGGGAACATCGCGTCAGGCAACCGGGATGTCACCCAGATGGCAGCCACCCAGAACCAACTGGCCGCCATCGACATCGCGGAGATCATGAAGGCGGTGGTCGAGACCGCTGGATCGCTGGGGCTGACCGAGCGCGACCGCGACGAACTAGTGCGGACAGCGGAGTCGGCGCAGTACGAGCTTGAAGCCGCTGACCCCGACGCGGAGCAGGTGAAGACGCTGGGGAGCAAAGTGATCCGGCTGCTCGGACGCACCGCGGGTACGGTGCTGCCCGTCGTGCTGACGAAGTACCTCGAATTGAAGCTCGGCGTCGAGCCCGGCCCGTGAACGACGCGACGCGGCGCGAGTACGCCCTCCTCGACTGGCTCGTCGACCGACGTACAGGGGATCCGGCGGGCGGGTACTCCTTGGCGGAGATGTTTGGCGGGGATCCGCCTGTCGGCAATGAGGGCCTATGGATGGAGACACTTCACGATCTTGAGCAACGGGGACTCATCCAGACCGCACCTGTCTATGGGTTCTTCGCCGGCATGTTCTGGCTCACCGGCCGAGGCCGCGTAGAGACCCTGGAGCGGCACGAACGGCGTGATGATCCACTTCAGCGAACCACGGCGTGCCGTCGCGGGCTGTTGCACTGGGCGTACGGGCTGAACGGGGCCGCACCAGTGACCGGCTTCTTGTCCTCGGCGCGTGCGACGCACGAGGGCGCTGTGTTCAGTGAAAGTGACATCGAGGCTGCCGTTATGTACCTCGTTGACGAGGGGCTCCTGTGCGTCACGGATGGCACAGGTCCTGACGCCATACCGGTCATCCTGGTGTCCCTGACGGCCCTAGGTAAACGACACCTCGAAGAGCAGGGCTCCGAGAGGTCCGACCGTGGCACTGTCATAAACGTGATGGGCGACAACCACGGATCGCTCAACGTGGGGAACCGCGACGTCATACAGCACGCCTCGCCTGTCCGGCCGAATTCGGAAGCCGCATCTATTGCAGTGCCGCGCGAACGTGAAGAATCGGGCGGCACCGCTACTTCGCCTCAATTCGAGCGGTGGGCGGTGCTCCCACAAGCACGGCTCGCGATGTCCGCTCGCGACTGGACAAGCCCACACTTCTCAAGCGCGTCGCACGACCCGAAGACTGAATACCGATTCATCTGGCGACTCGCTTGCTCACCCTTGCCGCCGTCGCAGCGATCGAAGCTGATTTCTGATGCGTTCATCGGCCTGCTCGGCGGCCCGGCGGTGATGGGCACCGTCGCTCGGCACGCCGAGGTCGCCGAACTGACCTGGACACGGCATGGGGACCATGGACGGACCAGCTTCGGTTCGCTGTTACGTGCAGGCGAAGACACCGGCGAGCCGACGGCCTGGGCGCGGTTTAATACGCCGCCGACCGAAGAACACTCGCTGTTCGGCCGCGAGTTGGGCTGCGCTGACCTGATGATCGCCGTTCGCCACCTGGACGGTGGGGCCGCTCGGAAAGTGATGACGCTTGCCGAGTGGGAACAGACGTTCACCACCTGGTTGCAGCGCACGGGTGAGGTCGCTGCCTTCCTGACTCGCCTCGGTGCCGACCTTGCCGCAGAACCTGCGGCCCGTGTGGCGGTCGCGATCTCGACGAAGACGGACATGGCCGAGATCGTGGACTTGACTTCGATGTCCCGAATCCCTGGGACGACGACGCCGCCGTGGTTCCTCGCGTCGGCGACGGCCAACGCGGGTGGCAGGTCGGCCGCCGATCTCAGCCAAGCCTGGATGACGACGATGTGCGAAGACGTCCTTCACCTCGATGATTACGAGCACACCAGCCGCTGACAAGCCGGCTCCCGGGGCCGCCCAGCGGCGGCCTGTCGCAGGTTGGTGCCCTGCCGGCGGCACCAAAAAGAACTGCGCCACCCCACGGGGTGTGCTGAACATCGAGGCGGATTACCCGCTGCCACCGCTTCTGCGGGCCTGACCTGGCGTTCGTAGTCCACTGGCGTCGTGGAACGTTCAAGCAGCTGGGCTGAGGACAAGCCAGTGCCGATCGTCCGTCCCTCATCGCTTTGCTCCTACCGCGCCACACTCTGTTACCACAATGGCCGCGGTCTGTCGTGGCCCGGAGTCAACGTCCCTTTCGGCGTCCGGTTCCGCAGGAGTAGCCCATTGCTGCCGAATCGCTCGGCGCGGTCAGCCCTGCTCGTGCCGCCCCAGTACCTGGCTGGATTCATGTTCGGACCGTCCACCCGGTGGGGGTGGTGGTCACGGCCCGACGAGCGAACCATCTTTTGGCAGCTCGGCGGTCCGCCGGGGGCGCCGACGAGAAATCGCGCGCTACCGATCAGCCACAGGGTGACGTGTGCTCAGATCGCCTCCGCGACAGGTATCGCTGTCGATCGCACCTCGCGAAGAGCGATAACGATCGCGTCGACCTCCGTCTCGAGGAACAGGTCTTCCGGCCCACCGCTAGCGAGTGCTGTGAAGGGCGCCTCGTAGAGTTGGCCGACGTCGACGATGCCGTTCTTGGCGAGAACGTCGGTGAGCATGTTAAGGAAGTGCAGCTGGCTGGCGTTAAGGTTCCTGCTCCACTGAAACCGGTCAAGGGCGGCGCTGGCCGCTTCTCGGTCAAGGCCGGTCAGCGACCGGAGGTAGAGGCCAAGGCCGTCGTGTTCGGTGGCGACGAGCTCGATGTCCTGGTGCGTGCCAAATCCGAACTCGACGAAGGCGTTCTCGAACCAGTTCATGTCGAAGGTGGTGACCTGACGGTTTCGTCGCAGCTTCTGGACGGCGATCTGATCTTCGTGGCTGCGCAGGTAGGTGCGGACCTTGGCCTCGAAGCGGCTCTTGTTTGTGCCGAGCGCGACGCCGCGCAGGATGCTTTCGGTCAGCTCACCCAGTTGGTCTTCGAAATCGCTGTAGACGACCCCTCGGCGCGTCCTCTCGATCAGCTTGACCAGGCCGCGGACGCGGCGGCGCATCGACTCCAGCATTGGCAAGGTGACATCCTGCCACCAGTCATCGGTGGTCAGTTCGTCGAGGAGGTGCTGCTGTGCGCGCACGGCCGGGATGGTCGTCTGGTTGAGCAATGCACCCGCGATCTCCTGGACCTGTTCGCGGAGCCGGTCGTAGCCGGGCTCGGCGCCGAGGTGTGCCAGTTGAAGGCGCAGTACAAGCAGGTCAAAGCGTTTGGCCTCCTCGCTGTTCTCGTCCTCCTTGAACGCGGTCGGCAACGGAGCGAGGTGTTGGGTGACCTCGGCGTGCCGTTCCGGGCTGATCGTGTGCCAGTTGGCGAAGTCGGCGTAGAAGTCGACGTGCTGGCGCTGTGGGCGTACCAGGAAGTTGTCCGGGTTCATGCCGGCCACCTCTTGGTGCAGCCGGTGCGCTGTGTCCCAGCGCAGTCCGACTTCGTTCTGAGTGCCGTCCGGATCATCGTCCGCGGGCGGCGGCTCGTGGGGGTACTGGTGGTCGAGGGTGACGATTAGGTCGGCGCGGCGTGTGAAGAGCCGCTGGCTAAGGGACGGCGCCAGCTTGCCTTCGGCGGGTTCAAGATCCTGGTTGAAGAACTCGACGTTTTGGCAGAGGTCGAAGACGAAGAAGCCCTGCTTGTCTTGGTTCGGGCCGAACAGGTCCGGGCACAGCCTGGTGCCCCGGCCGATCATTTGCCAGAACTTCGTCTTGGAGCGCACGAGCTTGAAGAATACGAGGTTGACGACCTCGGGCACGTCGATGCCCGTGTCGAGCATGTCTACCGAGATCGCGATCTGCGGATCTTTGGCCGAGTCACTGAACTTGTAGATCAGGTCCTGGGCGAAGCCCGTCTGGTGCGTGATCACTCGGGCGAAGTCGCCACGCAGATGCGGATAGTTGGCATCGAAGCGTTCGGCGATGAAGTTCGCGTGCGCCTGGTTCTTCGCGAAGATGATCGTCTTGCCGAGCCGGTCACCACCGGCAACCTTGAGTCCAAACTCCATCAACGTTGCAAGGGCCTTGTCGACAGTATCGGCGTTGAACAGGAACTTGTTCAGCTCCTCTGAGGAGATTTCTTGCGGAATCGTGCCGTCCTCGTCCCATTCGGCGGCGTCCCACGCCTCCTTCTCCTCCTCGGACAGGTCGTCGTAGCGGACGCCCTCACGCTGAAACTTCAATGGGACGTCGACTGTGCGTGGCGCCACCAGGTAGCCCTCAGCGACGGCCTCATCGAGACTGTAGACGTCGGTCGGAACGCCGTCTTCGAGGTGGAATCGGCGATAGGTGTTGCGGTCGATCTCGTCTTTCGGCGTCGCGGTCAACCCGACCAGCAGCCCGTCGAAGTAGTCGAAGATCGCTCCGTACTTCTGGTAGATCGACCGGTGCGCCTCGTCGATCACGATCAGATCGAAGTAGCCCGGCCCGAATCGGCGCAGGTCTCCATCGGTCTCGTTGATCAGGCCCATCATCGTGGGGTACGTGCACACCAGCACCCGACCGTTCGGGTCCTTCTCAGTGAGCATGTTGACCGTGGGCACACCCGGCAGAAGTCGCTTGAACTCGTTCGCCGCCTGCGTCACCAGCGCCTTGCGGTCGGCTAGGAACAGTACCCGTTTCACCCAGTTCGCCCGTGCCAGCAGATCCACCAATGCAATCACCGTGCGGGTCTTCCCGGCGCCGGTAGCCATCACCAGCAGCGCGTCTCGTTGCTTGTCGCGCTCGAACGCCTCCCCGATCCGCCGAATCGCCCGGTTCTGGTAATGCCGTCCGGCGATCTCTCCGTTGATCTGCACACCGGCCAACGCTTGACGGCTGGCTCGACGCTGGATCAGCAGGCGCAACTCTTCTTTCGTGTAGAAGCCTTGCACCAGGCGAGGCGGGTAATTGAGGTCGTCCCAGATGTGAGTCTGGTAGCCGTTGGTGTAGAAGATGACCGGCCGCTGCCCAAACATCTGCTCAAGACAGTCCGCGTACAGCTTCGCCTGCTGCTGACCAGCCAGGGCGTCTCGCGTTGTCCGCTTGGCCTCCACTACACCGAGTGGCTTGCCGTTGTCATCCCACAACACGTAGTCGACCTTGCCCGACTTGGCGTCTGGCATCCCGGTCACCGGGAACTCGCGATGCTGCGGCTGATCCAGCACCCAGCCGCCTTCCTTCAGCAACAGATCGATGATGAAGGTACGGGTCTGCGCCTCGTTGTAGTCGTGCATATCGGGCCGTGCTTCGTTCGCGGCCTTGGCCGCCGCGATCTCCGACCGCAGCGTGACAATCTCCGCATCGAGTTCCGCGTGCCGGCGCTTTCGGTCAGCTTCCTCGGCTTGCTGCTTGGCGAACGCCTCGGCCTTAGCCTGCAACTCCACTTGCCGCTGCAGGCGTACCTCGGCCGGCACTGGCCGGGGGATCAGTGACTGATCGAAGGCTAAGCCGGTTGCCGGAAGATCTGCCGGGTTACGCGAGTATTTCCGGGCGATCCAGTACATGACCTGAAACAACTCCGCGACCACTTTGAGCGCGTCGTTGGCGGTGACCGGACCGGGCCGGTGAACCGCCGCGTTACCCTGACGACGGATCACCTCCATCTTGGTGCGGATTGCCGGGCCGACCAGATTCACCAGCGTGGGCTCGGACAGCTTCGCCGCCAAATCATTCCGGTAGGGCAACCGGAGGGTGCCGTCGGCCTGGAACAACCAGGTGACCGCAATCTCCAGGCAACGACGGGCGTAGAAGCAGGATGCCCTTGCGTCGGCGACGGCGATCCGCTCCGCGTGTGTCGCCTCTTCATGCAGGTCAGGCCATTCAGCCCGCAGAAACCCGAAGTTGCTCACGCCCACCCTTCCGCCAGACGATGCCGCACGCAACAGTTAGCTTACAGCCCTCCGCGAAACGCGCGATACTGCAAAGAGTCGAACAACTCGACCAATTTACCTATCTGACGTACGTGAGCCGATTTTGCTGAATTTATCGCGTTCAGCTTTTCGACAAATTTTTCTTGATGAATGAGTGGCGGCAGAGCGACAGGTAGGTCCTTGATGATTTGCATATTCAAGCCCGCCATGATGGCGCCCTTTGCAGTCCGTGTTAAGTATGATTTCGCGGAAGGGTGTTGCAGGAAATAGGCGTGGAGGAAGTCGGGCAAGCACTTTCCGGGGTCAAGCGTGATACAGCATAGATGCTTTGTGCTAATCGCCAAGGGGATGTCAGTCGGAACTACAGCACACCTGCCGCACGTTCCCATAATTGAAATCAGAACATCACCGGGACGCACCGTGTAACGCTGTAGCTGTCGATACTTTTCAGGAGTAACGTATCGCCTCTTATCCCAAGCGAACTCATTTGTGACGACATTGTCGATCCCAAGCACCGGAATGCCCTCGCTTACGAGCTCCTCGCGCAAAAGTTGACTGCCGAATGGGCCGGTGCGAATTGAACCTCTTTCGTTTTTCGCTAGATCGGCAACAGTCAGCCGCGGCCAAGCTTCCGTGTCAGCGAACATATCAAGGAAGGTGGAATGCGCCAGTTCATCGAGGCGGGAGATGGCATCTCGCCGCATGGAGCACAACGCATCCGCTTGACCCAGCATCTCCACGATTCGCCATTGCGCTCCTGCTGGAGGCAAAGGAATTTGTAATTGTCGCAATACCGTCGAGTTGATGTTTACCTGGGCGACGCCTTGAGCTTTTCGTGTAAGTTCGGCAGCAATGCTATCCAGATAGCGCCGCAAAAATGCTGGCGATAGCGTACTTGGATCACGCGGTATCACACCTGCGATCGCTTGATTCGTTGCTGCATCCACTCCCAGTGTTGCAGTTCGACCGATGGTTGCAAAGATCGAAATTAAAACGGTTCCGGCGGGAAGAACCTTAGCGGCACTGCTTTTAACGGCAGCGTCAGTAATGGTTTCATCCGTGCTCGTAACAATCCCTTGCAGCATATCTCCGATTTTGACCCAAGGGATGTCGCCGTCAAAGTATGCGGGATTCGCTCGCGAAGGTGTGCCTCCGGCAACAACGGTGCAGACCTCTCCCAAAGAAACAACGGGCCAGGTCATCAGAGCATCCCCTTTAGTTCAGAAATTCCCTGTTGGATCTCGGCCTCGATGTGTTCAAGTTCCTCCAGAACTTCCGCTGGCGATCGGTGTTTGACGTCGCCATGGACGACCTCTCTATATCGGTTAATGCTTAGGTCGTAACCTTGCCCAGCAATTTCGTTTTTTGAAACGCAGAAGCTTCGTTCGGTTTTGGCTCGCTCACGTTCACTGCCATTGCGGAGGCCCCAACGCACAAGAACGTCGGGCAGGTTATTCTTGGCGTGATCCTTTTCGGCAAGAATAACCGTTGGTCCTAGCTTCTCCTCGGCCAATAGCGGCGCACGCTTATCGTCGAGGCTCCAGCCGTCGGCAGTCACGTCGTAGAACCATACGCTGTCGGTGCCCCCACTGTCTGTGCGCGTGAAGAAGAGGATCGCGGTCGACACTCCGGCGTACGGTTTGAAAACCCCAGCCGGCAGCTTCACCACGGCGTCGAGCTTGTGGTCCTCGACGAGTGTGCGCCGCAGTTCCCTGTGCGCCTTCGTCGAGCCGAACAGCACGCCGTCTGGCACGATAACGGCCGCGCGACCGCCTGGTTTGAGTAGCCGTAGGAAAAGCGCCAGGAACAGGAGTTCTGTCTTCTTGGTCTTCACAACCGCCTGCAGGTCCTTGGCGGTAGCGTCGTAGTCGAGGCTGCCGGCGAACGGCGGGTTCGCCAGGATCATTGTGTACCGATCGGCCTCGGTGGCTGCGCTCTGGGCAAGCGAGTCTCGGTAGCGGATGTCGGGCTGCTCAACCTCGTGCAATAGCATGTTCATGCTTGCGATACGCAGCATGGTGTTGTCGAAGTCGAAGCCGTGGAACATGCTGCGGTTGAAGTGCTGCCTCTGCTTAGCCTCCAGTAGGGCGTCTTTATGAGTGCGATTTACGTACTCGGCACTCGCGACCAGGAAGCCCGCCGTGCCACACGCCGGATCGCAGATCTCCTCCTTCGGGCCCGGGGCCATCATCTCCACCATCAGCTGGATGATGTGCCGAGGCGTACGGAACTGCCCGTTCTGGCCCGCCGTCGCGATCTTGCCAAGCATGTACTCGTACAGGTCACCCTTTGTGTCCCGCTCGCCGAGGGGGATGTCGTCGAGTAGATCGACGACCTTGGCCAGGAGGTTCGACGTTGGGATCGTGAATCGTGCATCCCGCATGTGGTTGGAATACGTGGACTCCTCGCCGCCAAGCTGGCGTAGCCAAGGGAACACTCTGTCCCGCACTGTGTCCAGCATCGCCTTCGGCGATCCCAGCCCGCTGAACCGACTCCACCGCAGTTCCTCGGTCTCCGCAGTGTAGAGGGGACCCTCGATCGACTTGCCTGTGCGACTCGCGACGCGCTCCTTGCGGGTCTGGATGTCATCGAGCCGCCGAATGAACATCAGGTAGGTGATCTGCTCGATGACTTCCAGCGGGTTCGAGATGCCCCCCGACCAGAAGGCGTCCCACACTCTGTCGATCTTATTCTTGAGATCTCCGGTAATCACTGGCGAAGCTTACCGACGGCCTACCAGGCACTACAGCAGCCGACCTGCGCCGTTCGATTTCATGTTCGCGGTCACGAAGGGATCTATTTCTGCTGGCGACGCCCGCGACCGGCCAGCCGCCGCACCGTGGCCGTGGCCGTGACCGGATCCCCGACGCCACCCTGGGCAGAGCCCCGGCGTGCCGGTCGTCAGGCGTCACCAGCGCCGGCACGGTCGGGGTCCCGAACCACCGGAACGGGCCGGGGCGTTTAGCCCTCGTACTGCCGTTTGTATCCGGCCCGGCTCCACCCCGTCCGGCCCTACGCCCGTCGCCGGACGTGCCACCGCGTGGTCCGCGCTGCCCCTCATCGCCTCTTCACCTGGTCCTTAATGGCCATGCCGTGTCCGTGAGAGGGTGGTTCGGGAGCCTATGTCCGATGTGACGTAAGGGCCGTGAGATGCCTTGTTGGTAGGTGTTGCGCGGACGGCGTTGTTCGAGGCGAGGTTGAACAGGCCGACCTCGGGATCGGTGAGGATCTGGCGGGCGACGAGGCAGTTGAGCGTGGCGCGGAGCCGTTCGGTGCTCCTCGTGGTGGTACCGGTGCCGAGGGCGCGGCGGATGTCCTTGCGCGCATCGGTGCGGTGGCGGTGCGCCCACTGGTCCCGCCGATCTTGACGGATTCCGGGCCAACGCTGTAGTCATACCTCGGGCCTGACCCACCCTGCACTCCAACGCAGCAGTTCACGGAAGGGACCCCGATGTTCGGACACCGCCACGATGAGGCCCTGCCGCTGCAACGTGCTCTGGAAGCCGCCGCGTCCTTGAAGCCGGGAACCTGGGAGAGCGTCGAATCCCTCGCCGTGCTCGCCATAGAGTGCAAGGGCAGGCCCGAAGCCGAGCGCATTTACCAAGCCGCATCCGACGCTGCGGCACTTTTGAAGGCGGGTACGTACGACAGCGTTCGGGCCTTGGCGTGGCTCAACCGGGCCAGTCGTGAACTGGGCAACGCCTGATGGCTACCGCCAGCTCCGTTTCGATTCTCCTCGCGGCCTTCTGGGCCCACCGCCGAAAAGATGATTCGGAATGTATGTCCGTTCTGGGTTTGGCTGCAGGTGAAAGCACTGCTCGTGAAGCTACGGCGCTGACGATGACGGGGCGAGGGTGAACAGGCCGGCCTCGGGTTCGGTCAGAATCTGGCGGGCGACGAGGCGTTTGAGCTTGGCTCGGAGGTTCTCGGTGTCCTTGGCGGTGGTGCTGGTGCCGAGGGCATGGCAGATATCCTTGGCGCGCATCGGCGCGGTGGTGTGCTGGAGCACGGCGAGGATCTGCTGGTAGGCCGGGCTGGCGATGGTCGCGTCGGCAGGTGGTGCGGTGTCGAGGTGTCCGCCGAGGCTCAGGAGCGTCTTGCGGGTGACAGCGAGTTCGGCCACCTCGGTCTCGGCTGCGGTGAGCTGGTCGCTGAGGGAGGCGATCTGCTCGCGGAGCCGCTCGACGGCGAGGCCGGCGGCGGTTTCGCGTTCGGTGAGCAGGGTCAGCAGCGGCGGCTGGGTCACCGCTGGCGGCCTGGGTCGCGCCAGGACAGCGTGGTGGTGCCGGTCAGCCGGCGCACGAGGTTCGCCGTCGAGGCCCACCAGGTGCGTGACACCGCGGAGGCGGGTCGGCTTTCGTATTCGCGGACCAGGCGGCGGTGCAGCATCAGGGTGCCGTTGGTCTGCTCCACCACCCAACGGCGGGCGATCGGCACGAACCCGGCCGTGGTGTCGGAGCGTTTGACCCGCTCGACGTCGATGCCGTTCACGGCACCGTGGATCTGCACGTCGTCCTTGAAGCCGCCGTCAACCCATGCCTTAGTCACCGTCGGGGTGTGCGCCACGACGTTGTCCAGCAGCTTCACGCCAATCGCGTTGTCGGTGACCGACGCCGCAGTGACCACCACCGCGATGATCAACCCCAGCGCGTCGACGGCCAGGCCCCGCTTGCGGCCCGGGACCCTCTTACCGGCGTCCTTGCCGGTCGTCGCGGCCGGCACGTGGTTGGCGGCCCGGATCGACTGGGTGTCCAACACCACCGCGGTCGGGTCCTCCGCCCGGCCCGCCTTCTCCCGCGCCTGGCAACGCAGCAAATCATGAATCACCTGGTCGGTGCCGTCGTCACGCCACAGGGCGAAGTAATAGTAGGTGGCCGACTTTGGCGGCAGGTCGTGCGGCAGGTACGCCCACTGACAACCGGTCCGGTTCTGGTAGAAGATCGCATTCACGATCTCCCGCAGCTCGTAACGGCCCTGATGCCCCGACACCGACGGATGCCGATCCTTCCACACCTGCAGGAACGGTCCGACCACCGCCCACTGCTCGTCGGTCAGGTCGCTCGGGTACGCCGCTCGCTCGCCCATGATCGGCCCAACGCGGCGGGGACCCCACCGGTTACGACCCCCGCTCGCATTCAGATACCAAGCCAAACCCACAATGGGCAAAGGCTGCCGAACCGCCCTCTCAGATCACTGCTGCCCTGGAGGTGAAGGCCCGCTATGAGGCGGAAGCGGCAGCCGCAGATGAAAAGCGCAAGCGCGCAGGCCGCAAGCGCCGGGTGAAGCCAAAGACCGTCCTCGTGCCCCGTCCCTTTGGTCCGGCGACTGCCCTCCGGGTCCACGCCACCCTACGAGCTGCGCTCAACGCCGCAATGAGGGCGCAGGAGGTACCGCGCAACGTCGCCGCGCTCGCCGAGAAGCCGATAGAACGACGCCGGCGCGTGAAGCCCTGGACGCCGGAGCAGCTCGGCGCCTGGCTCGATGTCATCGCGGGGGAGCGGCTGTACCCCCTGTACCACCTGGGTGCATTCGCCGGGCTTCGCCGAGGCGAACTGTGCGGTCTGAGCTGGGAGGACGTCGAGTTCGACGCCGGACGGCTAATCATCGGATGGCAGGTGACTGGCATCAGCTATCGCAAGGCAAAGGCCGCTGAGAAGCAAGGTCACAAGATCAGCTATCGAGTCCGGTTGAAGACGAGCGAAGGGGAGGACCAGCCCGTCGATCTGGATTCGGAGACGATATCGGTCTTGCGCAGGTGGCGTCGGGATCAGGCGAAGGAGCGGCTGTCGCTGGGACGGGCATACCGCAACGACCACAACCTAGTGTTCACCAGCGCCGACGGTTCGCCCCTCGATCCGGCCCAGGTCTATAAGGTCTTCAAGCGCCTGATTCGGCGGCATGGAATGCCGGATGTTCCTCTGCATCACCTGCGGCACGAGTCGGCATCGTTGCAGATCGAGGCTGGCGTCGACATCGCGGTGATCTCGAAGCGACTCCGCCACTCCAAGATCAGCTTGACTAGTGACACCTACGGGCACCTGATCGGATCCGTGGGCAAGACGGCCGCCGAGGCTGCGGCGGCCGTGGTTCCCCGACGCCAGGCGGGGTAGCAAGACCAAGATCCCTAGCATTTCCCTAGCAAGCGGGGTCAATAGTCGACAGGCATAGATGCAAAGGCGATTCGATCATGTTCTGACCTGCTGCAACACGTGGAGCGGGCGACGAGAATCGAACTCGCGTAGTCAGTTTGGAAGACTGAAGCTCTACCATTGAGCTACGCCCGCGTGCTTCCCGCCGAAACAGGACGCGCCCCTAGCGTACCCAATGCCGAAGCCTGACGCGTAACCGCGCCACCGCTCCGCGATGCCGCGTCGCCCGCGACCCGGCAGCGAGGCGTCCCAGGGTCAGCGGTCGGTCGATCATCCGGCGCTCAGGCAACGGACCCGGATGATCAGCGCGTCCGGCCCACCGGTGTTTCCGCGCACATCCACCACCATCAGCTCGACCTTGGCCCCGTCGGAGAGCGGAGCCAGGCAGACGGGTGTTCCTTCGTGGTGGGTCTGACCGGCGTAGTCGACCCACTCCACCGGGCCCAGTCGATAGCCCTGGCCGCCTTCGTCGGCCTTGTTCGCCGACGGTTGCCGCCCTTCGGGCCGGAGCACGAACGTGTTGGCGTCGGCGTTGACCGCTACGACGGTGCCCGCGACCGCGTGCGGTACCCCCCAGCGGGGCGTCAACAGGGCGTAACAGGCGAGGGCACCGAGTGCGGCGCCGGTCAATCCGGCGACGGCGACCAGTAACCACTGTCGTGCCGACCGGCGCGAGGCGGACGGGCGCGGATCAGCATGAAGGGTCGTCGCCATCCCATCGACGCTATCCCATGCCTGGTTGTGTGGCGGTACCCGTGGGGTCGGACAGCGTGATGGTGTGGGAGCACGGCGGCGCGCACGCCGGGTGGAATGGTAAGTTTTGAGGGTTCTGTCCGGGTGGCTGATGCCCCGGCACCGACTGAGGCGTGGCGACGGCATAGACTGCACGTCGCCACGGGGTGTGGCGCAGCTTGGTAGCGCACTCGCTTTGGGAGCGAGGGGCCGTGGGTTCAAATCCCGCCACCCCGACTGTCGTCCGCGGCCGGGCCGCCCCGGGTGCCGCCCAGTGCGGCTCCCGGGCGATGCCGGAGCGTCAGGCCGGCTCGCCTACACTCGATGGGCTGAATCACGCCCAGACTCAACTGAGATCCGTCAAGGAGTACGCCTGTGAAGAGCACCGTCGAGACTCTGAGCCCGACGCGCGTGCGGCTCGCCATCGAGGTGCCGTTCGTCGAGCTCGAGCCGAGCCTCAAGAAGGCGTACCGGGAGATCGGTTCGCAGGTCCAGGTTCCGGGCTTCCGCCGGGGCAAGGTCCCGACCGCGGTGATCGACCAGCGGGTGGGCCGGGGCACCGTCCTCAACGAGGCGGTCCAGGAGGCCATCCCGGAGAACATCCTCGCCGCGGTGCGTGAGCACGACCTGAAGACGCTGGGGCGCCCGGAGGTCGAGATCACCGAGTTCAACGACGGTGACTCGCTGAACTTCACGGCCGAGGTCGACGTCCGCCCGGAGATCACCATCCCGGACGCGAGCACCATCGAGGTGACCGTCGACGAGCTTCAGATCGACGAGAGTGAGATCGACGAGCAGGTGAAGAACCTGCGGGAGCGTTTCGCGACCCTCAAGACCGTCGAGCGGGCCGCCGCCGAGGGCGACTACGTCCAGATCGACCTCAACGCCACCGTCGACGGCGAGGACGTGCCGGGCGGCCAGGCGAGCAACATCTCCCACGAGGTGGGCAGCAAGCAGCTCCTGCCGGGCCTGGACGAGGCAGTGGTCGGCCTCGCCGCCGGCGACGACACCACCTTCACCACCCAGCTTGTCGGCGGCGACTTCGCCGGTCGGGACGCCGACGTGGCGGTGACCGTGCGGACGGTCAAGGAGAAGGAGCTGCCCGAGCTGAACGACGAGTTCGCCCAGATGGCGAGCGAGTTCGACACGATCGAGGAGCTGCGCGGCGACCTGCGTAACCGGGTCACCCAGGGCAAGCAGGTCGAGCAGATCTACGCCGCTCGGGACAAGGCCCTCGCCCAGCTGGTCGAGGCCGCCGAGATCCCGGCCCCGGAGGGTGTCGTCCGCGAGGAGGTCGAGAGCCGCAAGCAGGCGATGGTCGACCAGCTGGAGCGGATCGGCGCCTCGATGGAGGAGTACCTCGCGGCCGAGGACAAGACCGAGGAGCAGATCGACGCCGAGCTGACCGAGGCGGCGACCGAGGGCGTCAAGGTCCAGCTCCTGCTGGACACGCTCGCTGACGCGGAGGACGTGCAGGTCTCCGACGACGAGTTCGGGCACGAGATCGTGCACCGGGCGCAGCGCGCCGGCATGGCCCCGCAGCAGTACTACGACCAGCTGGTGCGTTCCGGCGCGGCCGCCGCGGTCTTCGGCGACGTGCGGCGGGGCAAGGCGCTCGCGGCCGTCATGGAGCGGATCACGATCAAGGACGCGGCCGGCAACGGGATCACCCTCGACGCCCTGCGCGCCGCCAACGAGGCGGAGCACAACCACGACCACTGATCGTCGGGTGCGGCCGCCGTCCGCCGCTCAGCGGTGGACGGCGGCCGTTTCCCTTCCCGGGTACGCCCGGGCACCTGGCACTGCCGGGTACGCCGGGCAGCAGGAGCTGCCGAGGTACGCCCGGAAGCCCGCGCCGCGGGTACCCCGACACTGCTGCGCTGAGAGCGAACAGTGCCCCGACCGGGACTCTGCCGCCCCGCACAGCGGTTAGTGTCGGGAAAGACGGTACGGAGAGCGAAGGGCTGCCATGACCGACATGCACATCCCCAAGAAGTCGCTCCGGGCGATTGACGCGCGCGGTGGCGACTCCATTGGCAACCTCGACGACTCGGTCTACAACCGGTTGCTCAAGGAACGCATCATCTTCCTGGGCAGTGAGGTGACCGACCAGGTCGCCAACCGCATCTGCGCGCAGCTGCTGCTGCTCGCCGCGGAGGACCCGGACCGCGACATCAACCTGTGGATCAACTCGCCGGGTGGCTCGGTCTACTCCGGCATGGCGATCTACGACACCATGCAGTTCATCGACAACGACGTGTCGACCGTGGCGATGGGCATGGCTGCCTCGATGGGTCAGCTGCTGCTCTGCGCGGGCACCAAGGGCAAGCGGTACGCCCTGCCCCACGCACGGATCATGATGCACCAGCCGTCCGGTGGTCTGGGCGGCACGGCGTCCGACATCGCCATCCAGGCGGAGCAGATGCTCTACACGAAGCGGATGTTCCAGGAGCGGGTCGCGCACCACACCGGCCAGAGCCAGTCGCAGATCGAGGCCGACTCGGACCGGGACCGTTGGTTCACCGCCCAGGAGGCCATGGACTACGGCTTCATCGACAAGGTGATCATCGGGGCCGCACAGGTTCCGGATGGCGCCGGGACCCTGAGCTGAGGAGCTGACGATGACCGATCTGAGCCTGCCGCCCCAGTTCGCGGCCGTGCACAACCGCTACGTGCTGCCGTCGTTCGTCGAGCGCACGTCGTACGGGGTCAAGGAGTCGAACCCGTACAACAAGCTCTTCGAGGACCGGATCATCTTCCTCGGCGTCCAGGTGGACGACGCGTCGGCCAACGACGTGATGGCCCAGCTGCTGACGCTCGAGGGCACCGATCCGGACCGCGACATCATCATGTACATCAACTCGCCGGGTGGGTCGTTCACGGCCATGACGGCGATCTACGACACCATGCAGTACGTCCGTCCGGACATTTCGACGGTCTGCCTCGGGCAGGCGGCGAGCGCGGCGGCGGTGCTGCTCTCGGCGGGCACCCCGGGTAAGCGGATGGCCCTGCCGAACTCGCGGATCATCATCCACCAGCCGGCCACCGAGGGCGGCTACGGGCAGGGCTCGGACATTGAGATCCAGGCCCGGGAGATCCTGCGGATGCGGACGCAGTTGGAGGACATGCTGTCCCGCCACTGCAACCGCCCGGCCGAGCAGGTTCGCAAGGACATCGACCGTGACAAGATCATGACGGCCGAGGAGTCCAAGGAGTACGGGCTGGTCGACACGATCCTGACCAGTCGCAAGAAGGGTCTGCTGGCGGCCAACGCCGCCCGCTGAGCTGTACCGGGTCAGAGGTTGGCCGGGGCTCCGTTCCCGGCCGACCTCTGACACACCCGTTTTGGGGGTCGGAGAATGCCCCGCCAGCGGGTAACGTCGGGTCCGTACCGCTTCGCCGGTTGGCCGGCGGCGCGAACGAAAGTCGGGCGGCGCGCAACGTCCGCAGGTCAGGGCCGGGTCTCCGGCCGATGAGTGCAGGGAGAACGTAGGTGGCACGGATCGGTGACGGCGGCGACCTACTGAAATGCTCCTTCTGCGGTAAGTCGCAGAAGCAGGTCAAGAAGCTCATCGCGGGCCCTGGGGTCTACATCTGCGACGAGTGCATCGATCTCTGCAACGAGATCATCGAAGAGGAGTTGGCCGAGTCCGGCGAGGTGAAGTGGGAAGAGCTTCCCAAGCCGATGGAGATCTGCCAGTTCCTCGACACCTACGTCGTGGGTCAGGATCAGGCCAAGAAGGCACTCGCCGTCGCGGTCTACAACCACTACAAGCGGATCCAGGCCGAGGCGGCTGGCGCGCCAGGCTCCGGCAGTGATGCCGTCGAGCTGGCCAAGTCCAACATCCTGCTCCTCGGCCCCACGGGGTGCGGCAAGACCCACCTGGCGCAGACCCTGGCCCGGATGTTGAACGTCCCGTTCGCCATCGCCGACGCCACCGCGCTCACCGAGGCGGGCTACGTGGGCGAGGACGTGGAGAACATCCTCCTCAAGCTGATCCAGGCCGCCGACTACGACATCAAGCGTGCCGAGACCGGGATCATCTACATCGACGAGGTCGACAAGATCGCCCGCAAGTCGGAAAATCCGTCGATCACGCGGGACGTCTCCGGTGAGGGCGTGCAGCAGGCACTGCTCAAGATGCTCGAGGGCACGGTGGCGAACGTGCCGCCGCAGGGCGGGCGCAAGCACCCACACCAGGAGTTCATCCAGATCGACACCACGAACGTGCTGTTCATCTGTGGTGGCGCGTTCGCCGGTCTCGACCAGATCATCGAGTCCCGCACCGGGCAGGGTGGCACCGGCTTCGGCGCCCGGCTCCGGTCGGTGTCCGAGCGGTCGACCGATGACATCTTCAGCCAGGTCATGCCGGAAGACATGCTCAAGTTCGGGTTGATCCCCGAGTTCGTCGGCCGACTGCCGGTCATCACGAACGTGCGCAGCCTGGACCGCAGCGCCCTGGTGCGAATCCTCACCGAGCCGCGCAACGCCCTGGTCCGGCAGTACCAGCGTCTGTTCGAGCTGGACGGTGTCGAGCTGGAGTTCGACGAGCCGGCACTGGAGGCGATCGCCGACCAGGCGATGCTGCGGGGCACCGGTGCCCGTGGTCTGCGGGCCATCATCGAGGAGGTTCTGCTCTCCGCGATGTACGAGGTGCCGAGCAACCCCGACGCCGCCCGCGTGCTGATCACCCGCGAGGTCGTCCTGGAGAACGTCAACCCGACGATCGTGCCGCGTGAGTTCACCGGCCGCCGGGCCCGGCGCGACCGCGAGGAAAAGTCCGCCTGATCTCTCCCGCATCACGCCGGCCGTTCGATCCTGAGCGGCCGGCGTGATCGTGTCCGGCCGCGCCCGCCCGTGACCACGGCGGCGTTCGCCAGACCGTGACGCTGTCCGTCAGCGGGCTCCAGCCGTACTCTTTGCTCATGCGTGTCGCCGTCTGCCAGCTCAACGCCCGGGACGACCGTAAGACCAATCTGGAGGCCGCGGAGGCCCTGCTGGAGCGGGCCGCCGCCGACGGCGCGGATCTCGCCGTCCTGCCGGAGTACGTGGACTACCTGGGTCCTGCCGCGGGGCTGCCCGACCCGGAGCCGGTCGACGGGGAGGTGGGCAGCTTCTTCGCCGAGGTCGCCCGGAGGCTCGGGATCTGGCTGGTGGCCGGCTCGTTCCACGAGGCCGGCCCGGACCCTGACCACACCTGGAACACCTCGCTGGTCTTCGACCGCGCCGGCAGCCTGGCCGCGAGCTATCGCAAGATTCACCTGTACGACGTGGAGATCCCCGGTCGTGTCTCCTACCTGGAGTCGGCGACTGTCGCCCCCGGGGTTCAACCGGTGGTGGTCGACGTCGAAGGGCTGCGGGTCGGCCTGTCGATCTGCTACGACCTGCGGTTCCCGGAGCTGTACCGGCTGCTCGCGTCCGACGGGGGTGCGCAGCTTCTCGTGGTTCCGGCCGCGTTCATGATGCACACCGGCAGGGATCACTGGGAGGTCCTGCTGCGGGCACGGGCGATCGAGAACCAGTGTTTCGTGGCGGCGGCCGGCCAGACCGGCGACCACGAGCCGGGTCGCACCTGCTTCGGCCGCAGCATGGTGGTCGACCCGTGGGGGACGATCATCGGCCAGGTGCCGGACGGCCCGGGTGTCTCTGTCGTCGACCTGGACCTGGAACGGCTGGCCACGATCCGCGCCGAGCTGCCGAGCCTGGCGAATCGCCGGCTCTGACCTGTCAGCCTTCCAGTAGGACGCCGATCACCGCGAACCCGGCGATGGCCGCCGCCGTCACCAGCAGCGCCGTGGTCATCCGGGACCTGCCTCGTCGGGCCAGTCGTCCCACCGAGAGCACGAGGACGACAAGCACGACCGCACCGATCACCACCTGCCAGAACGGCCCGACGAGGCCGAGCAGCGCCTGCTCGGCGAACACTCTGGCACCGTGCCTGGACTCATCCATGACTGACACTCTGGCACGTCGAGGCATCCCGCGTCCTCGGCTGTGCCGGGGACCGGCGAACGCTCTTCGTCCGAACCAGTGATGAACCCTGATTTGCCTTCTTCGGGCCGTCCGCGTAACTTTCTCTCTGCACGGGGGAGGCCGGACAAACCGGCCGAGAACGGGCGCCAGGCTCGTGGCGGGAACGCCGAGCGAGACTGAGGATCGGGCGGTGCGAAACACTCCGGAAACGGGGTTGCGAACGCGAAGCCGACCGGGTAGAGTTTCGAAGCCGGCAGGAGCCGGGCGGAAAGCCGCGAAGCGGCGATCGGCCGGTCTGCGGCTTCCCACGACAGAAACGAACGTCGGCAACGACGTGCGTCATCGTGGAGTTGAGCGAGCAATACTATCCGCATTGCCGGGTGAAGCACGACGAACCGCGAAATATCGGTTTGACACGGCGGAAACGAGCGGGTAACGTAGTAAGAGTGCCTGGCGCTGATAGCGCTGGTCATGGGTGCGGAAAAGCCCCGGTCGGGGCCCTGCGGTGGTGGGGTTTCTGGTTGGTGTGTGGTTGTTCTTTGAGAACTCAACAGGGTGCTTGTAAAGCCAGTGCCAATTATGATTTATACCCCGGACTGGTCA